>PLHC01000028.1:0-745 GCA_003138795.1 Granulicella sp. | reverse complement strand
TGCTCATCATCGGCCTCGGCAAAGCCAACTCCCTCACCCCGCACGAGATCCGCAAGGCCGCCGGCGTCGCCGTCCGCTTTGCCAGGCCCCGCACCCTCCGCGACCTCGCCATCGCCTTCCCCGAGCACGAAGCCCTCCCCGCAGAACTCACCGCCCGCGCCATCGCCGAAGGCCTCATCGTCGCCGACTTCGACATCGACTTTTACCGCAGCGACCGCAAAGATCAGGGCATCTCCACCGCGACCATCCTCCACCGCGAGGCCAGCAAGCAGGCCGCAGCCGAGATGCAGAAGGGCGTCAACGAGGGCGTCATCATCGCCGAGAGCCAGAACTTCGCCCGCACCCTGATCAACGAGCCCGGCAACGTTCTCACTCCCACCGAACTCGGCAAGCGCACCGCCGCCATGTGCTCGGAATTCGGCCTCTCCTGCGAAGTTCACTCCATCGACAAAATCCTCGAGCTCAAGATGGGCGCCTTCGCTGCAGTAACCCAGGGCTCCGTCGAACCCCCAGCGCTCATCGTCATGCGCTACGAGCCCCCAACCGCGCCCCCAGCCGACGCCCCCGTCCTCGGCCTCGTCGGCAAGGGCATCACCTTCGACACCGGCGGCATCTCCATCAAGCCCGCCGCCGACATGGACAAGATGAAGTACGACATGGCCGGCTCTGCCGCGATGATCGGCGCCATGCGCGCCATCGCGCAACTCAAGCCCAACGTCCGCGTCATCTCCGTCGTCTGCTCCTG
>PLHC01000153.1 GCA_003138795.1 Granulicella sp. | reverse complement strand
TTTATTCTATATAACCTTTATTATCAGTAATATGCAAAAGTTATGGCGGAGAGACAGGGATTCGAACCCTGGATACCTTGCGGTATACACGCTTTCCAAGCGTGCGCCTTCAGCCACTCGGCCATCTCTCCGCTCGGTCGCTAGGCAACTCACTGACTCTATCACAGGCTGCGCCGTGACAACGTGTTCGATGCGCTGCAAGAGGAGCGACGCGTTATCCCCGGTGGCGATCTTCTGGATGCGCTGCTGGAGGCTATCTCCGAGCTCATTCTTCACGTAGTTCATCATCTGGCCAACGATCGAGGACAACTCGCTGAGAACTCCCGTGAGTTCCGCGGCAGTCGCCTCCGACATCGCACCACAGCCGCGCATTGCATTTGGACGAAGCTCGGAGACGGCGATGGCGATGAAGTGCAAGTCCGTCGCGATCGATCGTGTCGCGGGAATCTCAGGCGGTGGGGGTTGAATGCCTTGCCAAGCGAGTGTCCTGAGAAGCTGCGAGCGCAACCTGCGAATGTAATCTTCGAGCACGCGTCCCTGGGCAGGGCTCAGGTCCATCTGGTAATGGGAAAACGGACTCGCACTCTCCTCGGTATGCAGGACGCCCTCAATCCGCTGGAGCATCTTGTCCATGTACTCGCAACTTACGCGGAGATGCAGCCGTTGCGCATCATTGAATGTGCCCTGGCTGAACTGCATTTCAGGAGGCTGCTGCGCCTTGTCGGCAGGGTCGCTCACAGCGTCTCCTCGGAAGGCGAGCCTGATCTTTCCAATGCATGAATGAATGGCGCGTGCGTACGGCCGCCGACGATGTTCGCGTGACTATCCGCGCTGATGACCATCTTCATACGTCCCTCCAAAGGCTAAGCTCATAAAGCTCCTGCAATGGGATCGCATGCGCCAAGCAGACGGCTCCTGAAACAGGCAATCCCTGTCAGGAGTCATCATCCGCAGCCTGTGGCCACAGCGGTTCGGGTGAACTCCATCACCCTTCCTACTTCGCTACAACTCTACCTCGATTTTGATTTCGACACCAAGGCAGTTCCTATAACGAACTCATTCGTTAGCCGTACGGGAGGGTGAGAATGGGTGCTCCTGAATGACTGCGCCCCGAAGTAGTTCTCGGCTGACGACAACCTTAGCGCTCACCGAGATCAGCCCGGCGGCTTTGGCCATAGGTCCGCTGTGAGGCGGCCGATCCCAGGCTCTGAAGAACAGAGGACTTGGAATGGTCGAGGTCTGGCAGACCCAACACGCTCTTGGGTAATCTGCTCTTGTGTTTACTCTTCTGTCGCATGGCAGCGGTCTCCCTCACCGCCGCTCCATCATCTGCCCAGCGCCGTTGTCTTTGCTGAAAGCACCGTTTTCGTGCACTAAGACTGAAGCGGTTGGTGTAGACCGGAGCCAGATAGCTTCCGGATCACCGACCACCCGGGAGTTGGCCGTTTAAACGATTTGAATTAAACGATTTGAAGCCTAGCAGGAATTAGCGAAAATCCTCGCTTGATCCCCAACGAAGCAATGCTCTATTGAATTGTCGTCCACTACTTCGTGATCTGAGTTACGTCTCGCACGGCGCCACGAGCTGCACTCGTGGTAGATGCCGCATACGCCAGCAGAGCCTTCGAGACCTTCCGGTCACGAGCAAGAGGCTTCCATGCGGCTGCACCTTTGGCCTCCATGGCCTTGCGGCGGTTGGCAATCTCCGTGCCGGATAGAGCCACGCGGAGCACGCGCTTGGGGATATCGATCTCGATGATGTCGCCTTCTTCTACCAGCGCCAGCGAGCCGCCTTCAGCAGCCTCGGGAGAGATGTGCCCGATGCAAAGCCCCGAGCTGCCGCCTGAGAAACGCCCATCTGTGATCAGCGCGCAGGTCTTGCCCAATCCTTTGGACTTGAGATAGCTCGTCGGATATAGCATCTCCTGCATTCCTGGACCGCCCTTTGGCCCTTCGTAGCGAATCAGCACGACATCTCCATGAACTATCTTGTCTCCCAGAATGGCCTCGACCGCTGAGTCCTGGCTCTCGAAGATGCGCGCTGGTCCCGTAAAGACAAGATGAGCAGGATCAACGCCCGATGTCTTCACGATGCAGCCATCGTGGGCGATATTGCCGAAGAGAACCGCCAAGCCACCGTCAGTGCTGAAGGCGTGCGCTCTGTCGCGAATCACGCCGCTCTCGCGATTCAGGTCCAGCTCCGGATATCGCGAGCTTTGACTGAACGCCTCTGTGGTGCGCACTCCGCCGGGAGCTGCGCGATAACACTCCTCGACAGCCTTCGCCACAGGCCGTTTCACGTCCAGCCTGTCAATGGCCTCGCCCAGTGTTGGCGAATGCACTGTGTGCGTTGAGCGATGGAGCAGCCCGGCGCGATCCAGCTCGGCTAAAATTCCAAAAATCCCACCGGCACGATGCACATCTTCAAGATGCACCGCAGGTGCTGACGGAGCTACCTTGCAAAGATTCGGCACACGACGCGAGAGGCGGTCAATATCCGCCATAGTGAAAGGCACCTCGCCCTCTTGCGCCGCAGCCAGCAGATGCAGAACTGTATTGGTGGACCCGCCCATGGCTATATCCAACGTCATCGCGTTTTCGAAGGCCTTGAAAGTCGCAATGCTGCGGGGAAGAACCGACGCATCATCCTTCTCGTAGTAACGCTTCGCCAGATCGACGATGGTTCTGCCCGCCTGAAGGAATAGCTCTTTCCGGTCGGAGTGGGTGGCCACAAGGGTACCGTTGCCAGGAAGACCAAGTCCCAACGCCTCGACCAGGCAGTTCATCGAATTGGCAGTAAACATACCGGAACAGGAGCCGCAGGTCGGACAGGCTGAGCGCTCATACTCATCCACCTCGGCATCGCTCGCATTGGGATCGGCCGCCAGAATCATGGCATCGATCAGATCCAGCGCTTTCACAGTGTTCCCATGCTGAATCTTGCCCGCTTCCATCGGCCCGCCAGAGACAAAGACGACCGGAATATTGAGACGCAAGGAGGCCATCAACATACCGGGAGTAATCTTGTCGCAGTTCGAGATGCAGACAAGGGCGTCCGCGCAGTGGGCATTCGCCATATACTCGACCGAATCGGCAATCAGCTCACGCGAGGGAAGGCTGTAGAGCATGCCGTCGTGCCCCATCGCAATGCCGTCGTCGATGGCAATTGTGTTGAATTCCTTTGCAACTCCGCCTGCCTTTTCGATCTCTCTGGCGACGAGCTGCCCCAGGTCCTTCAAGTGAACATGACCTGGAACAAACTGTGTAAAAGAGTTGACAACTGCGATGATGGGCTTGCCAAAATCACCGTCTTGCATCCCGGTGGCACGCCAAAGACTACGCGCCCCGGCCATATTACGACCGTGGGTCGATGTTCGAGATCTATAAGCTGGCATAATCGATATTTTACGACCCCTTACATTGTTGCCGCTCTGGGGGGTGAGCCTGCGGTTTGCTTGACAACCGCGACGGCGATGTGAATGACCGGCCCAATCTTACCAACGGGCGCCGGGCGAGTGACAAGCAATTCGGAAGTAATCCCGACCTGCCTGCAAAGTCGGCTTATCGGCAACTTCGAGCTGTTGGCCGCCCCTACGAGGGCGAACTTGACGCAATCACCGGCGGTCTCAACTGGTCGATG
>PLHC01000082.1 GCA_003138795.1 Granulicella sp. | reverse complement strand
CGCGCGCGCGTGAGGCGGACGAGCGGCGTCCGGACGGCGGCGGGTGCGATGCGAGTCTGGGCGGCGTGAATGTCGGAGAGGGTGATGAGGGACATGGTTCACCTTTCATGGTAGTTGGCTCAGCGCGCCTCGGCTGCGTGGAGGATGAGCGCGAAGAAGTGGACCAGACGCCATTGGTCGATGAAGGTAGGTTCCTTCCCTTCGAGATCCACGTGGGAGATTACGGGTGAGATCAACGAGGCCTTGAGCGTTTTGCTGGGGAGTTCGGTCTTCAGCCACTCCATCTCGGCTGAGGGGATGATGTTGTCGCCCTCGCCGTGGAGGAGGTAAACGGGTGTGGTGAGGTCCGCGAGATGGCCATGCGGGCTGATGTCGGCCATGCTCTGGACGTGGCGGGCGTCGACCTCGGCAAGCTTGCGGCGCGTGATGGGCGAGTTGGTGTCCATCAGCTGTTTGGCCTCGGCGGCCTGCGCGGGCGTGAGCTTGGCGAGTGCGGCGCGCTCCGCGGGAACATCTTCGTAGAGATGGTCGCGCAGAACTAAACGCACAGCGGCGAGGTCGGGCGCGGGGACGAAGTCTTCGAGGCTCTCATACTCGAGCACGAGAGCGCCGTACTCATGCGGCGGCAGACGCTCTTCGGTGCCGTTGGGGCGGAGATCTTCGCCGGTGATGTAGTAGTTGGCGACGCGGGACATCTCGTCCCCGGAGCCAATGGCGACGACGAACCCGATGGAGGGGCGGAACTGGGGCTCCGCGGCGGCGAGCAGCGCGAGGCTGCCGGAGAAGCTGAGGCCGATGACGCCGACGGGGCGGTGGTCCTGCTGCGCGGAGAGCCACGCGGCGGCATTGCCGATGGTGTCGATCGAGTTGGCGCTAACGTGGTAGTCCTTGATGTCGGGCAGTTCGGGGGTCAGGACGCGCAGGCCGCACGAGGACATCGCGGAGGCGAAGGCGACTAGGCGGGGCTCGTCGATGCCGAGATTGTGAACGCCGTGGAGGAGGATGAGCGCGGGCGCATGGGGATGGTGAATCGGGGTGTAGAGGCGCGCACGGATGGGGCCACTGGGGAGTGAGAGAGTGAACTCCGTGGTGGCGACCGGGTCGTCGACGAGCCAGCTCAGTGGTTTGGAGACGGAGTTATTGGCGACGCGCTCCAGAACGGCGAAGGACTGCAGGTCCTCGATGGCGAAGGGCCAGAGGATAGCGGCCAGGAGCGCGAGGCAGAGGGCGAAGATCGTGGCGTAGACGCGTCGGTGCGCGGCGATGGCTGCGCAGCAAAGGCGCAGACGTTGGGCAAGGCGGGCTGTTCTGGAGGTGCGGTGGAGCACGGGCATGATCGAGCTAGGAAGAGCGGATGACCTGGTGCAGATGAACGAGGATGAGGCCCGAGAGAATGCAGACCGCGACGAGCAGCAGGAGCGCTACAGCCAGCGAGAGCCAGACCCTGGAGAGCTGCTTATCGAGGCGCGCGATGCGTACTTCGAGGGAATCGGTCGAAAGCCGGGCGGCGTGCACGTCGGCGGAGATGGTGGAGAGCTTTTCGCTCTGGTCATTGAGCTGGCGGTAGATGCCGGCGTGTGAAGCCGCGACCTTGCCGAGGTCTCCGCGAAGATCTTCGGCCATCTGCTCCATTGCGTTCCGCGCCGCCTCCTCGCTGGCGGTCTTGGATTGCAGGAATCGGTCGGCCATGGGGATGAGCCGCGCAAGGTGCGGGGCGAATTCGAGCAACTGCGTCAGCTTGGGCCACATGCGGAGATTGTAGCGGCTTTAGGGGTAGAGAATGACGGAGGCCTTGCGATTGCGCAGGTGGTTCATCACCAGGGTGACGATGGTCAGCAGCACAATCGCCGAGATGATGCACATTGAATAGAGGCAGTAAATACACCACTTTTCGAGGACGTAGGCCTCCAGGTAGGAAAGAAAGGCGGCAAGGGCGAAGCCAATCTCGGAGGCTTGCAGGGTGAGCCAATACTGCTTGGTGAGTGCGAGGATCGCGATGAACGCGTAGCCGATAATCCCGAGGATGGCGACGGGGATGTGGATGCCCTTGGAATTGACGGCGTCGTCGAAGGTGCGGGGCGGGAAGTCGGCGTAGCGCGAGTGGTTGACGGTGCCGCAGTCAAACTTCTCGGTGACGGCGCAGGGTGGCGCGGCCGCGGGGTCCTGGTAGTGGATGCGCAGAGCGAGGCAGGAGTCGAAGATTCCGGCGATAGCGAGCAGGGCGATGAGAAAGCGCATGATTCTTCCATTGTAGGAGAACCAGGGCAACGGCGCTGCGCGAGCGGGTAATTCCACGTAAAGTTTTAAGTAGAAAGTGGGGACGAGATGACGCAGCCGGTTCAGGATGTGGCGACGAGCATGAAGGGGAGCGTGGCGTTGAGCGGCGAGAAGGACCAGCTTCATATTTGGTCTGGGCTGACCGGTGGCGACGATGCAAGAGCATGGGTGGAGGAACATCTGGCTGCCTCGCGCGCAAAGATTGCCGAGCTGCTGGCGGTGGAGGGCGCGCGGACGGTAGAGAACACGCTGGTGCCGTACGACCGTGCCTCCTGGCATCTGCGCATGGCGGGGAGTCAGGGCGGCATGATGTTCATGGTGCATCCGCTGGCCGATGTGCGCGATGCGGCGCAGGAGCTCTCGCAGGTGATTGGCGCAGCGAGTGTCGCGCTGAGTTTGAACCGTGACGTGTACCAGGCGTTGGTTGCGGTGGATGGAAGCGGCGCGGATGCAGCGACCCAGTACTACATCGAGCGCACGCTGCTGCTCTACCGGCTGTCCGGCGTGGACAAGGACGAACCGACGCGGAAGCGGATTCGCGCGTTAGCCGATCGGATGACCGAGCTCAGCATGAGCTTCAGCCGCACGGTACAGGATGATGTGCGGAAGATCCCCATCGAGAATGTGGATGAGCTGTTCGGGCTGCCGCACGATTACCTGGCGCGGCACGGGGTGCGGACGGTTTCGGTGCAGCCTGAGGTCACGGAGCATGGCATCCAGGAGCCTGGCCTGAAGCTGGAGGCGGATGGGCCCGTCGTGCTCACCACCGATCCGCCGGAGATGACGCCGGTGATGAGCTATGCGGTGAGCCCGCAGTTGCGGCGCCGGATGTATCTGGCGTACAACGACCGCGGCTATCCGGCGAACAAGCAGGTGCTGCTGGAGCTGCTCGCAGATCGTGAGGAGATGGCTGGGCTGCTCGGTTTTCGCAGCTGGGCGGATCTTGCGACGGTCGACCAGATGATGGGGTCGGCGGAGAATATGCGACGGTTTCTGGGCGAGGTCGAGGCCGCCGCGCGGGAGACGGCGCAGCTCGAGTTCGCGGAGCTTGAGGCGTTTGTGCGCGGGCGCAATCCCGAGGTGCTCCCGCTCACGCTGAGCGATGCGCGGTATTGGGAGGAGCAGTTCCGCCGCGCGATGTACGACTTCGACTCGCAGAGCGTGCGGCCCTACTTTCCCTACGAGCAGGTGGAAGCGGGAATCCTGGCCACGGCGGGCAAGCTGTTTGGCGTGAAGTTCGTGCGGGTAGAGGGCGCGACGGTTTGGGATGCGGCCGTGAGGGTGTTCGATATTGTCGATAATGACGCAGCTTCGAAGGAGTTTGGAGCGGCGGTCGGCCGGATCTATCTGGACATGCATCCACGCGCGGGCAAGAGTAAGTGGTTTAGTGAGTGCTCGCTGGTGGGGGGCGTGCTGGGGCAGCAGCTGCCGGAGGCGTCGCTGGTGTGCAACTTCCCGCAGCCCAAGAGAGACCGCGAGCATCCGGCAAATGACGACGCGGGATTGATGCAGTACTCCGATGTGGTGACCTACTTCCACGAGTTCGGCCACCTGATGCACGAGGTGCTGGGCGGGCGGCAGCGCTGGGCCGGGCAGTCGGGCATCACGACCGAGGGCGATTTTGTCGAGGTTCCGTCGCAGATGCTGGAGGAGTTCTTCGAGAATCCGGAGCTCGTGCGCACCTTTGCGAAGCACTATCAGACCGGTGAGCCGATCCCCTTCGACATATTCGCGCGGATGGTGCGGGCGAGTGCACATGGCCGCGCGCTCAACACGCTGACCCAGGTGATGTATGCGACGTACTCTCTCGACACGCACGACAAGAAGGCTGCCGAGCTGGATCTGGACGCGCTGCTGCAGGCCGGGTATGACCGCTTCTCATACTATGAGTTTGTCGACGGCAACCGGATGTATGCGGCGTTCACGCACCTCGTCGGCTATACGTCGAACTACTACACCTATCTATACGACAAGGTGATGGCGCTGGAGTTCTTCGCGCAGTTCGATCAGAAGAATTTGATTGAAGGCCCGGTGGCGATGCGCTACCGGCGCGAGGTGCTCGAACCGGGCGGGTCGAAGCCGGCGCGCGAGCTGGTGCAGGCCTTCCTCGGCCGCGAGGTCAGCATGTCGGCCTTGCAGCGGTGGATTGGCAAGGAGTTTGAAGGTCGGTGATTCGGCAAGGCTAAAAAGCCCAGGTCGAGGTCGTCGCTTAGCGTGCCTTGGACACGAGCCGGTTCTGCTTGACGGGCGCTTTTGCGAGGGCCTTCCTCGGCGCGGGTTTCGCCGCGGCGGCTTTCCTGGCTGGCACGTTTGCCGCAGCCGCTTTCCTGGCTGGCGCCTTTGCCGCAACGGACGGCTTCGCCTTGACCGCGGCCGGTGCAGGTTTGGACGGCACTGCGGCTGACGGCACGTGCTTTGCCTTTGGTGGGGCGGGTGCCGGAGTAGCTTCGGTCTTCGGCGAGGGGGTCGCACTGGCTGCCGCCGGTGTTTCTGCTTCCGTGGAGGCTTCGGTGCCCTGGCGCAGCGCGTGCAGCACAACCCGCAGCATCTCCTCTTCGGGCGCGGGCTTGCCGGTCCATATCTCGAACTGGCGTGCGCCCTGTTGGACGAACATCTCGACGCCGGTGATGACGGCGATGCCCTTCTGGCGCGCAAGCCGCAGCAGGGGCGTCTCGATGGGGTTGTAGACGAGGTCGAAGACGTAGCGGGCGTTGAG
The DNA here is from genome assembly GCA_003138795.1 of Granulicella sp. Taxonomy (GTDB): domain Bacteria; phylum Acidobacteriota; class Terriglobia; order Terriglobales; family Acidobacteriaceae; genus Granulicella. The sequence goes on along the minus strand of PLHC01000082.1, from coordinate 26,133 downwards.
CTCGGCGGCTTCAAGCGGCGATGCGGGCGTGTTCTTTGACGTGTTGCCCGCCATGCCGATCGGTGTGGTGTTGATGATGACGTCGAAGTGGGTCTTGGCGACGGCGTCGCGCCGGATAGCCTTTGCGCCGGATTGCCTGGCTAGTTTCTGCGCGGTCTCGTGGGTGCGGTTGAGGATGAAGACCTCGGCGCCCTTATCGCAACAGCCGAAGACGGCGGCGCGTGCTGCCCCGCCGGCGCCGAGCACGAGAATCTTCGCGTTCTTCAGCGTGAGCCGCCGCTCGAGCGGCGTGACGATGCCCGCGACGTCCGTATTGAAGCCGTAGAACTTGCCGTCCTGCGCGCGCAGGATCGTGTTGACCGCGCCGATCTTCGCGGAGAGCTGGTCGGTGCGTTCGAGCAGCGGCATCACGTCCTGCTTGAGCGGCATGGTGATACTCAGGCCCTGAATGGGCACCTCGCGTGCGAGCTTGAAGAGGTCGTCAGCCTTCGATGTCTGGAGGCCTAAATAGACGGCATTGACGGTCTCGCGGCGGAAGGCCGTGTTCATCATCAGCGGTGAGAGCGAGCTGTGAATCGGGTTGCCCGCGACACCGTAGATCTTGGTGGCCGCATCGACCTGGTCTACGCGGTAGGTCTCGAGCAGCGTACGTGCGGCGATCTGGCCGGATGCGGTCTCTTCGCCCTCGCTGGCTGAAGCGAAGGTAAAAGCGGAGCCGGAGCGCACGCCGAGCACCCGCGAGATGATTCCGGGCTCTCCCATGCAGATGCCGACGACGGTGGAGTTCGACTCGTCTTCAACGCGCTCAAGAAAGCGCATGAGCGTCAGGTTGTCCGAGAGTGAGCGAGCTGTCGGCACGATCTTGATGAAATCCGGCGCATACGGCTTGATGCGCTGGTATATGGCGTCGAGGTCTTTCGTCGCGTGGAAGTCGTGATGGCTGATGATGACCGCAGCGCCCGCCCCGCGGAGCTGGTTCATCGTCCCCTTCGGGAGCTTCTCGATCGCTTCGAGCTCGATGTCGACCAGCTGGAATCCAGAGGATGCCGCCTTCAGCAGGATCTCGAGCTCAGCAGTCGTCGAGCCATCGAAGCGCCCACCGTTCTCTTTGCGTCGACAGGTGGCGATGGCCGTTGCGGCGCCGTTTTCAGCCAGAAAGTGTTTGAAAGACGAAAGCGCGAGGGCCGGCTTCGCCAGATAGTCGAGGCGAAACTCCAGGAAAGTGGTCTCCTTGAGGACTTCGGTGGCCTTGTTGATCATCTCTTGCGGAGATGTGCCGCTGATGGCAACGCAAAGTTTGCCGATTCGGGAGCGAAGGAGATGGGATGCGATATGGATTGATTTCATCATGCTGCAGTCGCGGTATAATATACGCCAAAGTGGCTCAATTGCAATAGGTTGGGTGATTTTCCAATTGAAAAGACGAAATGCACGGCGCCTCCAGAAGTTACGTTCAGGCTTGAGATGAGGGCCATCGAGGTGATCCTCGACCGTCTGACTCTGACATGCTGCGAAATTGGACGCGTGGGACTCGGGAAGGTTGCAAGGCTCTCGCAGTTTGGCAACCCAAAATCGTCTTAAGGAAAAGATGCAACTAATTCAGACCATCGAGCGTCTGAATATACAACTGAGAGGCTATTCAATCTGTCCCACCTGAAGTAAGTTCCTCCCCTTTGCCCTTTTTTCGGGCGACCCCCTAAGAATTCCTCAGCACCTCCCCTCCCCAAAGCCTCTCCAGGGCCCGCCAGAAAGCGGGCCCGGAATTTTTAAGGGCATCGAACTGCCCCGGAGTGGCAAGTCCATGGCGGGTTTGTAGAATCCATTTTTGTAGAATCCATTTATGACAGATTGGTCGGATAGCTCAGAGGCCATTGGAGCGGTGGACGCCGTTCTCGCTGGTGCGGGGCTGGAGCACGGACGGCGGTCGACGCGGGGTGGAAGCTGGAAGCGCGGCGAGCGCGTTCGGCTTCCGAAGAGCTCAACCCCACTGGAGATCGCGGTTGCGGGCCGCCGCGCGCCGGGCATGGTGACGATCGCCGAATGGGAGCAGTTTCCATGGCTGCAGGCGGGCTTCAGCACGCGGCAAGGCGGTCGATCCACGGCGTACAGCTGTGGCGAGGTTGCCGAGCAGAATCTGGGCTGGACCGCCGAGGACGATGCCGCGACGGTGGCTGAGAACCGGCGGCGGTTCATTGGAGCGGTTGGGGGCAAGAGCAAGCCCGAGTTGGTTACGGTGCGGCAGTTTCACAGCGGAGTGCTGCGGCTGGTGGAGCGAAGCGCCGGGCCATTGGCGACTCCTGGCCTGACTACGCCTGAGGGCCGGGCTGTGCTGCGTGGGGATGGCCTGATGACGCGCGAGCGTGGGCTGCTGCTTGGAATCCAGACCGCGGACTGCGTGCCGGTGCTCATCGCGGACACGCGCACGCGGGCGGTTGCGGCGTTCCATGCGGGCTGGCGTGGAACGCTGGCGCGGATCGTAGAGCGCNNGCGCGGCGTCGGCACCATGCAGAGAGAGTTTGGCTCGCGACCGAAGGATTTGGTGGCAGCGATTGGGCCGGCGATTGGCGCGTGCTGCTTCGCGGTGGGCGAAGAGGTGCAATTCGAGTTCGGGAGCCAGTTTGCCTATGCGCCGGAGTTGTTCTCGGAGGTCTACGACCCGGACCCTGTGCGGGAGAAGTATCCACTGCTGTTTCTGACGGCGCGGGCGCCGGGGCACTCCAACCTCGGACCGCAGATCCACCTCGACTTATGGGAGGCCAACCGGCGGCAACTGCTCGATGCCGGGCTGAAGGCGAAGGCGATCAGCGTCGTGGGCGAGTGCACGGCCTGCGCCAGGCTGAAGAACGGGCGCAGGAAATACTTCAGCCATCGCGCCGAGCATGGGTACACGGGCCGAATGTTGAGCGTAATCGGAACTGCGAATCGTTAGCTCTGTTTGCAGAGTTCGGTGAACAGCTCTTCGCGGTGGTCGAGGGCGAATTGGTCGAGCGAGCCCAAGCTATGGATGTAGATGCCGATTTCGATCGCTGCGAAGATCGCGAAGATGGGAATCAACGCCCACCGCAGATGAAACCCGATGCAGATGCCGAACAGGCCAGCGGCGGTACCGGCAGAGATCACCAGGACGCTCATGCTGATGAAGGCGTTGAGCTTTGAGGTCTGCTTATTGGCCATGCGCTGCGAGCTGATCTTCTTAGGTGTGCTGATCGAGCGGCGATTGCCGAAGATGCTGCTGATCGCCAGTGTTCCTGCAGCCCAAAGCATGGCCGCTGCGGCGATCTGCAGCGATGGCATCCCGGTCATGTAGCTGATGATGCCGAAGATGACGATTATCTCGACCAGCGCCAGGAGGAAGTTGAAGAGATTTTTCGCCAGCAGAATGTCACGCATGCGCACCGGGGCAAGGAAGTAGAACTGCGAACCCTCGGCCTCGAAGCCGAAGGAGTTGTAGCTGAGCGGACAGATGGCCAGCAGCGTGTAGGCGACAGCGGTGGGGAAGATCCAGATGGAGTTCGAGCGCGCGGCGAACTTGCTCGCGAAGATGATCACCAGGAAGATGGGCATGATGAGGCCATAGAGGATTCCCATATGCCGGCGAACATACAGAAGTTCTTTGCCGAGCATGGTGACGAAGACGGATGGAACCCCGAAGCTGCTGCTGGAGGTGGGGGGCGCGACGGCCGCGGGTGTGCTGGTGGAGTGCGCGAGTTTAGCTGCCGCGGGCCTCACGGCTTTGCGCGATACCCCAGTGGCCGCATCGGAGAGGCTTTCCCCGCGGAACTCTGTGCGCATGCGCAGCGCGAATACGGTGAGGAAGGCAGCGGCGAAGAGCGCGCATGCCAGCGTATATGCAAAAAAGCTGGCGACGGCCGCTTGATTCGCGGCGACGAGAGATGAGGCCGTGAGGTCTGGTGGCAGAGCGGCGAGCAAGGGCCGCACTCGGCGATACACGGTGATTATGAAGTGAATGTGTTGGTGCGAGATGCCATGCGTGTGGTGCGTGTGGCTATTGCTGTAGGCCGGGTTGAAGGTGAAATTCGCCCACTGGATGCCCAGTGAGAAGGTGAAGATCAGACCCGTGAAGATCTCGCGTGCGCGTCGCGTAGCCAGCCAGCGGTCGACCCACGCGAAGACCATGCGGGAGAACAGGACATTCGTTGCNNGCCAGGGACATCAGGGTGCCGACGATGTTTGCAGGCGTCAGCAGGCCGAAGAAGAGACGGATGGCAACGTACGTATCGACGCGCAGCGGAAAGCGAATGAGCTGCGTTGGATCGAAGGTGGTTGAGGGTTGTGCGAGCTGAATATTGAGCAGCTGGCAGAGGATGAAGATTCCCCACAACATCCACGAAATGCGATGGAGATGGCCATGGCCAGCAAGGTAGTACGCTGCAACGCCAGCGCCACCGACAAGAAAGACCACGATTGAAGCGGAGACCAGGTAGACAACGATGTTGCCGATGAGCTCGCCGACACGGCCTTTGCGCCGCAAACTGTTGACCAGGATGCGCCAGCGCAGCCACGCGATCGCTGCGAACTGTGCGCGCGTCTGGCGTCCCGTCCAGGGGCCGGCCGGCCGGCGGCTTTGAGGGGCTAGCTCAGCCATGTCAACTCCTGCTCCGGATGCGTCACGCCGGCCTCGCCGCCGACGACGTTGAGAAAGATCTGTTCCAGGGTGAGGCGCGCATTTGGGTCCACCTCGACGCCCGGTGTGAGGCGGGCCTGTACGCCGGCGCGGAGCTCATCGAGCGAGCCGTTGGCGACGATACGGCCGCGGTGGATGATGGCGATGTGCGAGCAGAGTCGCTCGACGATCTCGAGCACATGCGAGGTGAGAAAGATGGTCGCGCCGCGCGCAATCATGCCCTGCAGCATGGACTTGAGCGTCCCGGCGGCGATCGCGTCGACACCTTCGAAGGGCTCGTCGAGAAACAAAACCTTTGGCCCGTGGATGACGGCGGCGGCCAGCGCAAGCTTCTTTCCCATGCCGTGCGAGTAGTCGGCGATCACCTTCCTGGGCTCGTTGGCAAGCCCCATGAACTCCAGCAACTCTGCGGCTCGCTCCGCAGCCGTGGCCTTATCGAGGCCGTACATGCGGCCGACGAAGAGCAGGTATTCGCGGGCGGTCAGCTTGCCGAAGAGCGCCATGCCCTCGGGAACGACACCGATGTGTCGCTTGACCTCAATCGGGTTCGAGAAGAGGTCTTGGCCGAGGATCTGAATGGAGCCGGAGCTGGGCGCGAGCAGGCCGGTAAGCATCTTGATGGTGGTGGATTTGCCTGCGCCATTGGGACCGAGGAAGCCAAAAAACTGGCCCGGTTCGACCGCAAGATTGATGTGATCGACCGCGGTGAAGCTGTCGAACCTACGGGTGAGCTCGTGTGCGAATATTGCTGGGGGCATGATTGCCGAGTGTACGATAGCCGGGCGAACGAATGGCAATGAATCCGACCTCCGCGACGGTGAATCTTATCGAATAGAGGATTTTCCCCATGTTGGCACAGCCGATTGTTGGACTGCATCACGTCACAGCCATTGCGTCCGATCCGCAGCCGAATCTCGATTTTTACACCCAGGTACTCGGGCTGCGTCTTGTGAAGCGCACCGTCAACTTCGACGACCCCGGAACCTATCATTTCTACTTCGGCGACGATGTTGGATCGCCAGGCACAATCCTGACGTTCTTCCCGTGGCCGAACGCCGAGCGTGGGTCGGCCGGTGCAGGCGAGGTGACGCATACGGCGTTCAGCGTTCCCCTGGCGTCGATCGCGTACTGGGAACAGCGGCTAACCGAGCGGGGTTTATTGTTCGAATCCAGTGGCCACCGTTTTCAGGAAGAGGTCCTCACGCTGGCCGATCCTGATGGCATGAAGATTGAGATCGTCGGCCATGCAGACGCTGGCGCGGCGCACGCTCCGCGGTTTTCGGATGTGCCGGCGGAGCATGCGATTCGCGGTCTCTTCGGTGTGACCATGCTGGAGATCGACGCCGAGGAGACGACGAAGACGCTTGCGGTGATGGGCTTCCGTAAGGTCGCGGAGGAGGGCAACCGCCTGCGCTTCGCAGCCGTAGGCAACGGGCAGGCTCCCGCTCTGGGCGATCACATCGACGTCATCGTCGATCCGCATGCGAGCTTCGGGCAGTCGGGAGCTGGCTCGGTGCATCACATAGCGTTTCGCGTGGCCAACGCCGCCTCGCAGCTGGAGTGGCGCGCAGAGATCGGCAAGCATATTCAGACGACCGCAGTGCTCGACCGCGATTACTTCCAGTCGATCTACTTCCGCGAGCCCGGCGGCGTTCTTTTTGAGCTCGCTACCGACAACCCTGGCTTTGCCATCGACGAGCCGTTGGAGTCCTTGGGCGAGCGGCTATGCCTGCCGGGGTGGCTGGAGTCGCGGCGACTGGAGCTGGCAGAGCGGCTGATTCCTATTAGGTTGCATAAGGCGAAGGGCTTGGCGTGAACGGCAATCTGGATCCTCACGATCCTCACGCGGCAGGCGGGCTTTATCGCATGGGCGCGCCGCTGGAGGACGCCGCTGGCGTCGTGATTATGCTGCATGGGCGCGGAGGACCGGCGGCGGAGATTCTGTCGCTGGCGAGCGAGTTGGGTGGTGAGCTTCCGCTGGCGTTCCTTGCGCCGGAGGCAGTGGGTTTTGCCTGGTATCCAAACTCGTTTCTGGCGGAGCGCGAGAGCAACGAGCCGTGGTTGAGCTCGGCGCTTTCGAGGGTGCAGTCGGTTGTCGGGTTGGCGCTGGCCGCTGGCATCACGCGGGAGCGGATTGTGATTGGTGGCTTCTCGCAGGGCGCATGCCTGGCGACCGAGTTTATCGCCACGCATCCGGCGCGTTATGCGGGGCTGATCGCGTGGACCGGCGGTTTGATCGGGCCGCCGGGCAGCGACCTTTCACACCCTGGCGACCTCGCTGGTACGCCGGCTTTTCTCGGCAGCAGCGACCCCGACCCGTATGTGCCCTGGCCCAGGGTGGAGGAGTCGGCGAAGGTGCTGACCGCGATGGGCGCGCGCGTTACGTTGCGGAGCTATCCGGGCAAGCCTCACACGGTGAGCGCAGAAGAGATTGAGCTGGCCCGCCAGTTGATCGCGCGTGCGTTCGTTGGGAGCAATGCCGTGAAGTAATCCTTCAGCCGGTGCCGCGTCAACGGAGAAGACCGGAGAAGATTGAGCATCCCTGGTCTGGCGCGCTGATCGTTTTGCGAAACATACTGAAGAGCTCGCGGCCAACACCTGACTGCGATGCGGAGAGGTCGGCGGTTACGTGCGGACGCAACTCCCACTCCTCCAGCTCCACCAGGGCGCAAAGCTCTCCGGTGTTCGCATCGATGCGGATGCGATCGCCATCCTGCAGCTTGGCGATAGGCCCACCGTCCGCTGCTTCGGGAGTGAGGTGGATGGCCGAAAGTACATCGCCGGACGCTCCCGAGAGGCGGCCATCCGTAACCAGCGCCACCTTGAAACCGTGGCTCTGGACGGCCTGCAGTGGCGGCAGGAGCTTGTGCAACTCGGGCATGCCGTTGGCGCGTGGCCCCTGGAAACGCACAACCACAATCACATCACGGTGCAGCTCGCCTGCATGGAAGGCGGCCTGCATCTCCTCCTGGCTCTGGAAGATGCGGATGGCGCCTTCGATGAAATGGCGGTCATGAGCGATCGCGGAGGTCTTGACGATCGCCTTCCCAAGATTCCCCTGGAGGAGGCCGAGACCGCCGTGGACCTCAAACGGAGTGCAGGCGGGCCGCAGAATCTTCTTATCGCCGCTCGTGGGAACTCCGGCGCGCCAGCTGGCGTTTCCCGCCAGTGCCAGCGCTTTCTCGACAGAATCTGCGCGCAACACGGGGACGAGTCCGGTCTCCTGTAAGGAGTCCAATACTGCAGCCTTATCCATTTTTCTCCCTTTTTAACAAAAGTATCACTGGGACGATGTGGGCGTCTTTCGGACCGTTGGTGCGAATTTCGCCCAACGCGATGTTTTCTGAATCCCTGATCCAGATGAACTGATAGTCTTCCGCACATGCTCCTTCGCCGGTCTCGCATGGCTCAGCAGCGCGGCCACCGGTCCCTGGGGTCGTGCCCAGCCCGGAGAGATTGGACGAACAGCACTTCGAAACTTCGACGAACTCCGCGGTTGACGTTCATCGCCATGCCCTGAATGGAGGAAGACAGCGTGGGAGGCCTGATCCCATTAAAAGATGCATCGCGACGCCCGGTCCATTTTCCTATCGTTACGACCTGCATTATTCTCGCGAACGTCTTCATCTTTTCACTTGAACTTAAGGGTGGCGACGCATTCGTGTATCAGTGGTCGGCGATCCCGGCGAACATCCTCGCTGGTCATCACTGGATCACCCTGCTGACGTCCATGTTCCTGCACGGCAGTTGGTCGCACATCCTCGGAAACATGGTCTTCCTGTGGGCCTTTGGCCCCGAGATCGAAGACGCCATGAATCCGTTGCGCTATTTGCTGTTCTATCTCGGCGGCGGGCTGGTCGCTATGCTGGCCCAGGTCGCGGTCACGCCGGGTTCCACAATTCCCAACCTGGGTGCGAGTGGCGCAATCGCAGCGGTCATGGGCGCGTTTCTGGTGACCTACCCTCGCGATGAGATTCGCTCACTCCTGATCATCTTCTTGTTTGTGCGTGTTACCGTCATTCCCGCCGTCCTTATAATTGGCTTCTGGTTTCTCATCCAGCTCTTTAGCGTCGGGTCGGTGGCAGCAGTCCAGACGGGCGGAGTGGCTTACCTGGCTCACGTTAGCGGCTTTATCTTTGGAGCTGCGACCGCGGGTCTTTTTGAGGATCGGCAGCGGCTCGCCGACTAAGGTGTTCCCCATGGTCCCTGATGCTGATGAAACCCGCGTCGCCATTGCCGGCTTGACGGCACAGGAAGCTAAGGCGCGGCTGGACAAGTTGGGGCCGAATGAGCCCACAGCGACACAGCAGCATCCCATCCTCTCCGAGCTCATCCATGAGTTCGCGAGCCCGCTGATATTGATCCTGATCATTGCCGCTGTCGTTTCGGCGTTCCTCGGCGAGAAGGTAGATGCGGGAATCATCATCGTCATTGTTCTGTTGAGCGCGGCCATTAATTTCACCCAGACATATCGTTCTCAGCAGGCTATTGAACAGCTGCGCAAGCAAGTTGCTCCGACGGCAACGGTCCTGCGCGACGGGGAGTGGAAAGAAGTACCGCGGCGTGACGTGGTGCCGGGAGACGTCATCCGGCTTTCAGCCGGGGATATGGTTCCCGCCGACGCGCGTCTCTCGATTGCGCGTGATCTCTATCTCCTCCAGGCCGCGCTAACGGGCGAATCGATGCCCGCCGAAAAGGAAGCGACCGCAGAGCCCGCCTCGACCCAGGCCGATGCGCGCAACATGGTCTTCCAGGGCACCTCTGTTGTCAGCGGAACGGCCACAGCAGAGGTCGTCCAGACGGGCTCTCGAACCGCCTTTGGCGATATCGTGGCTCGCCTCGCAGCAAGCCCCGAAGAGACCGCCTTCGATACGGGCCTGCGAAATTTTAGCCAGCTTCTCGCGCGAACGGTTCTCTTTCTCGTTCTCTTCCTGATCGTGGTCAGCGTTGCACGCCACCGCGATGTACTTCAATCGCTCTTGTTTGCGGTTGCGTTGGCGGTCGGCTTAACGCCGGAGTTCCTGCCCATGATTACGTCGGTGACGCTTTCAAAAGGCGCCGTCGCTATGGCGCGCAAGAAGGTCATCGTCAAGCATCTCTCTGCGATTCAGAACCTTGGCAGTCTGGATGTGCTCTGCAGCGATAAGACGGGAACGCTCACCGCTGGAACCATGTCCCTCGATTGCTCCCTCGGTCCCTTGGGCAAGCCATCGCCCCGCGCCCTCGAACTTGCCTATCTCAACAGCAAGTTCCAGACGGGTATCCGCAGTCCACTCGATGAGGTCATCCTCCATCAGCCGGTTCCAGATACGCAGGATTACACCAAGTGCGACGAAATTCCGTTCGATTTCGAGCGGCGCCGGCTCTCCGTCGTGGTGGAGCGGCAGTCCCAGCGGATTCTCATCACCAAGGGTGCTCCCGAAGGGATCTTCCCACTCCTCTCCGGTTACGAGCTCGATGGCAAAGTGGAGCCCATTCAAGGGGATGTTGTCAGGCAATTCCAGCAGACTGGCGATGAGCTGAATACCCAGGGATTCCGCTCGCTTGCGGTGGCCTACGCCAATGTCCCTGTGTGCGCGAACTATTCCGTGGCGGACGAACGCAATCTGATCCTGGTCGGCTTCCTGACCTTTGCGGATGAGCCGCTGCCTGACGCCGCCCAGGTGATGACTGCCTTAAAGCAGGATGGTGTTGACGTCAAAGTCATCTCCGGCGACAACGCCCTCGTCACCAGCCACGTTTGCGCGCAGGTAGGCATCGAACCCGGCCAGATCATCTCTGGCGAGGACGTCGAACGGATGACGGACCCGGCGCTGGGGCACGTAGCCGAGAGCACGCGCGTCTTCGCGCGCATCTCGCCGTCACAGAAAAACCGGATCCTCCGGGCGCTCAAACACAACGGCCACGCAGTTGGATTCATGGGGGATGGCATCAACGATGCCCCATCGCTTCACGCCGCCGATGTTGGCATCTCCGTGTCAAGCGCTGTGGACGTGGCTCGCGAGGCTGCCGACGTTATTCTTGTTGAGCCTGGCCTGCGGGTCCTCCATGACGGCATCATCGAGGGGCGCAAAGCCTTTGGCAACGTCATGAAGTACCTGCTGATGGGCACAAGCTCAAACTTCGGAAATGTGCTCAGCATGGCGGTGGCCTCGCTCTTCCTTCCATTCCTGCCGATGCTGCCCACGCAAATCCTCCTCAACAACCTCCTCTATGATTTAGCCCAACTCACGATTCCCACCGACAATGTTGACGAGACGTACATCCAAAAGCCCCAGCGCTGGGATATCAGTCTGATCCGCAATTTCATGCTGTTCATCGGACCGATCAGTTCTGTCTTCGATTTCCTGACCTTTTATGTGTTGCTGCATTTTTTCCACGCCAGCGAAGCGGAGTTCCATACCGGCTGGTTTGTCGAATCGCTGGCCACCCAGACGCTGGTGCTGTTCGTCATCCGAACATCGAAAAATCCATTTCGCAGCCGCCCCAGCGCTCCCTTGATCGCAACCTGCTTTGGCGCTGTGGCAGTCGGCATTTATCTGCCCTTCAGCCCGCTTGCGGGCCTGCTCGGCTTAACGCCGCTGCCAGCGAAGTACTTTGCTTTTGTTGCTGTCGCGACGGGAGTCTATCTCTTGCTGGTCGAAGTTGCCAAACGTCGCCTTTTCCGCGGAGCAATCCAGAAGAATGGGACGAAGCCGAAACCTGCATTGGCGATCGCAACCTAGGATCAGCCGCTGGCCGGATTCCTTCCGCAATCACCGGCCGCTGGCTCACCGTCCGTACTTGCCCATCAATTCCGTCTGCGACAGCACGTGCGTCTTCATGGCGTGTTCCAGTTCGTTCCTGCTTGCTCCTGCCGTTAGGTCGAGTTTGGCATCGAGAGCATACAGCCTGAAAAAGTAACGGTGTGGCTTGCCCGGAGGCGGACACGGGCCACCATACCCAATGCGTTTGAAGTCGTTCTTGCCTTGGCGTGCGCCATCGGCGGATTCCCCTACCCCGGGGACGCCCTCCGGCAACGCCGTCGCGTTGGGGGATATGTTCCAGATGATCCAATGCGTCCACGTTCCGCGCGGTGCATCCGGATCATCGGCGATCACGGCAAAGGACTCCGTTCTGGCTGGGGCGTCGCTCCAGTTCAGCGCGGGTGAGACATCAGCACCATCGCACGTATACTTTTGGGGAATTTTGCCGCCGTCTGAAAATACCGGCGTTCTCAAGACGAATGACATGGCACGGCCTTCCTGTAACGGAGTCGCCTTAGAGAGCATCATAAGACACCCCAGCGGCCGAGGTGGTTCACATAACAATCTTGATGGACCCAACTCGACATCGTTCGTCCGTCCGAAAGCTGCGGGCAAATGAACTCCAAACGCACCTGCGGCTGCCAGTGGAAGCGTTGAGAGAAATGTGCGACGAAGCATTGGCAAACTCCTGGGGCGAGCTTCCGGTCCCTGGGTTCAGGCCGCCCACAACATCTCCCACTGGCCGATCGCCCAGCTATGGATAACCGCCGCGCTGGCTCACCCATTCTTAGGCAAGCTTAATACCAAAAGTCATCCTAAGAGCTGGACGCACAATAGCCGAAATCAACCTTGTATCCAACGTCCAACTTGTAGGACGTTCCCCATGCAACTGTCAATGTATTGAGCTAGTCATTTACAAGAATCTGTCTATATAAATTTTACCGGGCGATGCGACCTCAAAATTCCGCTCAAAGTAAATCTGCGCATCCCGAAACCAGGCTGAACCTGTCGTCGCGCAACACGAAACAGGGTTGAGTATGCGCAATTTGCGTTGCTAATTTGCGTTGGAAGATTCGTGTTTGGCCGCCGGAGCGCCACACGATTGCCGCACCACCAGATGCCCATTCAACAGAACGGTACGTATCGGCAGCTACGGATTCGCGATTCTGTCGAGCATGGTGGCGATGGCTACCGCGCTGGTGCTACACCGGATTAATCGATGAGGTTCTCGCGATGACCGCGTCCGCAGAATCAGCGAACTCCATGTGATGCACTGCACGACAACTGTAGTGTGACGAACCCTGGAATTAAGCACCCGGCAATAGATGATTCGTTCGGCTTCTCTCCGAGCGCAGCAAGGTCCCTGATTCCGAAGAATTGAATTGATTGCTGAGTCGGAACAGATGAGACAGGCCGATCAGGGACGCGGCGGAACGACATAGAATAAAATGGCAAAGTAGTGGGCTACGCTGCCGGCCAGTACGAAGACATGCCAGATAGCATGGAAGTAGCGCAAGCGATCGAAAGCGAAGAAAGCAATGCCCAACGTGTAAGCCAATCCCCCCGCGCCGAGCCACATTATCCCGTGCCAACCGATGGCGTGGAGTAGCGGGCGGGCCGCGAAGACCACGACCCAGCCCTGGAATAGATATACCAACACCGACGCCACGGCAAACCGGCCGACGGCCAGGCACTTGAAGATTACCCCGGCCACGGCGAGTGTCCAAACAACGCCGAACAGCACCCAGCCGACAGTTCCACGCAGCGAGATCAGCGTAAAAGGCGTGTAGGTGCCCGCGATCAGCAGGTAAATCGCTGAGTGGTCGAGGGCCTGTAAGGCATGCTGCGCCCGCGTAGTGAACAGTGAGTGATAAAGGGTGGAGCTCAGGTAGACGAGTATCAGGGTCGCGGCAAAGACGGAGCAACCTACGATGTTCCAAGTCGTCCCCCGCGTTGACGCGGCGATGAGGTATGCGGCGCCCGCCACGGCAAGAACGACTCCGATCCCGTGTGTGATTGCGTTGGCGAGAATGTCGCCCAGATTGGGTTGGGTCTGCACAGATCCATGATAGTCCGCGGTAGACCTGGGATTGCTCCGGCTCCTATCGCTCAGGCGTGGCCCACTAACTTTATCTCAAAAGCGCGCTGTTCCTCTGCACGCCACAAGTCGATGGGCGCTTTTGATCCGACCAGGTCCTCAGTTCGGAGTGAAATCATGCGTAGGAGCCAGAACTGTCCCGATTAGAAGTAAAGAGATGTGTCGCATAGTCCGGTGCCGAAACCTTCTTCAGGGATATAGAAAAGCAGCTCCCGGTTCCAGGCGTACTCTTCAAGATCAGCGAAGAGTGATGTCGCTCGGCGATCCACTTTGCGAGCGCAAGTCCGAGTCCAGAGCTTGAGAAGTCGCCGCGTAGGGGTTCGGCCCAGCGTGAGAAGCGTTGAAAGATTTTCGACTGAATTTCCTGACTTATGCCCGCGCCTGTATCGCATACGCTTAGCTCGGCGTGTTGCGCTACACTGCGCAGAGAGATGGTGACCAGTCGGCCTGATGGTGTATATCTCCAAGCGTTTTCAAGGAGCGTGTCGAGCAGACGCTTGAGCCCCACGAAGTCACCTTCGACCCACGATGCTGTTGCCTCGCCTGCAACAGTAAAGTAAATGCCTGCGCCTGAGAAACGATCATGCCATCGTTCCCCCACTTCTTCAACAAGCTCGTTCAGGTTGAGCAGCTCCATATGGAGGATTTCGGTACCGGCATCCATGCGCGCGAGGGCTAGCAGTTGATCTATCAGACGTGCCATCTGCGCGGAATCTCTCAGCACCTTCTCACAGCTCTCGCGGTAGTAGCTAACATCCCGAGGGAAGGCGAGTGTAATTTCGACTTCCGCGTGCAGCAGGGAAGCCGGCGTACGTAGTTCATGAGCTGCATTCGCAGTGAATGACCGAACAGCCTGGTAGCCAGACTCTATGCGCTCCAACATCTGGTTCAGTGTGGCCGAAAGCGCCGCGAGTTCGTCGCGGGTTTGAAGAGCGGGCAGCCGAATGTTCAAATTTCTATCATTGATGCGCTGTGCCTCGCGGGCGAGAGCCGCAATCGGCGAAAGAGCCTTGCGGCTCATGAAGTAGCCCGCAAGCGACGCTGCTATAAGTCCCAGCGCGGCTAATGTCCACAACTGCATCTGGAAGTTCGACAACAGAGCTAGTGACTTGTCGAGCGTGAGTCCCGTCTGCACGGTGTAGCGAACACCGTTGACCGTGATGGGCTCAATCAACGCTCTAACATGAGCTGATCCGGCTATGTAGGTAAAGTAACTCGAACTTTGCTTGAGCTGCTGTGGTGTCGCGAGTTGGGGGTAAACCTCGGCAACATGCGGAGAACGATAGAGCCAGTTGCCGTGGTCATCGATTACCTGCAACCACTTCGCGCCATGACTCACGTCATAGGCCGCGGTGATTGCATCACGGCGCTGAGCGGGCGTCTCTTGGGCGGGGCGCACCTCAAGAAAGCGGTGAACGCTGCGTACGCGTTGCTGCAGCTCATTCTCTTCCAAATCAGTGACGGCCCGATGCACCAGGCATAGACAGGCAAAGCCGAAGCAGAAGACAGCGACTGCAAAAGCTGTGGAGTACCACAGCGTAAGCCGTATCCGCAACGGGAGTTGCGTCATCATCGCTTTGACCGCGCATGAGAGGGTTCTTGCAGCAACATGTATCCAAGCCCACGCAGCGTGATGACGAGATCCGTGACATGTTGCTCCGGCTGGCCTTCGTGGAGTTTTTCGCGCAGACTCGCCATCAGCGTATCGAGAGCGCCTTGCGTCACCTGCGTTGTTCCCCAGACGGCCTCCATCAACTTCCGACGGGGAACAACTTCTCCGCAGTAAAGCGCGAGTTCGCGCAGCAGCAGGTATTCGCTGCGAGTGAGCCGAACCTCTGTGTGGTTGTGGAGGAGACGGTGCTGCTTGAGGTCGAGGGTGAAGCCGCAGAAGGGGATTTCGCCGGCGCGGTGCAGGCTGGAGCGACGGCTGGCGCAGGCGAGACGTGCGAGCAGCTCCGCGAAGGAGAATGGCTTGGTGAGGTAGTCGTCGGCGCCGATGTCGAGGCCGGAGACGATGTGATCCTCTTCGTTGAGCGCGGTAAGCATGACGATGGCAGGGCGGTCGGCTCGTTGAGAGAGANNCGTCGGCGAGGTCCTGGCCCTCTTGGGCGGTGGCCGCGGTAACGACGGAGTGGCCGTGGTCCCAGAGGCCGCGGCGCAGGAGATCGACCATACGCGGGTCGTCTTCGATGACGAGGATGCGCAAATGGACTGACTCTGCCATAAGGATAGACTTCTCCGGCGCGGCAGGGCTGATTGGGCTGCGATTTGCACGGATTGCCTTACTGTAACGCCGAGTTGTTACATATCCATAAATCGTCCCGCATCTGGGACCTCACAACTTTTTCATGGAACGTTGAATGGAGGTTGTTGGCGACCTTCGATGATCTTCATAACCGAGTTACAAATTCGATGTCCGTCAAAGCGGCGAGGGTCGCGCGGTCGTCAACTACCGAGGTTCTGATGCGTCCCCTGAACAGATTTATCCGAATTAATTGGATCAACCGCGCGTTTCTTATCCTGTCTTTGCTCTGCATTCCTGTGCTGTCTGTCGCCGCAGCTACTAATTCCAATGCGGCTTCCAATGCGGCTTCTAGTGAGGCTGGCAACAATGGGAGCATCAGCGGTATTGTGAAGGACTCATCTGGAGCGGTGCTGAAGGGTGCGCAGGTGGAGTTACAGCCGACGGCGACGACGGTGGCGTCGGATACGGAGGGCGCATTCGAGATACAGAATGTGAAGCCGGGAAGCTATACCGTGACGATCACTTATATCGGGTTCAGCAGCTTTACCACGACGGTGGTGGTGACCGAAGGGCAGAAGGCGCAGGTGAATGCGGCGCTGACGGTTGGGTCGTCGAGCCAGCAGGTGGATGTGACGGCGAACCTGACGGGTGATGCGGCTGCGATCAATGAGCAGCGTACGTCGGAGAATATTTTGGATGTACAGACGGATACACAGATCCAGAGCCTGCCGAATGCGAATATCGCGGACGCGCTTGGCCGCATGCCCGGTGTGACGCTACAGCGCAACGAGGGTGAAGGGCAGTATGTACAGATTCGCGGGACGGAGCCGCGGCTGAGCAATACGACGATCGATGGCGTGATCGTCCCGGGACCCGATCCTGCGGTGCGGCAGGTCGATCTGGATACGATTCCCGCGGACCTGGTGGGATCGGTTGCGATCAACAAGACGCTGTCGGCGAACCAGGACGGCGATGCGATCGGCGGATCGGTAGACCTGCGGATCAAGCAGGCGACATCGGACCGGCCGACGTTGGCTGTCGAGTTCTTGGATGGCTATACGCCGATCGCCAACGGGCGCAAGGCGTTCACGGTCAACTCGTCGACGGGCTTCCGGTTCGGGAATAGCAGCGATGTGGGTGGAGGCAAGCGCTTCGGCCTGGAGCTTGGGTACAGCTACGACTACAACGGGCGAGGGATCGATGACGTGGAGCCGGATCCCACTGTCGATGCCAATGGAAATCTTACGTTCGACAAGCTCTATATTCAGCAGTATCTGTACGACCGTACGCGGTATGGGTTTGCTGGTGCGCTGGATTACAAGGCGTCGGCGAACTCCGATTTGTACGCACATGGTTTGTTTTCCAACTTCAGAGACTATGGTCAGAAATATGCCTATGAGTTGAAGTCGGGTGACAAGAGTGATACCTACCATACGAGCGTTCGTCGACCCAATCTACAGATTGTAGATCTGGCGCTGGGCGGGAACCATGTCTTCGACCATTCCTTCCTGAAGTATCAGGTTGCCGCAGCGCATTCAAGGTTCGGTGGAGCGGCGGGCAATCCAGGAGCGGCCTTTGGAGAAAATTCGAAGCAGGACTGCGAATACGCTCCGGGGTCGAGCGAGTTTCGGCCACAATATACCTGCGCGGTCGCGGGCAGTTCTATCTTCAATCCGACGAACTATTCGCTGCAGACGATCGATCTGACTTCGGGACAGGCGACGCAGTTGAACCTTCAGGCAAGTGGCTCATATGGGATCAACTACCACATGGGCACGCATGCTTCAACGCTGGAGTTTGGCGGGCAGATCCGCAACGAGCACAAGGGACAGGATGCTTACTCGCCGGAGTACGACTCGCTGAATGGGACCGCGATGACCCAGTACCTCGGGACATTTACAAATCCTCACTTCTATGGCGGCAGCTATCCGCTGGGACCGGTGACGAGCTTTGGGGCGATTACGGCTGACTTGGCGAACAACCCAGCACTCTACTCTCTGGATGAGGGTACGTCGCACCTGCAGTCGGATGCGGCGAACTACAACCTGCAGGAGAGGGTTTCAGCGGGTTACATCATGAATACGCTGGAGATGGGCCGCTTCCACCTGCAGACGGGGCTTCGTATCGAGGCGACGCAGACCCAGGACACGGGATATCTGGTGATCAACGATATCAATGGGGTCTATGTGTCGACGACGCCGGAGTATGGCACCGGATCGTACATCAACCCGCTGCCGAGCGTGCAACTGCGGTACACCATCGACCCAAGCTCGGATATTCGCGCGGTGTATGGGCGTGGGATTTCGCGGCCCGATCCGTACCAGTTAGTGCCGTACATCACCGAGGACCAGTCCACGACACCCTACACGATCGGAGTGGGAAACCCGGCTCTCGTGGCAGAGCATGCGAATGACTACGACCTGCTCTATGAGAAGTATCTACCTTCGGTCGGGATGATCGAGGCAGGCTACTTTTATAAGCAGATCACCAAGCCGATTTATTCGCAGCAGTTCTATATCCCGACCACCGGATCACCCCTGTCACAGGCGTATGCAGGCGATCTGAGTTCACAGGAGGTCAACGGCGATCATGCCTATGTGCAGGGATTTGAGATCGCGTACCAGCAGCATTTGACCTATCTGCCGGGAGTGCTGAAGTACGCGCGGATCAACGCAAACTTTACCTACACGAATTCGACAAACTACAATCTCACCGGACGCACGGACAGCCCGGCGTTGGTGGGACAGGCTCCATACTCGTGGAATATCGGGCCATCGTATGCTACGAAGCGGTTCCTGGCGTCGGTGGGCATCACACATAACTCCGCCAATATCTATGCGTACCAGTATCAAAACACGGGTGCAGCTTATGAAGCCAACCCGCCTGCCTGCGCTCCGAACGGGGATGCCCAGCCGAATTACAATACCACCACCAGTCCCTGCGGTGATAACTACTTCTACTCGCATATGCAGATCGATGCGCAGGCGAGTTACTACGTCGGGAAGGGTTTCAAGCTGATGGCTACCGGTGAGAACATGAACAACGAGGTCTTCGGTTTCTACAACGGAAGCCCGCAGAACATGGTCCAGCGCGAGTACTACAAGCCTACCTATAGCGCCGGTCTTACCTGGACGCTGCATCACAAATAATAGACGCAAGGGATGACATGGCATGTCTCATAAGAGGCTCCTGCGCGCTACCAATCGAGTTATCTCAAGGAGATGTAATTGATGAGGAAGGTTCTTGTATTTGGCATGACCTTGTTGAGTGCTGTGCTTGCGCATGGGCAGGCGAAGAAACCGCTTACGCTGGGTCATACGATAACGCTGGCAGGGGTGACTGGGAAGTTCGATCACTTCGCCATGGATGATGCTGGAGATCGTTTGTTCGCGTCGGCGGCGGGGAGTCACGCCGTTGAGGTGATCGATCTGAAGTCAGGAAAGGTTGTGCAAAGCCTGACGGGATTCGGTAAGCCCCATGGAATTGCATGGATTGCCGAGACGGGAAGGCTATTCGTGTCGGATGGCGATAAGGGAGTACTTCAGATCTACGAGGGATCGCCGCTGAAGATGGTGAAAAGCATCCAGCTTTCAGAAGATGCGGACGATATGTTGTACGACGCTGCAAATAAGCTGTTGTATGTTGGCCACGGAGGGACGAATGCGGCGAACCCTTCCGCAGTCGCGGTCATTGATGTGGCTGGTCTGAGGTTGGTGAAGGATATTGCTGTTGCCTCGCATCCTGAAGGACTGGAGTTGGATGCGAGTGGGGACAGGATCTTCGCCGACATCAGCGACGCAGGAGAGGTCGACGTGATTGACGGCAAGACCCAAACGATTGAGAAGAAGTGGCCGCTCGTACATGAGAAGGGCAATACGCCGCTGACGTACGATGCGGCCGACGATCTGCTTCTGATCGGTTGCCGGACGCCTGCAAAGCTGGTGGTGTTGAGTGGCAAGACTGGCGGCGAGCTGGCTTCCGCTGCTTCGAACACAGGCGCGGATGATCTCTTCTATGAGTCGAAGACCCACCGGACCTACCTGATTACCGGTTCGGGTTTCGTGGACAGTTACACCGTCGCTTCCGATGGAAAGTTGCAGTCGCTGGCGAGAACGGCGACGGCATCCGAAGCTAAGACGGGGCTACTTGTCGAAGGACAGGGAGTTCTTTATGTCGGCGTACCCGGAACCAGCGGTTCTGCCGAGGTTCGTGTCTACCGCACGGGCAGCAAATGATTCCGTAGACCGGGGTTGCGATGCATGGGATTTATTCTGTGCGTGTTTTCATCAACGATAGATCTTCTGAGGTTGGCTGCATTGACTAGAGCGCGATTTTCGATTGTGGTGGTTTTGTGTGTTGCAGGAGTTCTGCTTCCGCCGGGGGTTTTGGGGCAGACAGCAAACGCGCACTTGGCCCGAGGACTGAGGGCGCCAGCGGCGGAGGCGGCTGCCGGCGATCGTTTGAAGATGTTGGTGGTGCTGAGCCGGCATGGGGTGCGTTCGCCGACGTGGACCGAGGAGGAGCTGAATCGCTACTCGGTGAAGCCGTGGCCGCAGTGGCCGGTGGCTCCGGGGTATCTGACGCAGCATGGCTTCGATCTGCTCGAGCGCTTCGGCAGCTACGATCGCGCAGCGTTGGCGCAGGCAGGACTCTTCGTGGCGAAGGGCTGCGGCGATGCAGCGGCTACAACTATCTGGGCAGATACCGATCAGCGGACGATCGAGAGCGGACGGGCGCTGGCCAAGGGTCTGTTCCCAGAGTGCGCGCCGGAGGTGCATTCGCTTGCAGAAGGCGAAAAAGATCCGCTGTTTCATCCAGACGCGGTGAGCGCCAAGGCAGAAAAGGCAGATACGGCATTTTCTGCGCTAGCGAAGCGTGCTGCGCGACGGCCTGAGGATGCGGAGTTGCTTACCGAGATGCAGCGCGTGCTCTCAGGCTGCGACCCTCATGTCGAGTGCAAGCCCGTGCATGCACCTGAAGAGCGGTTGCTGGATGCGCCGTTTGGCGTACATCGGGGACAGGGTGATCATATGGCGAATCTGCAGGGGCCGCTGCCGCAGGCTTCGAGCTTCGCAGAGGACTTCCTGCTGGAGTATGCCGATGGGATGCCGCTCAAATCGGTTGGATGGGGCAGACTGAACGAGGCGCAGGTGCGGAGATTTCTCGACCTGCATACGGCGAACTTCGACCTCACGCATCGAACGCCGTCGCTTGCCAAGGCAAATGGCTCCAATATGTTGTGGCATATCGTGAAGACGCTGCAACAGGGGGCAGAAGGGAAGCCGGTCGAAGGCGCCATTGGAAGGCCTGACGACAAGTTGGTGGTGCTGGTGGGGCACGATACGAACCTGGCGAGCGTCGCCGCACTGCTTGGTCTACATTGGGAACTCGATGGGCGGCGGGACGATACGCCTCCGGGAGCGGAGATGGCCTTCGAGCTTTGGCAGACGCATGAGGGAAGGTACGTGGTGCGGCTATCGGTGACAATGCAGACGCTGGAGCAGATGCGGAAGGCGCAGGACTTGAGCTTAGAGGCACCTCCCGCACATGTGATCGTGAGAATGAGCAACTGTTCTGACGGGAAGAACGAATGTGGATGGGAGGAGTTCCGCAGCATCGTCGAGGCGGCCATTAACCCACATCAGGTCGTCAAGAGCAGATTGATAGCTTCTGGCAAGTGAGCAGACCAGTCCTCCAATCTCATCCTAGGTGGCTGCTGCACCAAGCCGCTCTTTGAAGGTCAGTAATAGTGGCCAACAGCGGCAACAGTTCGACATGTTGATGAGAGGCAGCGATTCCGTACCGTCAGCAGCGTAGCTGCTTTCAGGTCGCCCTCCGAAGTATTCATTCTATTGGGTTTATGGTGGGCACAGCAGGATTCGAACCTACGACTTCCACCGTGTGAAGGTGGCACTCTACCGCTGAGTTATGCGCCCATCGTCTCCCGCGAGAGGATTCGAGGCAGGGAGGCGCGACCCACCGCGCCGCCTCGTCTTTCTAAGGATAGCACCCGGTGACAGGTGCGCCAACCGGTCGTCGAATCGTTTGGGCAGGCGCTTGCGTCCAAGAGCAAGATTCTGAAAGGTACAATTACGGCCTGATGTTCCCCTCGCGCAGATTCCAGCCGGACGATCCGCCCATTTTGCCAAAATCTGGCGAAGCGGGCGATTGTGCGCAACCTGAGGGCGAAGACGGTGTTTCGAAAGATATGGCAACGCTTGCTCTCCATCCCGGACTTCTGGATACGGTGGAGTCGAGGCCTATAGTGGCCCACCTTCTCGCCCTAGACCTGACGCCGGCGCAGATGGACGCGCGGCGAGCAGCGGTGGAGCGTGGAGACTTCTCCGACCTTACCGACGCCGAGGTGATGCTCGAACTCAAGGCCGGCAACATGGCCGCCTTCGACGTGCTGCTGGCAAAGTATCGCAAGCCGATCATGCATTTTATGTTTCGTATGGTGCACAATCAGGCCGTCGCCGAAGAGTTGGCGCAGGAGGTGTTTCTACGTGTCTACCGGTCGCGGGAGACATACCGCGCGGAGGCTCAGTTCAGCACGTGGCTCTACCGGATTGCAACCAACCTCGGGGTGAACTATGCGCGAGATACCAGGCACGAACGCTCGGCTTCGACGGTGTATCTCGACGAGACGGACGCGGAGACCGGAGCGACGCCCGATGTCGCCGACACCGCGCCTTCGGTCGAAGCCGATCTGCTGCGACGGGAGCGAATGAAGGCAATCCGCCAGCACGTGATGGCGTTGCCTGAGCGACAGAAGGCTGCCGTGCTGATGCACAAGTATGAGGGTATGGATTACAAGCATATCGGCGAGGTGCTGAAGCTCTCGGAATCTGCGACGAAGTCACTTCTGTTTCGCGCATACCAAACGCTGCGGGAGAAGTTGAAGGAGTTTGTTTAGAGGTGCTGTTTGAGTTTGCGCCAGAACAAGGCCACACCTCATGAGGGGATGATATGAAAAATGAGATGGATTTGAAGACCGATTGCAGGACCTGTCGCAGTCATCTCGCGGATGTACTGGTGGATGAGTCCTATGTCTCTGCGCATCCTGAGATCGCAGCGCACATGGTTGCCTGCGCGGAGTGTCGTACGGAGTTGGAAGATTTGCAGTCGACGTTTGCGTTGCTGGATGCCTGGACTGCACCCGAGCCTTCGCCGTACTTCGACGCAAAGCTGCATGCGCGGTTGCGCGAGGCCCAGGCCTCTGCCCCGGAGGGTCTGTGGGACCGGGTATGCTCGTTTCTGCTGTTCAGCACGGGACGTCGTCTGCGCCCGGCGATGGCGGGAGCGTTGGCGCTCGTGCTGGTGCTGGGCGGCGGTGGAACTTTTGCCGGCCTCTACCAGCATCCGGCGGTCGTGACCCAGGCCTCGCCGACCGTAAACGACCTCAAGATTCTCGATAACAATGCGCAGGCTCTGCAGCAGATGGACCAACTGCTGGATTCCAGCGACGACGATTCCGCGCCACCTACGACGTAATCGCGTAGAACCTAACGAGTAGATTTACGCATGCGCAACGTACACACATCCCGCGACCTGATCATTCGGGCTTTACTGGCCGGCCTGCTTACCGGTTCGAGCGGGGGTGTGTTTGCACAGCATCATGCAGTGCCTATCGTTTGCCGGTCGCCTCCGTTTTCGCGGGCTGCCGCCACTTCAAACCCTGCCGCTCGAGGACAGCAACAAAGGCCTGCGCCTATCGAACGCCGCTGGCCGCCTGCAACGGAGCCGTCAAATGGAGCCGTAGGAACGCACGTAGCCAGTCCCGATATGGCCCGCGCCAATGGGCCTGAGGGCGAGCATCTGGCTGAGTGGATGAACCAACACCGTGGCCTTACGCTCCAGCAACAGCAGCAGGCGCTGGAGCGCGAGCCCGGATTCCGCGAGCTTCCTGCGTCAACCCAACAACGCATGCGTGAACGGCTGGCGCAGCTGAATGCCATGTCGCCGCAGGAGCGGCAGCGGATACTCGCGCATACGGAGGTGATGGAGCGGCTTTCCCCTGAGCAGCGCTCGCAGGTGCGTGGAGCCATGCAGCAGTTGGGTTCGCTGCCGCCAGGTCAGCGCCAGGAAGTTGCGCGCAGCTTCCGCCAGCTTCGGTCGCTGCCGCCAGATCAGCGCATGGCGGCGATGAACTCGGATCGCTGCCGGTCGCTGAATGACGCGCAGCGTACCACGCTCAGCAACCTGCTCCGGGTTGAGCCGATGCTGCCGCCGCCTGAACCACGACAGCCGCGCTAGTTCCTGAAGAAGTTCCTGGCCAGGAAGAGTACGTTGGCCGGACGCTCGGCCAGGCGGCGCATGAAGTAGGGGTACCACTCGGCGCCGAAGGGCACGTACACGCGTACGCCGAATCCATCCGCTGCCAGCCTGCGCTGCAAATCCCGGCGCACACCATAGAGCATCTGGAACTCAAAGGCGCGCTTTGCTATACCGTGCTCTGCAACATAGTTGCAGAGTTGCGAGATGATGGCTTCGTCGTGGGTGGCAATGCCGCAGAAGACCGGGCTACTCACCAGGCGCTTCATCAGCTTGCAGTAGTTGAGGTCCACGTCAGACTTGGCGGGGAAGGCAATCTCCGCGGGCTCCTTATACGCACCCTTGCACAGTCGAATGCGAATACCCTGCGCGAACAGCCGCTCTACGTCCTGCTCGGTGCGAAGAAGATAAGCCTGGAGCACGGTGCCGACGGTGCCGGGGTAGCGGTGGTGGAGGCGCTCGGTGAGGGCGAGGGTGGGCTCGGTATACTCGGCGCCCTCCATGTCGATGCGGACGAAGTTGCCGGTGCGGGCGGCGTGCTCGACCATCTCGCCGACGATGCGCTCGGCCAGCGCTGGGCCGGAGGCGGGGCCACCGATGTCCATTCCGACCTGGGTGAGCTTGACGCTGACGTTGGCGCGCAGCTTGCGGGCCTCGATGGCGTCGAGCAAGCGATGGTAGACGGCCGCGCTGGCCTCGGCCTGCGAGACTTGGAGAACGCTCTCGCCGAGCGAGTCGAGGGAGACGTCGATGCCCTCGGCGTTGAGTTGGGCGGCGGCGTCGATGGCCTCCTCGACCGTCATGCCGGCGACGAAGCGCAGCGAGACCCGGCGACCGATGGCCGACCGCTCAGCGAACGCGCGGAAGGCTCTGTTGGTCGAGAGACCAATGAAAAACGAACGGAGCAAAACGGTTTACCTCGGAGATGAGTCGTGCAGAGGCTCATTCTCGCACTATTGGAGGGGAGGATTCCATCCGGCAGCCGGGCTCACCCATGTGTGGGGGGGTGCCCCCCCTCCCCCCTGGTTTTGTAAAGTATTCAAAAGAGGAGGCTTACTGGCAAAGTATTCATTCTATTGGGCTGCGTAACTTGCTTGGAATGAATGGTTTATCAGTGCTGTATCTGTAAAGTATTCCATTCAGACACTTTACTTGTAAGGTATTCATTCCGTTGGAGTTATGCGGATCGCTGTGGGTGAAGACCGTCGTATTTTTGGCTCTAGTTCAATTATAGCGAGTGGAGACTGGGAGTATGTCAGGTTTTGGATAATTTTATCTCTATTGTTTTCATGGGGTTGAGTGGAATTTTGGGCGCGAGGGGGCTTGACAGGTTTTGGGTTGAGGGAGGCTTCGCAGGTGAGCGGTCGAGTGCGGTGGCTTGCGAAGAGGCGTACCCCAGGGGCTAAAGCCCGGATCTGCGGGGGGCTTATGAGACCCGAGGTTGAAACCTCGGGGTACCCGTTCGTCGCCGAATGGGAGAGAACAGCAAAGGCAAGAACGGGAGACAGCAGGTTCCTCGCTACGCTCGGAATGACAGACAGAAAGGCAAGAGCAACGGCAGAAGCAAGAGCAGCGGCAGAAGCAACAGCAAAGACCAATACAGGGATCCTTCGCTTCGCTCTAGGATGACGGCGAGAAACAAGCAACGGCAACGGCAACGACAAGAGCAACGACAAGAGCAAGTGCAAGGGGCTAGCGGGCTTTGACGTGCTCGACCCGCTCGACCGGCGGAGTCACCATCTTGCTGGTGTCCTTCAGGGCGGCAATGGCCTGGTCGTAGCGACCGCGCAGGGAGTTGGTGCGAATCTGGCCCATCTCCTCGAGCATCTTCATGCCGTCCTTCAGGTAGCTGATGCGGCTGCGTTCGTCGTGGCCCCAGGTGACCGGAACTTCGACGATGGTGTACTTCAGCTTGCGCGCGATGAAGAGAATCTCGGGATCAAAGCCCCATCGCTCGATGGTCTGGAGGCGGAAGATGGTCTGTGCGGTGTCGCGGCGGAAGGCCTTGAAGCCGCACTGGGTGTCCTTGAAGGGCAGGCCAATTACCTTGCGCGTGACCCAGTTGAAGCAGCGCCCAAAGAATCGCCGGTAGAGCGGCTGGTACACCGTCTGCTTCTGCTTATCG
>PLHC01000172.1 GCA_003138795.1 Granulicella sp. | reverse complement strand
GCGGGGCCGGCGGAGCTGCCGGTGCTGCGGCCGGGGCAGCGGCAGCCTCGGGAGTCGCGGGTGCTGCCGGAGTGGACGTCTGCGCAGGGGCATTTATCGCGAGGACTGCGAGGAAGGCGAAGAGGCTCTGGCATGTGCGATTAAGGGTCAACTATATGTCGCTTTCTCCAGCGATCTATGAACTGATCGCCGGAAACCCGGTGTTTGGGCCACGTTGAGGTGCGTTCCGTTTACGTCGTTCCCGGCTCCCGCTATATAACAAACTCTGCAGGATTTAGATCGCCCAGCGGTAGAGTATGGGCTGTTCTTGATGCCGTGGGGCAGATGAGCTACTCTAGCTTAAAGATCCATAAAGAAGGCATAAAGAACACGAAAACAGCTCAACCTTTTGGCACAGGCCCCACCGGATCGAGGAGTAAGAGTCACCAATCGTGGTGACTTCATCGCTGCAGCTCCGCTCATGTTTAGCGAGCACCTGCGAAGGCTTCACACAACCTTTGGCCGCAAGTCAAAACCGGTCAGGTTGCACGTTGACATAGGGTCTATCCAACGCAAGCTGCTGCGACCTTCCGTTCCCCTGGCAAGAACGAGCGAACGACCATATAAGCGGGAGCCCACTCTTTTATGTCGCGATCTTTTCCCCGTCAACTCGTGGTATTTCGGACTGGCGTTTTTTATCGCCGCTATTCTTTTTTGCTGCAATGCATTCTCGGCGTGTTGGTAGCGCTGTTGCTGGCGCGCATAGGTTTGGCCCTCAGGTTGGATCTGGTGATCCTAAGTCTGCTGTTTCTCTTGCTCACGGTTGTATTTGCGGTCCGCTGTGGGTTCTGGCAGGCTTCGGTGTTTGCTGGTTCTGGAATCCTCTGCCTAACATATCTCCCTTCTCCGCCAGCGTTCCTTCTTCATCTCGCGACACCCCGCAATGGGATCGCCTTCATCATCTTCGAGTTAACCGCACTGGTGGTCAGTCGCGTCTCGGCGAAGACCAAGGCTTACGCCGCCGAGAGTGAGATCCAACGCCACAGAACGCAACATCTCCATGCCGTCAGTCACAATGTCCTTCTGCTGAATCTGCAAGACTCGCCCGAGAGACAGATCGCTGAGTTTATCCAGCAGGAATTTGAGTTGGATGCGGTTGCAATTGTTACAAGGCTGCCGGATTCGGTAGGCGCCGCCGGTATGTGGGCAAGAGAAGAAGAAGCAACTATCGAAGAGAGACTGCGCACGTTGGCCGCGACCCAGTCGGAGATCAGTGGCATATCGAAGCGAGCGCTGCTCAGCGCCAAAGGTCCGATCGGAGCGCTTCTAATCCTCGGCGATACTCCACCGCTGGTGCTTGATTCCTTAGCATCCCTTGCAGCACTCGCACTGGAACGCCACCGCGCCTCTATCAACGAAAGTGCAGCACAGGCGGCTCGCAAAACCGAACAGCTTCGGACTACGGTGTTGGACGGTCTTGCACACGCCTTCAAAACGCCCCTGACAATCATCCGCGTAGCTAGTTCAGGACTGCTCGAAGCTGGCCACCTGGACGAGGTACAGCACCAACTTACCCAAATGATCGACGAACAGGCAGAGAGACTCGACGAGTTGACGAATCGTCTGCTCGAAACCGCCAGAGTTGAAGGTGAGAATATGTGCCTGCAACTTGAGACTGTCGACGTGCCTGCGCTTATTCACGAGGTTGTACAGGAGTTTCGCTCAGAGTCGCCCGATCTCGCCAACAATTTCACCGGTTCCCCAGCGATCAATATTGAGATTGATGGAATCCCGGCTCCGGTAGCTGCGGACTACGAGATGATTGCCTCGACCTTGAAAGAGCTCCTGAGCAATGCAGTGAAATATTCGACCATTGGTTCACCTATCACGATTTCCCTGTCTGAGACTCCTTACGAATTGACTCTCTCGGTGCAGAGCCACGGAGCAGTCATTCGGATGGAAGACCGTGACCGTATCTTTGAGAGGTTTTATCGCGGACTGAACCATCGCCATGCAGCACCAGGAACAGGTATCGGACTTTCTGTTGCGCGAAGGGTTACGGAGGCCCACGGGGGGCATATCTGGGTAACTAGCAGCGAAGAGGCCGGCACAACATTCCACCTGTCACTCCCGACCCGTGACGAGGTGCTTGCAGGCACGAAAGGATAGTGAGATGAAGGCAAGGCTTCTTGTTGTAGATGATGAGATTGCAATCCACAAAGTAATAGCCAGCACCTTGCGACCACTCGGCTTCGACGTTGTCGGCTCTGCGCGGGCTGAGGAGGCAATCTCACTTATCGGCTTATCGCACTTCGATACGGTACTTCTGGATATCAACATGCCGGGCATGGGCGGGATTGAAGCTTGCCGTGCTATTCGCCGCATTGCCCCCACACTCCCAATTCTGATGTTGACTGTTCGCAATTCGGTGGATGACAAGGTTGAAGCGTTGGAAGCGGGCGCCGACGACTATGTAACGAAGCCGTTTGCGATTCGGGAGTTAGTCGCCCGCGTGAACGCCGCTATCCGGCGTGGTCAGTCGCCCGCGCTCGCCAGTACTCCCATCAGCGTTGGCGACGTTTCCCTTTGCAGCAAGAACCGCGTCTTCCTAAAGAGAGGCACTCCCATTCCTCTTACCCGTACTCAGTTCGATATCCTTCATCTCCTGATGTGCAATGAGGGCCAGCCGGTCACTCACAAGAAGATATTGAGCACTATATGGGGAGCTGAGTTTAAAGACCACATCGAGTACCTCAGGACTTATGTGCGTGAATTGCGCAAGCGAATAGAAGACGACCCTGCCCACCCACAATATCTGTTGACCGCTCCCTATGTTGGCTATCGCTTTCGTGAGTAAGCTGCAGCTCACCTCTCAGCGCTACGTCGACCTGTCAACCTCGAGAATTATCCGGCCATATCTTTTCGTAAAGCTCTCTATACCGCGACACAATCTCTTCCTGCTGCACATGCTGCTGCTCTCGAACGATGAATCGTCCATTCACAACCACGTCGCGAATCGCCGATCGATTCAGCGAGAACACGAGGATCGGGAGCAGGTCTTCAGCGGAATTCCCTGCAATCGAAACATCCTTCAAATCGACCGTAAAGAAATCGGCGTACGCTCCTGGCTTTAGCTCTCCACTGGGTACCGCCAGCGAGCGTGCCCCCTGGACCGTCGCGCAGTCGAATAGCTTCGCAGCCAAAGTCTTTCCGCCGCTCTGATCCAGAATCGCGCGCTTCTGCTGCTGCAGGCGCAGGTGGTACTCCAGTTCCCTTGCGTCCTCAAGCGGATCAATCTGCGTCTGGCTATCCGAGCCCAATGCAACAGAAATCCCCGCCGCAAAGATATCATCTGCTCGCACAATGCCGTCGCCAAGATTGCGCTCCGTCGTCGGACATGAACAGACCGTTACCGCCGCAGCCGCCAGCATCGCAACTTCTTCCACGGTGACGTGTACACCATGCACCGCCGTAAAGTCAGCCCCGAGTATTCCCTCCTTCGCGAGTAACTCAACCGGTGTAACTCCATACTCGCGCAAGCACGCGGCGTTCTCCGCCATCTGCTCCGCCACATGCATATGCAGTGGGAGCCGGTTGGTTCGAGTCCACTCCGCGATCTCGCATAGTTCACGCAATGGCACCGCACGAATACTATGCGGTGCAACGCCGCAGTGAACCTGCGCCCCATCCTTCGAAACCTCATTCACGAGCGCGGTCATATTTTCAAGGAACGTTTTTGACGATTCGTAGAAGCGCCTCTGCCCCGGATCAGGCGGCAGCCCAAATCCCGAGCGCAGATAAGCCGCCCGCAGCAGAACGATCCGTATGCCCACCGACTGCGCCGCCGCAATCACCTGCTTGCTCAGCAAGTTCGGATCATCGTACGGTCTTCCATCGGGCGCGTTGTGCAGGTAGTGGAACTCACCGACGGTCGTCGTTCCCGCCAGCGCCATCTCCAGAAACGCCATCCGCGCAACATCGTACACCTGTCGCGGATCGAGCCTGCTGGCAGCGTGGTACATCGTCCCGCGCCACGACCAGAAGTCTCTTCCGCTCGCAACGCGCGACTCCGACTTGCCACGAATCAATCGCTGGAACGAGTGCGAGTGTGCATTCACGAAGCCAGGCAGCAAAGCCTTACCGGGCAACTCCACAACCTTCGCCGCGGAGAACTCTGCGCCTTCAGTCGCTCCTGATATCCGCCCATCTTCGCCAACCAGAACTTCGCCGCCAGCAATAAACCTGCCATCCGAATACAGCAGCTCCGGCCGATAGAGAGTATTCATCCCGCAACCCTTCTTCCACCGATCCACACCGCACGCACTGGATTCGCTCCCAGCATATAAACCACGTCTCGCCAGTCGTTTGTATAGAGCACCAGAAAGTCTGCTACACATCCTACTTCCAGCCGACCTCTATCCGTAAGACCTAGCGCACACGCTGCATTCACCGTTCCGGCAACCAGCGCCTCCCGCGCGGTCAAGCCATTCATCCGTACTGCCAACGCCAGCGCCGCAGCGCTTGAATACAGCGGACTCGATCCTGGATTTAGATCCGTACCCACAGCCACCGCAGCCCCTGCATCGATCAGCTTCCGTCCCGGCGCCGCAGGGATTCCCAGGTGAAGCGACACACCCGGAAGAATCATTGCAATTGTCTGGCTTGCGGCAAGGTTCTCAATCTGCTCCACTCCAGCGGCCTCCAGATGATCAACGCTCAGCGCCCCCAATCGCACCCCCAACTCAACTCCGCCGATACGGTGAAACTGATCGCTGTGCAGCTTAATCGCCAGCCGATGCCGCTTCGCGCACAGGAAGATCTTCTCCGCCTCACCCACCTGCCATGCCTCTCGCTCGACAAACACATCGACCGCCGCAGCCAGCCCGCGTCTTGCCACCTCTGGAATCAACTCAGCGCATACCTGCTCGACATAGCTGCGGCGATCCGCTGCATCGATCGGCGGAATATGAATCAGCAGCGTTGCCAGAATCCGCGCACCGCACCGCGCCCGCTCGCTTGCCGCCAGCGCCTCGATCGCCTCCAGCATGGCAAGCTCGGCAGCCGGCGTAAATCCATAGCCCGACTTCACCTCGATCGTCGTCGCTCCCGAGCGCACCAGCGCATCGATCCGCGGCTTCGCCAGCGCGGCCAACTCCTCTACCGACGCAGCAGCGGTCGCTCGCACCGTACTGCGAATCCCACCGCCCGCCGCCAGAATCTCCTCATACGTCCGGCCGGACGCGCGCGCCTCGAAGTCTCCCAGCCGATCACCGGCCCACACCGCATGCGTGTGGGGATCAATCAATCCCGGCACCACCGCTGCCCCACCCACATCCACCGTCGTCTCCGCCTGCCCCGTCCAGTCGCTCGCTCTCCCCACCCGCGCAATGCGACCACCAGACACGGACATGGCTGCATCGTTCACAATCTTGAGCGCACTCATAGCTCGACCGCGCTTCGCCTCCGCACCTTCAGCGGTAACGAGCTGTGAAACCCCGGTGATGAGCAGATCGGTTTTCATCGGATACTCGGCATGTCCAGCCCGCGTCTCGCTGCTGTTTCCCTGGCCAGCTCATATCCCGCATCCGCGTGACGAATCACGCCCATCGCCGGATCGTTGGTCAAGCACATCCGCAAGCGTTCGTCGGCCTCATCGCTGCCATCGGCAACGGCAACCAGGCCTGCATGCTGGCTGTATCCCATCCCAACACCGCCGCCATGATGAAAGCTCATCCACCCCGCCCCACTCGCAACGCCGGTTGCAAAGTTCAGCAGCGCCCAGTCCGAAACCGCATCCGACCCATCGAGCATGGCCTCCGTCTCGCGGTACGGACTCGCCACCGATCCGGCGTCCAGGTGGTCTCGCCCAATCACGATCGGAGCACTCAATCGTCCATCGCGCACCATCTGATTGAACAGCAATCCAGCCCGATCGCGTTCCCGATACCCCAGCCAGCAGATCCGCGCCGGAAGCCCCTGAAACGCAATCTGTTTCGACGCAAACGGCAACCACTCATTCAGCCGTTTGTCCTCAGGAAATAGCTCTAACAATGCTTGGTCGGTCGCCGCGATATCAGCCGGGTCACCCGACAGCGCAACCCACCGAAACGGACCGCGCCCCTCGCAAAACGAATCGCGAATGAACGCCGGAACAAATCCTGGGTACGAAAATGCGTCTGTGACACCAGCGATCTTCGCCTGCGTCCGAAGATTGTTGCCATAGTCGAACGCAACCGCACCGCGCCGCTGCATCTCCAGGATGGCCCGCACGTGCTGCGCAATCGCTGCCTGCACTCGCGCCATATATTCCTTCGGCTGCAACGACCGCAGCGCATTCAAATCTTCATCCGCCTTCCCTGGCGGAAGATATCCCCACAGAGGATCGTGCGAACTCGTCTGGTCTGTCACCAGGTCAGGAATAAATCCGATCGCCACCATCTTCGGCAGCACCTCGGCCGCATTGCCCAGCAACCCAATCGACACTGCGGCACGGTCTCTCTTCGCCGCCCGCGCCCACTGAATCGCCTCATCCAGGGAGCGCGTCGCCTTGTCCAGATACCGCGTCTGCAACCTGCGCTCAATGCGCGTCGCATCCACCTCGATGCAGATGCTCACGCCCCCCGCCAGCTTCACTGCCAGCGGCTGCGCGCCCCCCATGCCCCCCAGCCCAGCCGTCACCGTAATCGTTCCCGCCAGCGTGTCGTTGAAGTGCCGCTTCGCCGCACCGCGAAACGTCTCATACGTTCCCTGCAGAATTCCCTGCGTCCCGATATAAATCCACGAGCCCGCGGTCATCTGCCCATACATCATCAGTCCCGCCGCATCCAGCCTGTCGAACTCCTCCCAATTCGCCCAGTGCGGCACCAGATTCGAGTTCGCAATCAACACCCTCGGCGCCAGCCGATGCGTATTCAGCACCGC
>PLHC01000105.1:12241-24596 GCA_003138795.1 Granulicella sp. | reverse complement strand
GCCTCTTCGAGCTTGTCCCAAACCTTGTGGCGCAGAGCCTTCTCGTAGCTGACGAGATAGCCGCCCTCCTTCTCCTCGCGCTCAACCACCACCTCAATCGTGTCGCCGACATTGAACTTCGGCGCACCGGTATGGTCCAGCACCTGCTCCAGCGGAATGAGACCCTCGGACTTGAGGCCGATGTCGACCACCGCATGCTTGTCGGTGATCTTGACGACGGTGCCAGTGATGACGGCCTCTTCGGTCGTCAGCGCCTGGGCGGCGTCTTTCTCGGCGGCCTGCTCGCGATCGAAGCTCTCGAGGGCCTTGGCAAAGTCCTCGGCGTCGTACTCGGGCTCGGCATCGACGATTACATCGATCGCAGCTTCCGGCTGCTCAGCATGCTGCTCAGCGACGGGAGCATTGCTCTCGGGAGTCTCGGTGGGGGTCTGGATCTCGACTTGGTTCTCGACTGGGGTGTCAGGGTTGAGGGAAAGGTCGTTCGACGCCGAGGTCTCGGTCGTCGCATCAGGGGCGGTTGATTCCAATGTTGTGTTCAGGGCTATGCTCTCGGGATGGAAAGAATTGTGGTCGTGGTCGGCCATGGATAAGACTGCTTCCGGGTTCCAGTACTCGCTCGCACGCATCGGTCGATCAGCCTTCAGAGGGCAGCGAATCCTGCCTCCCGAAAGAGGATTGGTCCTAAGCGATCATGTCAGCGGGAGTGAGGTGAAGCATGGAATAAAGAGAGCCTGCGACTGGATCCCGCGCGCATGGCTTCAATTGAAAGTATAGCAGACAAACACCAACGGTCAACGCGAGTGGCCGATTTTCGGACGCTGAGGGCGGTCTGCTGTGCGTCGGNNGGAGAGGACGCATCGGCTGCGTCTTCTGCGCGAATCGCAGCGTTGCTGAAGCGCACAAGCGCACAGCCTATAATACTGCTGCGATGGATCATCTGTGGACACCGTGGCGCTACGCGTATGTTACTGGCGCGGATAAGGCGAGACCCAAGCTCGGTGTGCCCGAGGCGCTGGCGGCGTGGCCTGGGGAGTTCCAGTGCGTATTCTGCAACATGATTGCGGCGGTGGACTATGCCATCGCGAACGGCATGGCGCGCGAGGAAGCAGAGGCTTCGATGTACCTGCTGGAACGCGGGCAGAGCTGCTTTCTGGTGCTCAACGCCTTTCCTTACAACGGCGGACATCTGATGGTGGTGCCGTATCGCCATGAGCCGTCGCTGGCGGCGCTGCCCCTTGAGGAGGCCGATGAGCTGATGCGGCTGACGCGACGGGCGGAGCGCGTTCTGCAGAAGGTATATCAGCCGAATGGTCTGAACTTCGGGTTGAATCTTGGCAAGGCAGCCGGAGCCGGTGTCGCCGAACACCTGCATTTGCACGCAGTTCCGCGGTGGCTGGGGGACAACAACTTCATGAGCGTGCTGGCGGAGACACGGGTTCTGCCGGAGATGCTCGAGGAAAGCTGGCGGCGATTGCGAGCCGCGCTGGCCGCAGATCCGATCGAGCCCCCTGCAGTGGCAAAGCAGAACTGAGGCCCGCTGCAGCGGCAAATAATAAGGCAATACCACCGCAGGTACCGTTACAGGCTAGACCGCGCGCTTATCACTCGCTCGTCGATTTCGTCTGGACAACTCCCGGCGCGGTGCTCTCATCAGATTGTAATGGCAGTCGTGAAGGAAGTATGAAGCATGAGGACTGTCCCGGGAGGCATTGTCATGACAACTCCGCTTTCACCGACTAGCACGTGGACCAGCAAAACGGGCGAAGTGACGCGCATGCCTGTGATGACGACGCGCCGCGGCGGGCATGGTGGAACCGCCTGGTCGCTCCCATTTGCAGAGCAGATGCTGCTCCAGCCACAGGATGGGGCTGTGGATCCACGGACGCGGCTGGCCAATATCAGCTCGCACCAGCACAGCGATGTATTGAATGAGCCGGAAGACGCCAGACTGACGGGCGGCACGCGTTCGCTGACTCGCCGATTACTAGGATTGAATGTCGGAACGACGCGTAAGGCACCCGAGGCGGTCACCGAAGTTATAAAGCGGACAGAGGTTGCCTAGCGTCCACCGTGCCAGCGCTGCGTCCACCTGTACAGAGTTTCTCGCGTGATCCGGGCCAATTGGCCCGGATTTTTTGCAGGTCGCCCGATCTAGTTCTCCTGCGGGGACGCCAGGGCACGCAAGCGGGTGGTTCGTGTGATCTCGAAGCTCGTAACCTTCCAGATTCCGCCGGACAACCGCTGGTAGACGCGTGTGTAGCGAAAGGCACCGTTCAGCGGTTCGCCGTCTGAGGAACCCTCCACCTGCGCCAGCGAAGTCACGATAGCAACATTGCCGACCAGTTTGATCTTGAGTTCGGAGGTCTGGAGCCTGGTGAGGACAAACTTCCGGTCGCTCATGCGATCGAGTTGCTGTGCCTTGGTGAGGACCTCACCGCTGGCGGTGATGCCGAGGTAGTCCTCGGAGAGCAGCTTGTCCATGGTGGGTACGTCGTCGGCCAGCACGGCCTGTTGCCACTGATGTTCGAGCGCCACAATCTGCGCGCGCTCAAGACGCTTGTGCTCCCGACGCTGCGGATTCTGCGGACGCTGCGGACGCTGCGCGAAGACGTGCGGCACCGTCGCCACCAGGAGTGCGGCGAACAGAACAGCAGCAACGCGCATTGGCAGCCGACGCAACATGGGCGTACCGGATGTTAGACCGGAATTCGAAGCCACGTCAAAGCGTTTGTTGACAATCGCGTGAATTAGCATCGTTTCTCCGTGCTCCATGCGCGGTTTTGATGCAAGTCGGCGGTACACGGAACAGAGTTGCGTCAGGCGATGGCGGTGAGGTTCTCCACGTTGCGCTCGAGCATCTTCTGGTAGAGACCGCCGACGGCGTACTTGGCGAAGTGGGGTGTGGCGCGGTGGTGCTCCGCTGCCGCCTCATCACGATACTGCTCATAGATGACGATCGTGTTGGGATCGCTCTCGACGAAGTGGGGAATGTAGCTCACGCAACCGTCCTCCTGGCGCGAGAGGCGGGTGAACTCGCGGAGGATCTGGAGGATCTCATCGCGATCGTCGCTACGAAAGGACATACGTACGGTAAAGCTGATCATGCGGTTCTCGGTTCCTGGTTCCTGGTTCTTGAATCTTGATTGCTGGCTCTCAGTTCCTGCGGACGGCTGAGAACGGATAGCTCCTAGCCGAACATCTCATCGAAGCCGGGCATGGTCATCGTCTGCACGCGGTCGGGGCCGGTGGAGATCATGCCGATCTTCGCTCCACTCTCGCGCTGGACAAACTCAAGGTACTCCTGGGCGAGCTTCGGCAGTTTGCCGTACTCGGTGATGCCCTCGGTGGAAGACTTCCAGCCCTTGAGCGTAGTGTAGATCGGCTGGATGGACTTGAAGCCGCGCACGTCGGCGGGAATGATGTCGGTGACCTTGCCGTCGATCTCATAGGCGGTGCAGACGGGAATCTCATCGCACTCGTCCAGGACGTCCATCTTGGTTACAACCAGCCACTCGGTGGCATTAATCATGTTGGAGTAGCGCAGCAGCGGGAGATCGAGCCAGCCGCAGCGGCGGGGACGGCCGGTGACGGCGCCGTACTCCTGGCCGCGCGCGCGCAGCAGCTCCGCGGAGTAGCCATCGACCTCGGTTGGGAAAGGACCTTCGCCGACGCGCGTGACGTAGGCCTTGGTGACGCCGATGACCGTGTCGATCTTCGTGGGGCCGACGCCGGTGCCGGTTACGGCTCCGCCGGCCGTGGAGGAGGAGCTGGTGACGAACGGATACGTGCCGTGGTCGATGTCGAGGAGCGCTCCCTGGGCGCCCTCGAACATGACGTTCTGGCCGTGCTTGAGCGCGTCGTTGAGCAGATAGGCGGTGTCGGTGACGAAGGGCGCGATCTGCTCGGCGACGCGGACGTAGTCCTCGTACATGTGCTTGGGATCGAGCGGCTCGGTGCCGAAGAGCGCGTGGGCGATGGTGTTCTTCTCGTGGCAGGCGTTGTTGATGTGCGTGCGCAGCAGCGAGGTATTGAGCAGGTCGACGACGCGGAGGCCGTTGCGATGGATCTTGTCCTCATACGCGGGACCGATGCCGCGGCGGGTGGTGCCGATGGTCTGGCGGCCGGGCGCGGTCTCCGCCGCGAGCTCGATCATGCGGTGAT
Organism: Granulicella sp.; assembly: GCA_003138795.1. Lineage (GTDB taxonomy): Bacteria > Acidobacteriota > Terriglobia > Terriglobales > Acidobacteriaceae > Granulicella. The sequence continues at coordinate 20,435 of PLHC01000105.1, read as the reverse complement.
AGGGCAGAATGACCTGGGCTCGGTTGGAGATGAAGAGCTGCCCGTCGATGGGCAGGCCGGCGTCCTTCAGCTTCTGGACCTCGCCGAGGAAGGCCATGGGATCAAGCACGACACCGTTGCCGATGACGCCCTTGCAGCCGGGGCGGAGAACGCCGCAGGGAATGAGCTGCAGGACGAACTTCTTGCCGTGGATGACAACCGTGTGGCCGGCATTGTGGCCGCCGGCGTAGCGGGCGACAATGTCGAACTTTTCCGAGAGGACGTCGACAATCTTGCCCTTGCCCTCATCGCCCCACTGGGCTCCAAGGATGACGGCGGACGGACGCTTGGCTGACTTCTGATCGACGCGGTTATTCTGGCTCACGAGAGGGTTGGCTCCAAAGGGTACTGCTCGGGGGGAAGTGCGCGCAGCGGATGTCGTTCGCGCCCATGAGTCATTTTATACTCGGGGGCCGCGAAGCGATCGAAGATCGTTTATCGCTTGCGCGGCGTGGAGAGATCAAGGTCGCTGGCGGTGAGCTGCTTGGTGAGCAGGATGATCTGGCCGGTGTGCAGCTGAACGTGGCCAACCGCCAGAAAGATCGCTTCGAGGATGGTCGCATTGCGCCACTTGCTACCCGGCTGCGGGTTGACCACGAGGAGCAGACGCTCGGGTGGCAGCGCGGCGATCACCTGACACGCCTCCTCGAGGGTCGCGTTGAAGCGAGCACGGGCGTCGGCCGGCCTCGTCGACGGGGCCAGTGTGAACTCGCCGTCGCGCTGGCGCACGTCAGGCTGATCGTCTATGCCGTGCAGAATCCACTGGCGCAGATTGCCCTCGAGATGCAGCAACAGGTTGGCGACCGAGTTCTCGTAGTCGCCACCACGCTGCCAGATCTGCTCGTCGGAGAGCTTGTCGAGGCAGTTGGCGATGTCTTGCTGCGAGAGCTGCAGACGCTTGTAGGCGAAGGCGAGAAAGTTATCGGCGACGGCGTTGGAGGGCATGCGGCCATTCTACGGCTGGCCTGCGTATCCTAATGGCTGATGCCAGAACTGCCTGAAGTCGAGACCATTGCGAAGGGTGTGGATGCGCGGGTGCGCGGGCAGCGCATCGAGCGCGTGTGGACCAGCGGCAAGCCGCAGACGTTCAAATCGAGCGAGGCGGAGATCGTCGAGACGCTGAGGGGAGCGCGGATTGAGCGCGTGCGACGGGTTGGGAAGACGATTGTGATGGACCTCGCGCGCAGGGGCAACAAGGCGGCGCAGTTTCTGGTGCATCTCGGAATGACGGGCAGGCTGCTGGTGTCGCAGCCGGAGGTGGAACTGCCGCCGCATACCCACGCCGTGCTGTCGCTGGGCGATGGCCGCGAGCTGCGGTTTGTCGATCCGCGGCGGTTTGGGCGGCTGTCGGTGGTTACCGAGGCGGGTGGTTATACAGGGCCGGGCGCCGAGCCGACGACGATCTCGGCCGAGGAGTTTTCGAAGCTCTTCAAGGGCCGCAGGCTGGCGATCAAGGCGGCGCTGCTCAACCAGTCGATCCTGCATGGCGTGGGAAACATCTACGCGGATGAGAGCTTGTTTCGGGCCGGGATTCGCCCACGCAAACAGGCTGGGAGGCTGACCGGGGCGGAGCTCGCGCGGCTGCACTCCGCGCTGCAGCAGGTGCTGGCGCATGCGATCGAGATGGGTGGATCGTCGGTGTCGGATTACGTGGACGCCGATGGGGTGCGCGGGTTCTTTCAGCTGGAGCACAAGGTGTACGGGCGCGCCGGCGAAGACTGCCTCGACTGTGGTTCGGCGTTGAAGAAGATCGTTGTCGGTGGACGTACGACGATCTATTGCCCGAAGTGCCAGCGATAGTGCCCGAAGTTGCCCGCCGATCCAACTCCCAGCATCTACACTTTCACCATGTTGCGCTACGCCATTACGAGCGGCAATGACACGGGTTCGTGCGAGGCGTCGATCGCCCAGGCGCGGCGCTGGGCGGCGGCAGGCGTGGACTATGTGCAGCTTCGCGAGAAGCAGCTCGAGGCCGGAGATCTGGTTCGGGTGGCGACGGCGATGCAGGCGAGCTTGCGCGAATATGGGCGCGAACACGGCGGCAGGACGAAGCTGCTGGTGAATGGCCGCGCCGATGTCGCCGTGGCGGCGGGCGCGGCGGGGGTGCATCTGACCTCGCGGCCGGGCGAGTTGACGGCGGAGCAGGTGCGGCGGGTGTTTGCTGCCTCCGGAAGAGTCGAGTCGGTGGTGAGCACGTCGTGCCACACGGTCGCGGAGGTGCAGCGGGCGGTCGCCGGGCGCGTGGATCTGATTCTGTTTGGGCCGGTGTTTGAGAAGCGTGTTGCGGGGGGAGTGGTGATTGCGGGCGCAGGNNCGGGTGTGGCGGGGATTCGGCTGTTCCGCTTCCGCGGCGATGCGGGGGCGAAGGAATAGCCGCTGGTTCCCTGCCGTGCGGTGGTTCATTGACTCAGCCTCCGCATCGTCCTACGGTTAAAGCATGTTGATTACCCCCGCACAACTCGTCGACGAGCCGCTGAAGCTGGANNTGGGCCGCTGACGGTCAAGGGCCAGGCGGAACTGATCGTTGAGCATCGTGGGCCAAAGGATTTTGTACAGGATATCCGGCTGCGCGGGCACTTCGAGGGCAACTTCGAGCAGCTCTGCGCGCGGTGTCTTGAACCGGTGCGGCAGCCGCTTTCGGGAACGTTTGATCTGATCTTTCGTCCGGGTGGTGTCGATGCCGAGCCCGGCGAGCGTGCAATTACGGAAGATGAGACGGAAATCGGGTATTATGAACAGAGCGGCCTACTGCTGGAGGACGCCGTGCGTGAGCAGGTGCTTTTGACCCTGCCCGGACGGACCCTCTGTCGAGAGGACTGCAAGGGTCTTTGCCCGCATTGCGGCATCAATCGCAACCTCGCAACATGCGAGTGCGTAGAGAAGCCGGTCGATCCACGGTTGTCAGTTTTGGCTGGAATCGCGGTTGGGCATAAGGCCTGACGCACGAACGTTTGAGGTTAAACGCACGCAAGTTTTTATTTTTCACAGATTTCGGCCGCATAGCCCTGAGCTGGCTGGCCAATTAGAAGAGGTTTCACCATGCCTAATCCGAAGCGCCGGCACTCCAAGCAGCGCACTGCAAAACGCCGTAGCCACGACTTCCTGACGCCCACCGGCGTCTCCGACTGCCCGAACTGCGGCGAGAAGAAGCTGCCCCACCGGGTGTGCAAGAAGTGCGGCGAATACAAGGGTCGCGCCGTCGTTGCCGTGAAGGGTGCTGCGTAGTTGTATCCGCCACTGCAGCATCGTTATCGTTGACGCTGCGCAGCCTAATTTTCTAACCAAATAAGAGAGTCCCGAGCCTACGCGAGCCATGCCGATCGACATCGTCCTCGATGCCATGGGGTCTGACAAATCCCCCGAGCCGGAGATTCGTGGGGCCATCCTGGCCTGCCGCCTGCTGGACGTTCGCGTCCACCTGGTGGGGCCAGAGGATTTGCTGCGCCCGAAACTGCGCGAGGCGCTGAGCAACTACGCGCGCCCCGGCTTCGCTGGAAAGAAGCCGCGTCTACCGATCTTTATGGTGCAGGCCAGCGAGTGGATCAGCATGGAGGATAAGGCGGCGCAGGCCGTCCGCTCCAAGCGCGACTCCTCGATGCGGGTGGGGATGAAGATGGTGCGTGAGGGCCGGGCTGCCGGGTTCATCACGGCGGGCAACACCGGAGCGGCGATGGCCACGGCGAAGATGGTGCTGGGATCGCTGGCCGGAGTCGATCGCCCGGCGCTGGCCACTGTACTTCCGACCAGCAGCGGCCAGCCCTGCGTTCTGCTCGACGTGGGCGCCAACGTGGATTGCGACCCGGAAAATCTGGTGCAGTTTGCCGTGATGGGACACATGTACGCGAAGAATGTGCTGCACGTGGCGCATCCGCGTGTGGGGCTGCTCTCGATCGGCGAAGAGGACTCCAAGGGCAACTCGCTGACGCGTGATACGCTGCCGCTGTTGCGCGAGCTGCCGCTGAACTTCATCGGAAATGTCGAGGGCCGCGACCTGTACAACGGCCAAGCGGACGTCGTTGTCTGCGATGGGTTCGTTGGGAATGTTGCACTGAAGACCAGCGAGGGGCTGGCCAAGCTGGTGAACTCGTCGCTGCGTGAGAGTCTGAAGTCGACGGTGACCTCGCAGGTGGGGGCGATGCTGTCGAAGAAGGCGTTCAAGGCGTTCAAGGACCGGCTGGACTACTCGGAGTACGGCGGAGCGCCGCTGCTGGGAGTGCGCGGCGTGTGCATCGTTGGGCATGGTTCGTCGAATGAGCGCGCCGTGATGAACGGAATCCGCGTGGCTGCCGAGTTCGCGGCCGCCGAGGTGAATTCCGGCATCGAAGCAGCACTCGCGGCGCGCTAGTTGCGCGTTCGTTATGGGCCAGGCATAAGCTCTAAGAGAATCACTTGCTTCATTTGATGCGTCAGGAGCGTTTTTTATGGCATCCAATAAATTTCTCGATCCACCGCCCGCCGCCAGTCGCGACAAGGCCTCCTTCGAGCTGCTGCGCGTGTGGGTCGCGCACGAGGCTCAGCATGTCAGCATTCGCACCGACGCATGGGAAGACCCGTTTGCCTGGGGCATTGTGCTCGCCGATCTCGCGCGCCACATTGTGAACGCGGAGTCGATACATCACAAGGATTTGGATGAGGTTGCGTTTCTGGAGCGGATGCTGGAGGGCTTTCAGGCGGAGATCGACTCGCCGACGGATGAGCCCGAGGGCGAGATTAAGCAGTAGTAGTCCGTCGCCGAGGGAGAACTACATGGCGAGGGCGACGCGTTCGAGCTCAGCCTGAATGTGCTCTGCGGTGCAGCCGGGAACTTCAATGCGCGACGCCGCCGTACGCGCCTCGTGATTCGATACCCCGTACCCGCGGCCGCTGAGAAAGTTGGCCACAATCTCGGCCGCCTGGAAGGAATCGACGCCGGACTGCAGCAGCTCGTTACGCAGCGTCATCAGGTCGGTCGGCGTGAATTGTTCAACAAACGTCCGGTCATCAGAATGGCTCACCGTCGACCTCCTTTGGTCCGCGTCTGCATCTTGCGGGTTATGTAGGTTAGAACGCATTGGGAACGCTTAGGTTGCAGGAATACGACAATTCTTTGCGCTGCGATCAACAAATCTGGTTTTTGTCTGAACGGACGTTCATCGTCTAATCCTCGGGCGGTCACGATATCCTATGTTCATGTCCTCTGTCACCACAGCGCCGTTCATCCTTGACGGCATTGCTATCGCCTCGCAGATTAAGTCGGAGTTAGCCGTGGAGGTCGCTGCAGCTCGCGATCACGGCTATATACCGGGCCTCGCCGTCATTCTGGTCGGCGAAGTTCCTGCTTCCCAGATTTACGTTCGCAGCAAGGTGAAGACCTGCGCCGAGCTGGGTATCTACTCGGAGATGCACACCCCCCCGGCGAGTTCTAGTACCGAGGAGCTGCTGCACCTGATTGCTTCGCTCAACGCGCGTGAGTCGATTGACGGCATTTTGATTCAGCTCCCACTGCCCGCGCACGTCGATACGCCCCGGCTGCTGGAAGCCATCGTCCCCTCGAAGGACGTGGACGGATTCCATCCGATCAACTCCGGACGGCTGCTCAGTGGATTTCCAACGGCGAAAGTTCTTGCGCCGTGTACGCCGGCGGGCATTATGGAGGTGCTGCGGCGGAGCAAGATTCCGATCAGCGGCCAGCGGGCGGTGGTGATTGGGCGGTCGAACATCGTCGGCAAACCGGCAGCCGCGATGCTGATCAATGCGTCGGCGACCGTAACGATCTGCCACTCGCAGACGCAGAACCTTGCGGCGATTACGCGTGAGGCCGATATTCTGGTCGCGGCGATCGGGCGGCCAGGGTTCGTGACGCTGGATATGGTACAACCAGGAGCAACGATCATCGATGTCGGCATCAACCGCATTACGACCGAGGCTGAGCTGGAGCGCTTCTTCCCCGGCGATGCAGCGCGGCGTGCGAGCTTCGACAAGCGCGGATCGACGCTCGTGGGCGACGTGGATCCTGCGGCGTTTGCAGTCGCCGGTGCGTATACGCCTGTACCCGGCGGTGTCGGCGCGCTGACCATTGCGATGCTGATGGCGAACACCGTGAAGGCCGCACGCCTGCGGCGGGGCTAAGCGGAGTGCTGCGCGTAGGACTCACAGGCGATCTTGGCAGCGGGAAGTCGACGGTTGCGCGGATGCTCGCGGAGCGCGGTGCGGTGCTGTTCTTCTCCGACGATATGGGCCGCGCGGTGGTGCAGCCGGGCGAGCCGGCGTACAGGGAGATTGTGGCGAAGTTTGGCCCGGAGGTTGTCGCTGCGGATGGCTCGCTTGATCGCAAGAAGCTCGCGACGCTGGCCTTCGATCCTGTACATCCACGCGTTGAGGAGCTGAACGCGATTATCCACCCAGCGGTGATTGGGGCGCAGGCAACGCAGCTAGCGGAGCTTGCGGAGAAGAATCCACACGCGATTGCGGTGGTTGAATCCGCGGTGATCTTTTCCAGCACCCATGCGCCCCAGGGACGATGGCGCGACCGCTTCGATCGCATCCTGCTGGTTGAGGCGCCCGAAGCTACGAAGATTGTGCGCTTCGTGGACCGCCTGGCCGCTGGACGAACGCTGGCTTTTGAGGAGCGCTCGGAGATTGAGGCGGACGGTCGCCGCCGCCTGGCCGTGCAGCACAAGACCCCCTATGGTGCCGACTGCCTCGTGCTGCACAACGATGGAGACATTGAGCAACTCGAACAGCAGGTGGATGCTGCGTGGCGCGAGCTGAAGCAGATCGAGGCCGCAAAGGATCCACGCTAGGTGATCTTCAGGCCATCGAATCACCACGATACGACGCTCTGCCGCAGCAACCGCTCGAGCTCCGCGGGATGCTCTCCGGGTTCATGAAGACGGCGCATCCACATTCTGTTTGATATTCTTAACCTTGATTCTGTTTGATATTCTTAACCTTGATATTTTCAGGAGAACTCATGGCCGCAGCGACATTGGAACAGGTAAAGGCAACATACAAGGTGGCCGACATCGGCCTTGCGGAGTGGGGCCGCAAAGAGATCATCATCGCCGAGCAGGAGATGCCCGGTCTGATGTCGATTCGCCACAAGTACGCCGCGGGCAAGCCGCTCGCTGGTGTGCGCGTGATGGGATCGCTGCACATGACGATCCAGACGGCCGTGCTGATCGAGACGATGGTCGACCTGGGCGCCGATGTGCGCTGGGCCAGCTGCAACATCTTCTCCACGCAGGACCACGCGGCGGCAGCCATCGCGGCGACGGGCGTTCCCGTCTTCGCGTGGAAGGGCGAGTCGCTCGAGGAGTTCTGGTGGTGCACGTATCAGGCGCTGAGCTTTCCAAACCCCGATCCAGCGGGTAAGGGCGGTCTGCTCGGGCCCCAGCTCATCATCGACGACGGCGGCGATGCGACGCTGCTCATCCACAAGGGCGTCGAGATGGAGCGCGGTGACAAGTGGGTGGATTCGCCCTCCGAATCGCAGGAAGAGGGTGTCATCAAGGACCTGCTGCAGAGGGTTCATACCGAGTATCCGACCCGCTGGAGCGACGTTGCGAAGCAGTGGCGCGGCGTCTCCGAGGAGACCACGACCGGCGTTCATCGCCTGTACAAGATGATGGAGAAGGGCACGCTGCTGGTGCCCGCGATCAACGTCAACGACTCGGTTACGAAGAGCAAGTTCGACAACCTGTACGGCTGCCGCGAGTCGCTGGTCGACGGCATCAAGCGCGCCACCGACGTGATGGTNNGCGGGCAAGGTCGCGGTGATCTGCGGCTATGGCGATGTGGGCAAGGGCTCGGCGGCGAGCCTGCGCGGGCTGGGCGCGCGCGTCATCGTTACCGAGATCGATCCGATCAACGCTCTGCAGGCGGCGATGGAGGGCTACGAGGTGACGCCGATCGAGGAGACGCTCGGCCGCGGCGACATCTATGTCACCTGCACGGGCAATGTCGACATCATCACGCTCGAGCACATGAAGCGGATGAAGGACCAGGCGATCGTCTGCAACATCGGGCACTTCGACAACGAGATCCAGATGGAGCCGCTGAACGCCTACAAGGGCGCAGTACGCGAGAACATCAAGCCGCAGGTGGATAAGTACACCTTCGAGACCGGCAATGCGATCTTCATCCTGGCGGAGGGCCGCCTGGTGAACCTGGGCTG
>PLHC01000105.1:2053-12200 GCA_003138795.1 Granulicella sp. | reverse complement strand
TCGGCGTGAAGCTGACGACGCTTTCCGAGAAGCAGGCGTCGTATCTGAGCGTGCCGGTTGAGGGACCGTACAAGCCGGACCATTACAGGTACTAAGAAGCAGGAAATAGGAAGTAGGAAATAGGAAGTAGGAAAGGCCGCCGAGCGACTCGGCGGCCTTTTGCTTTTAACTACTTCCTACTTCCTATTTCCTACTTCCTGTCCTACTGCCCTACTGCGCGTCGGCGTCGGCGGCCACGATGGACCGCACGCCCCGCGTCGGGGCTGCGTGCCCGGCGCCCAGGGTCTCCTGATCGATCAGCACCACCGTCCGCACTGCACCCGAAGCGTAGTCGGCCTGCGCTCCGCTCATCAGCGTCACCGTCGAGGAGGCAAGCGCCTTTCCGGTTGGAACGACGTCGATCGCGTAGGTCCCTTCCGGGACGGTGATGTAGCCGGAGTTGGCGCCGAAGCCCAGGTTGACCGCGATGGGCGAGGTATTCGCCAATCTGCCGCTCATCGGTACAAGGTAGACGTCGACCGGTCCTGAACGCGTTGCCTCGTTGATCAGGCGCACCGCGATCTGACCGGCGGGCGCGGGCGCGGACTGATCCAGAAAGACTGCCTGCTGCATCTTCGCGAGGCCGTTGCCCACGATCTCGGTGTACTGCTTGCCCGCGACGAGCGTGTCCGTGCTGGCAACGAGCGTCTGCCGTGTTCCTGCCTTGTCCACCGCGAGGGTATAGCTGCCGGGCGTCATGGGGACGTAGCTGGTCATGGTGCCGAAGCCGAGGTTGTAGGCCAGCGCCGAGTTGTTCTGATAGGCGTCGATCACGCCAGCGTCCGGTGAGGCGTCGATGACCCGCAGTTGCGCGGAGTTCATATTGATGTTCTGGCAGCCGGAGATGCCGGCGGCGGAGAGCAGAGCCGCAGCGAGCCGCGCAACATAGCGATTGGACGTGCTGAGCTTGCTGAATTTGCCTTGCGTGCTGCGCTCGCCGGGATGGGTGGGTGTCGAAGCCATTCGCTCTCTATCGTCGTCGTACTCGACTCGATCGGCGTCGGTGCGCGATCTCGAGGCGTTGGTAAGAAGATACAGCTCACTTTATCGGATTTTTGCGCACTCCGTCGCTGCGCAGCGGGGTGCGAAACAGGCCAGGCGCCAAGTCGGCAAAGCTCCGAGCGAGGCGAAAATCAGCTCTCTTTCTATGGCCGCGCCGCTCATCGGATGCCCAATGGGGATGGTGCGGTCAGCGGGGTGATTCATCGGGCTGCGTGCCGCGCGACGATCCGCGAAGACACCTTGTCATAGGCCGGCTGCGGCAGGATGCCTCGGGTAACGAGCTGGTTTTTCGCCGTGTACGGGCGGCCAGCGATGACGCGCCGGACGTAGGCGTCGCCGAAGCCGGGCAGAGTCTTCAACTGCTGGTGCGTCGCTGTGTTGATGTCGAGGAGATCGCTCGTGTCCCGGGAGCGAGTAGATGGCTGCTGCGGCGCGAAGGTCCATTTCCATTGTTGTGCGCAGGCAACGCTGGCCGCAGCGGCAAGAACAGAGGCAGCAAGAAGGCGGAGCGCGCGAGCTGGAATCTTCGCCTTGGGGATCTTACGCATCAGGACCCTAGACCGTCGCAGGAACCCGGCGGCTGCCCTGTTCGATGCTGATGATCTGCCCGTCGCGCATGTGCAGGATGCGGTCGGCGCCCTGCGCAGCCTCGGGGTTGTGGGTGATCATCAGCACGGTCTGCTTGAGTTCGCGGCAGGAGGAGTGCAGCATCTCGAGCACGATATCGGCGTTCTGCGTGTCGAGGTTGCCGGTGGGTTCGTCGGCCAGCAGGATCGCGGGCCGCGTGATGAGCGCGCGGGCGATGGCGACGCGCTGCTGTTCGCCGCCCGAGAGCTCATTGGGCCGGTGCCTGAGGCGGCCCCGGATCTTCAGCATGGCGGCGAGGTGATCGAGCCGTTCGTGGTCGAACGGCTTGCCGGTGGCGGCAATGTCGTAGGCGAGTTCGATGTTGTCCTGCGCGGAGATCGTGGGCAGCAGGTTGAACCGCTGAAAGACGAAGCCGATCTGCGAGCGGCGCAGGGTGGTGCGCTGCGAGTCCGAGAGCCGCGAGAAGTCCTGGCCCTGGATGAAGAGCGAGCCGGAGTTAGCCGAGGTCAGGCCCCCGAGTATGTAGAACAGCGTCGACTTGCCGGAGCCCGATGGGCCAACGATGGCAACGAACTCGCCCGGATCGACGCTGAACGTGACGTCCCGCAGGGCAACGACCTTGAGTTTGCCGGAGCCATAAATTTTACCGAGGTGCTGCGCTGAGATGATGGGCTGCACTCGGCTGGTTGATTCCACTGGCCTGATTGATTCCATAGACGGTTCAAGTCTATCGCAGCCGCGACTGTCCGCTGGCGCTGGTGGTTCTCAGGCGAGTCCCGTTGGGGTTCTTCCCAGGTCGAACTCGGAGCCGGCCTGCTCCAGAAAGCTGAGCTCCAGACGCACGGTGATGATGCGGCGGCGCTTGGCCTGACGCGGGTTATAGTCGCGTACGGTACACAGGCCGGTCATGCAGGTGTGGCTGTCGCGGGTTAGTTCGACGCCGGTGGCGATGAGGCCGCTGTACAGCTCAAAGACGGAGCGCAGCTGCACCTCGAAGCACAACTCGGTAATCGTCGGCGAAAGTGCCCGTTGCTCCAGAACCCAGCAGCCGCAGGCGGCCATGGTCTCCAGGAGAGCGGGCACAATCTGGCGGTGGTCATCGTAGCTGTAGCCACGCAGTTCGACCCTGGGCATCTCGCCTGGCAGAAGATCGGGCACCGGTTTGTCGACAGGCTTCAGGATCATGGTTGGTCACAAGCTCGCTTATCGGAGGCCGGCGATACGACATCAATACTGTAGCAGGCTGCGACGGCCGGGGGCCGCGGTGAATCTTAGGCGATGACCTCAAGCTGACGGCCTTCTCGCTAAGCTGACGGCCTTCTTGCTGATCCTGATGACTGCGTACACTCAGAGCGTGCGTACACTCAGAGCAAAGGAGACTCGCCCTTGGTCATCGGAATCGGCACCGACCTGATAGAAATCGAGCGCATTGAGCGCAGCGTGAAGCGCTTTGGCGATGCGTTTCTGCAGCGCGTGTACACGCCCGGCGAGATCGCCTACTGCAAGCGCAAGAAAAATTCCGCCGAGAGCCTGGCGGCGCGTTTTGCGGCAAAGGAAGCTGGAGCCAAGGCGCTCGGCACCGGGATCAGCCGCGGCGTGAGCTGGCGCGAGTTCGAGGTGCGCCGCCAGCCGGGCCAGCGGCCGGAGCTGCATCTGAGCGGCCGGGCAGCAGAAATCGCTGCGCGGCTGGGGATACGGCGCGTCTCGCTGAGCCTCTCGCACTCACGCAGCGTCTCCATCGCCGTGGTGGTCGCGGAGGACTAGGACAGCACCGCGACGGCCTTTGCCTGCATCCAAATCTCCGAGGTACCGCCATCGCCTTAGCAAGGCGCTGATACGATGGTTTCAGCAACGTGAATGCCCGCGTTGCTGTCACTGTTGAGAGATCTTCGAGGAGTTCGATGCCCAGCCAGCAGGAAGTCAAGTGGTCGCAGCTGAAGGTCGGGCTGATCGTTCTGATCTCGATCACCCTGCTATGCACGCTGCTGTTTCTTATGACCAGCGCCTCCGGCATGAGTGTGTTCAGCCACAAAACCATCGTCACCAGCTACTTTGAGAACTCCGATGGACTGAAGGTGGGCGCCCCGGTGAATCTGGAGGGCGTGGCCATCGGCGAGGTGAAGGCCGTGCAGATCACGAGCGACCCGGCCCGCAAGCTGGCGCCGGTGAAGGTCGTGATGAAGCTCGACCCGAAATACCATGCCAGCCTGCACACCGATTCGAAGGCTTCGCTGTCGACGGTTGGCGTGTTGGGAGACACGGTTCTGGACATCAATAGCAAGGCGGCGGTGGGGCCGGAGCTCAAGAGCGGCGCCGAGCTCCAGACGCTCGAGACGCCGAACCTTAGCGACGTGGTCAAGGCCGGCGAGGGAACGGTAGAGAGCCTCAATGTCATCCTCGCCAAGGTGAATCGCATTGCGGACACCATCGAGAGCGGGACGGGCACGGTGGGCAAACTCATCAACGATCCGGCGCTCTACAACAAAGCCACGGCCACGGTCGACCAACTGCAGACGCTAGCGCAGAACCTGAACAGAGGCAAGGGCTCGGCGGGTAAGCTGCTGCATGACACCCAGCTCTACGACCGCCTGAACGATACGGCGGCCAAGCTGGACAAAATCGCCAATGAGCTGGATGAAGGTAAGGGCACGGCGGGCAAGCTGCTGAAGGACGATACGCTCTACAACAATCTGAATTCGACGCTGATCCACGCGAATTCGCTGCTGGCGGAAGCCGATGCGGGCAAAGGCGCGCTCGGCCTGCTGGTCAAGGACCCGGCGTTTGCCAAAAAGCTGGACCACACGGTCACACAGCTGGACACGATCCTGACCAACGTGAACGGCGGCAAGGGGACAATCGGCAAGCTGGCCACAGACAATACGGCCTACACCAACCTGAACAACCTGCTGACCTCCAGCACCGATCTCGTCACGACCATCCGCAAGGATCCGAAGAAGTATCTGACCATCCACATGAAGATCTTCTAGATGAAGACCTTCCAGGCCGCTGCTGCGCCGAATCTTTGCCTGCGCTGCCTGCGTCTTTCTTGCATCGCCTGACCACCGCGCACCTTCGCAACCGTCGTCTCTGCACTATGGCGGCTGCGACAGCGCGATCTGCCGTCTTCCCCAAGGAGTTGGATGCGTACCCTCATACTCGCAGTCGTATTGGCCTTCGCCGCGCCTCTCTGTTTAGCCCAAACCCGCACCGCGCCGGCCGATATCGGCCCATCTTCGGCACCGAAGAAGCCCATCAGCTTCGATCTCTCTGCGATTGATAAGACCGCCGATCCGTGCACCGACTTCTACCAGTACGCCTGCGGCAACTGGAAAAAGGACAATCCAATTCCCGCCGACCAGGTCCGGTGGGGGCGGTTCAATGAGCTGGCCGACCGCAACAACTATCTGCTAAACACCGAGCTGAAGGCCGCCGCCGATGCGCCGAAGTCCGCGCTGCAGAAGCAATACGGCGACTTCTTCGCCGCCTGCATGAACACCGAACTCGTGGATAAGCTGGGCGCGCGGCCACTCGAGCCTCAGCTCAATGCCATCGCCGCGCTGACCAGCACCAGGGAGCTTGCCGCCTTCAATGCAAGGCAGGAGAAGCGCGGTGGTGGCGGCTTCTTCAGAATCAGCGTCACACAGGACCAGAAGGACAGCTCGCAGCAGATCGCTGCCACCGAGCAGGGCGGGCTGACGCTGCCGGATCGCGACTACTACCTGAACCCGGATGAGCGCTTCGTCAAGATTCGTGAGCAATACGTCGAGCACATGAGGAAGATGTTTACGCTGCTCGGGGACACGGGAGACAAGGCCATCGCGGAGGCTGCCAACGTGATGCGCATCGAGACGGCGCTGGCGAAGGGCTCAATGGATCGCGTCGATTTGCGCGACCCGGCCAAGCGTTACCACGTGATGACGGTCGCCGAGGTGCAGACGCTGAGTCCCAACTACGACTGGAAGGTCTACCTCGATGGCATTGGCATGCCGCAGGTGAAGACCATCGATGTCGTCAGCCCGCAGTTCGTCACGACCGCGAACCAGGAGCTCGGCAGCGAGCCACTGCAGGCGATCAAGAGCTACCTGCGCTGGCACGCACTGCACCGTGCTGCGCCGCTGCTTTCGAAGCCGTTTGAGGACGAGAACTTTGCCTTCTTCTCGGCGACGCTGCAGGGCCAGAAGGAGGAGCAACCCCGCTGGAAGCGCTGCACGCGGATCACCGACCACGCGCTCGGCGAGGCGGTCGGACAGGATTGGGTGAAGCAGAACTTCCCGCCCGATGCCAAGGCCAACATGGAAAACCTGGTGCATGCGCTCGAGGCATCCATGGCTGCCGACCTGAAGACCCTGCCCTGGATGAGCGATGCCACCAAGGTCGAGGCGCGCAAGAAGCTCGATGCCATCACCGACAAAATCGGCTACCCGCAGCACTGGAAGGACTACTCCAGCATCGTCGTAAAGCGTGACGACGTGCTGGAAAATGTGGAGCGCGCGGACAATTACGAGCTCAGGCGCAATCTCAACAAGTTCGGTAAGCCGGTCGACCCGACGGAGTGGGACATGACGCCTCCAACCGTCAATGCTTACTATGACCCGGCGCAGAACAATATCAACTTCCCTGCCGGCATCCTGCAGCCGCCGTTCTACGACAACTCGATTGACCCGGCGGTGAACTTCGGTGGCATCGGCGTGGTGATCGGTCATGAGATGACCCACGGCTTCGACGATGAGGGCTCCAAGTACGACCTGCACGGCAACGTGAAGGTCTGGTGGACGCCCGAGGATCTGGCCAAGTTCAAGGAGCGCACCGAGTGCACGGCCAAGGAGTACGACGGCTTCGAGGTCGCTCCCGGCCAGCTCCTGAATGGGCATCTGACGCTGGGCGAAAATACCGCCGACAATGGCGGCCTGCGCATCGCGTACCAGGCGCTGATGGACACGCTGGCCAGGGAGGGCGCGGCGTCCGAGCCCGGCTATGTGGACGGCAAGCGCGACGGCTACACCCCGGCGCAGCGGTTCTTCATCGCCTTCGGGCAGGTGTGGTGCCAGAATCAGACGGAGCAGTCGGCACGCGTATCGGCGAAGGTCGACCCGCACAGCTCCGGCCAGTGGCGCGCCAACGGCAGCGTGCAGAACTTCGACGAGTTCGGCAAGGCCTTCGGCTGCAAAGTCGGGCAGCCAATGATGCCCGCCGGCGGTGGCTGCCGCACCTGGTAGCCTTCCGGCACAACACGCTTCCTTCAGCCCTGGACTTCGGTCCGGGGCTTTTTCTGGAAAGCGGCGGCGGCCTGAACTGCGCGCCGAGACGCGCCGGCTGGTGCGGATCGCCCGCGTTGCCCCCATCCGTATGCCCCGACCGCAGGCTCTCTCTGCTGCGCGAACGGGCCTCGCTCGCAGCGTCGCCGCGGTAGCGGGAGGAGAATCCGGAGCCGAGAGGAAAGGCGTCGACAAAATTGGCGCAAAGTCGCTCTACCTTCTACAATCAGTCCAAGGTTTGTACTCCCCTGAGACAGGTTTCCCCGTTCGCACAAGCCATGTCGGCTAATCCCGAGCGGGTGATGAAGGAAGCGCATGAAGTTGAGTTTGGTTGGCCGGTGGTCGATGGCCTTGTTCGCGTCGTTGGCATTGGGTCTTGGCATGACTGCCTGTGGTGGCGGCACCATCGGTTACATGTGGGTGTTAGGGCAGCAGTATAACCAGATCGCCGGGTTCAAGGTGGATGACTACTCCGGCAACCTGACGCAGATTCCAGGCTCGCCGTTTGCCAGCAATGGCGCGGTCCCGGTCTCCCTTGTGATCAAGTCGGGCGGGCGCTACGTCTACGTCATCAACCAGGGCACATGCCCGGTAGCAGGTTGCGGAACCGGCACGAACATCGGCCAGAGCATCGCGCTCTACAGCGTCGGTGGTGACGGCACCCTTACCTTCCAGCAGTCTTACGTCAGCCAAGGATATGTCTCCGAGTGGGCCCAGATGGACGCCAGCGGCACCTATCTCTACGTGCTGGATAAGTATTCCCCCGGCTTGAACGCCAGCTCTGGCCTCTATAATGCCGCGAACACGGACGGCAATGGCGCCATCACCACCTTTGTCGCGGATGCGAACACGGGCCGCCTGACGCTGGTCACCAATTCACAGACTCAGAAAAGCGGCGTGAACACGCCGTTCTGGGAAGTGGGTCCGTCGCCCATCATGTCGAAGTCGCTGGGCAGTTGCCTTTATACCGTCAACAGCGGTACGACGAATGGCACCCAGAGCATCACGCCGTTTTCGATCGGCACAGGCGGCCAGCTGGTGTTCACCACTACCGGGAACATCATTATCAGCTCGACGACCAGCAAGCCGACCAATATCACATCGATCAACGGCTCCGTGGGCTTAGTCTTCCTGACCGACGCTGCCAACAACGTACTATACGGCTACGCGACGACCGGCACCTGCGGTCTGTCTGCCCTCAACGGCGGTACGACGGCGAACATCCCAGGCACGTCCGACCCGGTCTACTCGATCATCGACAGCACCGGCAAGTATCTGTTCGTCCTCAATAATTCGACGACCAGCACCCTGATCACAACCCCCTTCAGCTCGATCTCGGCCTTCTTCATCAGCCCCATCAACCAGGAGCTGCAGCCCATTACAGGCGCGCCATATACCGTCGGCTCCGGACCCGTCTGCGTTGCTGAGGACCCGAGCAACCAGTACATCTACACTTCCAACCGCAACGATGGCACCGTAACGGGCAAGGCCCTCAACGCGACGACTGGAGAGCTCTCCGATCTTTCGAAGGGTTCAACGTTCACCGCCACTGGCCTGCCCAGCTGCCTTGCAATCAGCGGCTCCATCGATTAGAGGCTAGCGATTTCCCGGCAGAGCCTCTCCGGGCTCTGCCGGCAGACTTCACTCTCCGGCCTTCGGGCCGGCATTCAAAGACGGGCCGATCTCGATGCCCGACGTAAGGGAAGCGCATGAAGTTCAACACGATCAACAGCACCGCTAAGGCCGCACTGCTATCTCTGGCAATTGGGCTCGGCACTGTAGCCTGCAGCCGTGACTACACTGCGGCGTATGTCTACTCCGTGTCCAACAGCACCGGCCAGGTCAGCGCATTCGCGGTCGATTACCAGAGCGGCGTGCTCACCCAGATCAGCGGCTCCCCCTTTACCAGCAACCTGACCAACCCCACGACCGTGATTGCCGCGCCAAACGGGAAGACTCTCTACGAGATCGGCGGAAGCTACCAGGCGAACGTTGAAGTGTTCTCTATCGGCTCTGACGGCAAGCTCTATGGCGAGGCGACGCCCAGCCTGTATGGGCAGGCAACCTACCCCACGGCCGCAGCGATTGACTCCACCGGCTCCTACCTGTATGTCACGTACACCTATCAGGGCGGCTACACGCCCGTTTCGCCCGGCCGGGGCGGCGTTACGATCTTCCACATCAATGCGGATGGGACCCTCGGCACACCGAGCAACGTCAACCTGGGCAATAATCCCGTTGCCATCGCCGCCTCGGCACCTACCTGCACAGCGACCCCGGTGATCCCGTCCTCAGGGCCCGCCACCTGCATCATCCTCGGCTCCGGCAGCGCCACCAACAATGGCTTCGAGAACTCCTTCGTCTACGTCGTCGACGCGGAGATTGCGTCGGCAAAGCCCACCGTCCTCGGCTTCGCCGAGAACCCCGCCAACGGCGGTCTGACGCCAACCTCGGCTACTAACATGACCACGTTCCAGGGTGTTGCCGCCGGTGTCTTCCCCAGCGCCATCGCCATCGACCCGACCGGCAAATACGTCTATGTCACGGACAAGCAGCTGAACGAGATTTATGGCTACCAGATCGCGAACGGCACCACCGGAAACCTTACACCGCTGGTCACGAGCCCCTTCGCGACCGGGTTGTATCCCGTCGCGATCACCATCGAGCCGCGTGGCAAATATGTCTACGTCGCGAACTACAACTCGAGCACGGTGAGCTCCTACTCGCTCAACCTGGCGAGTGGCTCGCTGGGCGCATCGGCCGGTTCCGGCTTCACCACGACGACCGGTCCCACCTGCGTCACGGTTGAACCGTCACTGGGCATCTACCTCTACACCTCCGATTACCTGGATGCATCGATCTCGGGAGCCGAACTGAGCCCCGACACTGGCCAGCTCTCGGCCGTTGCGAACTCCTTTTTCCCGACGGTGAGCCAGCCGATCTGTCTCGTAGCCGTCGCCAACGGTGCGCACGCCGTCCAGGCGATCGCACCGTAGGATAGGACCCGATGCACAAGAGAAACGCCCGGCCGCTGGCCGGGCGTTTCTCTTTCTACCGGTCCCTTTGGGCCGTCAGCTATCCTAGAGCCATGCAACATCTTTCCAGCTTCACCCTCGGCAGCGTCACGGCGGGCAACGGCGAACTCTTTCTCATTGCCGGCCCCTGTGTGATCGAGTCCGAACCCCACGCCCGCAAGCTCGCCGACGCGATTCAGCGCATCACCACCGATCTCGGCGTTCCGTATATCTTCAAGGCCAGCTACG
>PLHC01000105.1:0-2013 GCA_003138795.1 Granulicella sp. | reverse complement strand
GCTTCGGCTACAACAACCTGGTCGTCGATATGCGTGCGCTACCGATTATGCGTGATTTTGCGCCCGTGATCTTCGACGCTACCCACTCTGTCCAGACGCCGAGTGGCGGGAACGGGGTTTCGGGGGGCCAGCCGGAGTTCATCCCGGTGCTCGCCCGCGCCGCCGTCGCCGCAGGGATCGACGGAATCTTCCTGGAAGTCCACGACAATCCCGCCGAGGCGAAGTCCGACGGAGCCAACGCCCTCCACCTTAACCTGCTCAAGCCAACACTGGAGAGACTGCTGGCGATTCATGCCGCGGCCCACGTCTAGAGCATTCCAAAAAAAGGCCCCCATTGCTGGGGGCCAATCTGCCTTAATTCTCTCCTCTGGGGAGATTGCTGTATCCTCGTTCACGCCCACGCAAACATCGATAGCGCGAGCGATCACTTGCTGCGTTTAGACCGCGGAGACGCCAGATTGGATGTATCTATGGTCAGATTTTTTTTGCGCGCAGGCGAGATCTAACGCGTTGCTACCTGCGTGACGCGTATCTGGGGTAGCTGCTGATTCCAGTTTTCGTTGACATCGTCAAAGATGAGGCGGAAATCGCCCTCCGCGCCGGGGGCGAGCGGCGACGCGCTGACCGGATGCGTGTCCACGTAGGGCTCGCGCATGTAGATCAGGTTGAGCGGCCCGGTCTCGATCTGCGGGGGCATGGAGACGTCGTTAGCGAACACCACCTGCACCGTAATACCGGTCACCGTGGCCGGGCCGCGGTTGGCGATGTGGCCTTCGATGTAGGTCAGCTTTCCGCCCGACATGCTGGTCGACTCGCTCATCTGCAGGTTGCTGAGCACCAGGTTTGGCGCGTACGCCGCTGCTGGGAGCACCGTTTTGGGCGGCGGGCCAGCCTCGTGCCGTTTGCCCAGAAGCACCAGCACCGTTACCAGGATCGCCACCGCAACCGCGGCGATGGCCACGGCCGCTGCGGGGAACCTGCGTCCCGGCGTCGGCTCGGCGAACATGGGCGTGGGCTGTGGCGAGGGCGATGGGTTGGGATCAAGCTCCTGCATGATTGCCGATTCTATACCGCCGGCAGTTGGGCTGGATTCGGAAGCGTCCCGCTACGCGAAGCTCGCGCGCTTGACCTTCTGGCGGAAGTCTTCGCCGCTCATTTCGACGACGACGCACATCTCCTGCAGCCGCGACCGCATGCGCTCGCCGATGCGGTCGCCGAGCGTCTCCTCGCGCACTGCGGCGCGCGGCCCGCTGGAGTCCGCTGCCAACGGCGGCATATTCGCATAGTTGGTGGTGATGATCGTCGTGCGGCGGTCGTTGTAGCGCGTATTCAGGATGTGCGCCACCGTGTCCCACACCCAATCCGTAGGCTTCGAAGCGCCCAACTCGTCGAGCACCAGTACCTCGGCCTCGAAGACCGGCTGCAGAATCTCGAGCTCCGTCACGTCGACATTGCGGTTGTAGCTGTTCTGGACCTGCTTCAGCAGGTCGCGGTAGTCGAAAAAGAGACCCTTCGCGCCGCGCTCGGCGACCAGCGCCTGCAGCATTCCGACAGCGAGATGCGTCTTGCCAACACCGATCGAGCCGGTCAACAGCAGGCCGTTGCCGTTGGTCTCAAACGGATACGCCTTCACGAAGCTACGCGCCTGCACCAGCGCCGAACCCAGCGAGCGGCTCGCTCCCGCGAAGTTGGTGACGTACTCGTCGAGCGTGCAGTGGGCATAACGCTGCGGAATATGCGCCCGCTCGATCATGCGCGCAGAGCGCCTCTCCACGCGACACGCGCACGGCTGCGCCACGCGCGTTCCATCCGCGCGCTCAACCACGCGCAAACCAGCGCCTTCACAGATGGGGCAGAGCTCTTCGGGCATCGATGTCTCTCTCCGCGCGCGAACTACAGCGCGGCAGACTCCAGTATCGCAGCCTCGCGCACCGGCCCGCTCTGGCGAGACTGTGAGAATCGCGCGAGGATTGTGCCAAACCGCTGACCCTCAGGGGAATTGCATTTGGAATT
>PLHC01000164.1:824-49405 GCA_003138795.1 Granulicella sp. | reverse complement strand
TGATCGCGTCCGTCAGCTGCAGCTCGCCACAGGTGCCCGGCTTCAGCTGCTCGATCATCTCGAAGATTCGTGGCGTCAAAATATAGCGCCCGATGATCGCATTCTGGCTTGGCGCGTCCTGCGGCTTCGGCTTTTCGACCAGGTTCCTGATCGCCAGCAAGCGGGCGTTGGCCGGGTGGGGCTCGCAGTCCAGGCATCCATACAAGGAGATCGCATCGCCTTCAACAACCTCCGTCCCCAGGATCGACGAGTGCGTCTCATCGAAGGCCTCTACCATCTGCTTCAGACATCCGACCTTTGCATCGACGATGTCATCCGGCAGAATCACCGCGAACGGCTCATCGCCGACCAGTTCCTTGGCCATCAGCACAGCATGGCCCAGGCCGAGCGCCTCGGGCTGCCGCACATAGCTGATCCTCGCGAGCTTTGCGACCGAACACGCAACCTCCAGCAGCTCCAATTTTCCCCGCGCCCGCAAAGCTGCTTCCAGCTCCGGCGACCGGTCGAAGTGGTCCTCCATGGTCGTCTTGCCGCGCCCGGTCACGATGATGATGTCCGTGCAGCCGGCCGCGACCGCCTCCTCCACGCCGTACTGAATCAGCGGCTTATCGACGAGCGGAAGCATCTCCTTCGGAGTAGCCTTTGTGGCGGGAAGAAATCGGGTTCCGAAGCCCGCAGCGGGAATTACGGCCTTGCGAATTTTCTGCTGATTCATATCTTGTCGTGGATATCTCTCTAATGTTTTACCTCTTCAGTCTCTTCCGGTCGAGGCCACCGCCGGAATGCAAAGAGAGGAACACAGCACATTCGTGGCAAAACCCACAAAAACCAAAGGAATTCCAGACGTTCTTGCTGGGATGGACATCGATTCTGTCAGGTTGCTGCGTCACGCGCAGGCAGCATGGGTATGCGAAGAACGGCATTGGCCGAGCGATGCAATCGGCGAAACCCGGGCACATCCACAGCTCAGCCAAGACTCATAAAGTCGGGCTCATAACACCGGGCTATCGTCGTGCAGCATCGTCTTCCGAATCACCTTGATCGGCGCAAAGCCCTGCCGCATGAAGTCATCGTGGAACTGTTGCAGATCGAACGCCGCGCCCTCTTTGGACTTCACATCCTCGCGCAGTTTCATGATCTCGAGCTTGCCCAGCGTGTAGTAGAGGTAGAGTGCGTCGGATGTCCCGCGCTTGGTCTCCACCTCGGCGATCGGCCGCGACTGGTAGCCTTCCTTGACGAAGAAGTCTTCGGCCTCGGGGACGGTCAGCGCTCCCCCCACGCCCGTGTGCATCCGGATACCAGCAACGAAGCGCGCATCGCGCAACAGTGCGTCCTGCAACTGTCCCAGGCGAATGAGCCTGGCCTCACGCTCTGTCGTCGCTCCGAAGCCCGGCTGCCCGTAACCCTGATCGAGCATCATCTGCTCGCAGTAGTGCGCCCAGCCCTCAATGTTGGTGTTCGCGCCGATCAGCTTGCGAATCGTCGATGGAAACTGTGGCGTCCACAGGAACTGTATGTAGTGGCCGGGATACGCCTCATGCACGCTGGTCGAAACGATTGTGCCGATGTTGAACGCCGCCATGTACTCCGATGTGCGCTCCGCAGACCAGCTCGGGTCCGGCAGTGTGACGTTGAAGTATGCCTTGGTCGAGTGCGTCTCAAACGGTCCTGGAGGGTCCATCGAAGCCTGCGTTGTCGCACGCATGAACGGCGGCGTCTCCTCCAGCGTCGGCTGGACGTCGCTCGGAATCGTGATGATGTGGTGCGAGCGTATGAAGCCAATCTCCGAGTCGAAGCGGTCGTGGAACGTCTGCAGCAGCTTGTCCGGCGCCGGGTGCATCGTCGCCAGCTCGGCCAGCTCCTGCTGCGGCGTCTTCGCAGGATCGACCTCCTTCGCAACCAGCGCAAACTCCGCCTGGTTCTTATGCAGGTCCGCATAGCCAATCTGCAACAGGCGGTCGAGCGGAATATCGACCATCTCGTTATACGCAAGCGCCTTGGAGAATGTGTCGGCGCCGTAGCGGAAGTCTCCGTTCGAGCGTGGCAGCAGATCTGTCTTCATCCACGCGCTGTAACTCTTCAGCGCGGCGATCACCGCTGCGTTCGACTGCGCGAACTCCGCCTTCGCCTTGGCATCGTCGGCGTCGGCAAAGGCGCTGGGCACGTCGCTTTGAAAAAAGCTCACCAGCCCATCGATCTGTTCGAGTGCGATCTCGGTGTAGATATGCGGTGGGTTCTTCAGATTCTTGCGCGCCTCGACGAAGACCTGCGGAATCTGGCGCTCGCGCTCCACCGCAGACCGCAGCCGCTCGTTCACCGGCGCATAGGGCCGCTCCATGATGACGAAGATCGAGCTCGTTACACCGCTCGAGTAGCTGTCCGGATTCTTCTCCCACCCACGCACGACCTCCAGCTGCAGCAGCTGGCCACGAATGTTGTTCAACAGAATCGCGTAATCCGCCGCGGGCTCTGCATCGAGCGCCCTGGGATCGATCACCTCGAGCTTTTTCTCAAACGCATGCAGCGCTGCAATCTGCCGCTGTACCCTGGCAGCCGAGTAATCCTCGAGCTGCGTGTCGTACTGGTGCAGTCCGGCACTCGTCCCCGCCGTCGGCGAAAATTTGAAGTACACCTGCTCGAAATATTGATCGCTGAGATAACTGAACGTCTGGTTCGCGCCATCGGCTGCAATGCGCTGCGCCTTTGCTGGAGAGATCATCATGAGGCTGCCAAGAAGCGGAATTGCGAGGAGACATCGGAATATCATCGTGCGCAAAGTGTAGCGCAGATCGCGGCCGCTCCGACACCGCAATCGAGCTGGAAGAACGTTTGAACTCCCTGCTACGAAGCCGCATCGTCCTTCGGTCGAAGCATCTCCAGCAGCTCTCGCGTCTCGGTCAGCACCACATCCGCCTGCGCGCTCGAAAGCGGCCAGCGCAGCGTTCCTTGCGGCGTAAGCTGCGCTCCGTTCTTTGCATTGCGCGCGACCAGATTCATCAACGCGCCCACATTGATACCCTTGCCGTCTCGCGGTGGGGCCGCGTGCAGCTTCTCGCTGAAGGTGACATACAGCATCTCGCGCATCGGCTTCATCCTGCCTGCCTGCAAGGCCGGTGCATTCGGGGGGCGCGCGGCTGCGGTCTCGCGCAGCGCGACAGTCGCGTTGGTCACGGGCCGGCTCGCCGCGGCGCGTGTCGAGAACTGCAGGTTCGCCGTCTGCGGTGCCTGCCCGTAACGCCCTGCAAGCGGCGCGCGCTGCGGCTGCGCCGTGGACCAGCTCCCAAAGCCGGGACGCTGCACATTTGGTCTCACTGGAGCAGGCGCGGCCTTCTTCGGTTCTTCGATCATCGTCCGCTTGCGCTCGATCTGCACAATGCCGAGCATCTCGCAGGTCAGCCGAATCTCGCCGGCGCTCAACAGATGCAGCACGCTCTGCGGCGGCTTGCCGTAGCGGTCTTCCAGCTCCGCGCGCACCTCCGTCAGCGCGGCCATCGACTCCGCGCCCGCGATGCGCTTGTACATGCGCAGTCGCTGACCCTCTTCTGGAATGTAGGTCTCATCGATGCGCAGCGAGATGCCGAGATTCACCGTCACCTGCGGCCGCTCCTCGCGCCCTTCGCCCTTCAGCCGGCTCACCGCCTCCTCAAGCATCGTCGTATACATCTCGAAGCCGATCGCCTCGATATGCCCGGACTGCTCGCCGCCAAGCATGTTGCCCGCGCCGCGCAGTTCGAGATCGAGCGCGGCAATCTTGAAGCCTGCGCCGAGGTCGGAGAACTCCTTGAGCGCCGCAAGTCTGCGCCGCGCAATCTCCGTAAGCTGCTGCTCCGGCGGAATCAGCAGATACGCATAGGCCCGGCGATTCGACCGGCCGACGCGGCCGCGCAGCTGATACAGCTCGCTCAATCCATGACGATCCGCGCGGTTGATGATGATCGTGTTCGCGCGCGGAATATCCAGGCCGTTCTCGATGATCGATGTCGCGCAGAGCACGTCGTACTCGCCGTCCATGAACGCGAGCATGGTGCGCTCGAGTTCGGCCTCGGGCAGTTGCCCATGCCCCACGACCACGCGCGCCTGCGGCACCAGTTCGCGAATCTTCGCGGCCATTTCATAGATGGTCTCCACGCGATTGTGTACGAAGTATACCTGCCCGCCGCGCTCGAGCTCGAGCTCGAGCGCGGTGCGAATCAGCTTCTCGTCGAACTTCGCGACGATCGTCTGGATCGCCATGCGGTCCTTGGGCGGCGTCTCGATCACGCTCATATCGCGCAGCCCCACCAGCGACATGTGCAGCGTCCGGGGAATCGGCGTCGCCGACATGCTCAACACGTCGATGGCCGCGCGCATCTGCTTCAGACGCTCCTTGTGGCGCACACCGAAGCGCTGTTCTTCATCGACGATCAACAGCCCAAGGTCCTGGAACTTCAGGTCCTTCGACAGCAG
The DNA here is from genome assembly GCA_003138795.1 of Granulicella sp. Lineage (GTDB taxonomy): Bacteria > Acidobacteriota > Terriglobia > Terriglobales > Acidobacteriaceae > Granulicella. Next base: position 44,959 of record PLHC01000164.1, on the reverse strand, counting down.
CGCGTGCGTGCCGATCAGGATGTCCACCTTGCCCTGCTCGACGCGTTCGAGAATGTCCTTCTTCTCCTTCGCGGTTCTGAAGCGCGAGAGCATTTCGACCACCACCGGAAACTTGCTGAAGCGCCGCTTGAAGCTCTCAAAGTGCTGGAAGCAGAGCACGGTTGTGGGGGTCAGCACGGCGACCTGCTTGCCGTCCTGCACAGCCTTGAACGCCGCGCGCATCGCGACCTCGGTCTTGCCGTAGCCGACATCGCCGCAGAGCAGGCGGTCCATCGGCTGCGTCGACTCCATGTCGGCCTTGATTTCTGCAATCGCGGTCAACTGGTCGTCGGTCTCATTGAAGTCGAAGGCGTCCTCGAACTCGCGCTGCATGTTGGTGTCCGGCGAGAAGGCTGTGCCCACCGCAGCCTTGCGCTGCGCGTAGAGCTTCAGCAACTCCTCGGCCATGTCCTCCATGGCCTTCTTCACGCGCGCCTTGGTCTTGGCCCATGCAGGGGTGCCGAGCCGGTTCAACTGCGGCGCAGGCCCAGTCTCGGTCGAACGATACTTCTGAATCAGGTCCAACCGCGTCAGAGGAATATACAGCTTCGCCTCTTCAGCGAAGGTAAGGATCATCAACTCCAGCTGTGATCCATCGGGCTGCTCCAGCGTGCGCAGGCCGTCATAGCGCGCGATGCCGTGCTCGACGTGGACGACATAATCCCCCACCGCGAGATCGCGGAAGTCCGACACAAACGCCGACGTCTTCGACTTGCGCCGGGCGGGCCGCGCCATCACATCCGCGTCGTCATTGATGTCGTTCGCGCCAATGATGACAACCTGCCGCGCCGTCCTGCGCTCGACGTCCTGCACCTGCACGCCGTTCGCAATCGCCGCGCGCACAATCACCGGCGTGCGCGGATCACCCGCAAGATAACTCGACTCCGAGTACACCGTCTCGGACCCGCTCTGCTCGAACCGCGAGCCGATGCGATAGGCGACGCCATACTCCTGCAACAGCCCCGCAAGCCGCTCAACTTCTCCTTGATTGGGCGCAGCAATCAGCACCCGCGCCTCGTTCTCCATCAGCAGCTTCAACTGGTCGATCAGCGCCGGAATCGAGCCGTGAAAACGCATCGTCGGCCGCGTTGCAAACTCGATCTCGCTTGCATCACTGCGATCGCCTTCGAGCACATCGACTGCACCGAGTTGATCGAGTTCAAAGCCCGGGTACGCACGGATGCGGTCCTGCAACTCCCACGGCGAAAAATACAGATCCTCCGCGCGCACCAGCGACCCAATGCCCGAGCGCTCATGGCGCTGCTCGACCTTATTCCACCAGCGCTCGCCCTGGTTCTCCACCATCGCCGGCTCTTCCACAAACACCCGCGGCCCGGCGCTCGTCGGGGCGCCCATCAGCTCCAGCAGCGACGACTTCGCGCCCGCAACCGCGGCATAAAATTCCCAGCCGGGAAAGATCGTGGCCTCACCTGTCTGCGCCGCCGCATGAGCGACCGGATTCACCAGCTCCGCGGGCATCTCTCCACCCTCGAGCGCTGCGCCCGCCGTTCCACTCCGCGTCAGCCGCGCGTTGATCGCGCCCAGCAGCGCGTCGGTCGCCGGCGTCTCCGTCAGCGGCAGCAGCAATACCTCATCCACCTCCGAGCTCGACCGCTGCGTCTCCGGATCGAACCGCCGCATCGACTCAATCTCATCTCCGAAGAAGTCGATGCGCACCGGCCGCTCCATCTCCGGCCCATACACATCGAGAATGCCGCCACGTACCGTCACCTGCCCGGGCATCTCCACCACATCCACGTGCGTGTAGCCGACCGAAAGCAGATGCTCGACCAGCATCTCCGGCAGATGCTCCTCGCCGGTGCGCAGCCGCAGCGCCAGCCCCGCGTAGTAGTCGCGCGTAAAGAGCTTCATGCACGCCGCCTCGACGGGCGCAATCACCAGCCTGGCGGCGCCGCTCGCGAGCTTCCACAGCACCACCGCGCGCTGCTCCAGGATCTCGCCATGCGGCGACAGATTCTCAAACGGCAGCACATCATGAGCCGGAAGCCGCAGCACCTCCTCGGCATCGAGCGCACCGGTCAGCTCGCACGCCGCCAGCACCGCCGCATGCAGCGCCTCGGCTGCCTTGTTATCGGAGACCAGCACCAGCACTGGAGCCTGCGCGGCGCGCACAAGGTAGGGAAGGTAGAGCGCTCGCGCGGTCGCGGTGAGTCCGGACACACGTCTCCGTCCCGTGCCGCCCGCCAGATGGCGACGCGCACGCTCAAACGCTGCGGAGTGCTCCAGATCCGCCATCAGTTCGCGGACGAAGGGAAGAATCATTCAATCTTTAGTCTACCAACCCCATTAGCTCGCCTGGCCGTCCGGCGCGTCCTCGCTCTTCCGGCTCAAAATTGCCTGCCCATACTCCAGCAGGGTCACCATCACGATGCCGCCGCAGATATTCCCTGCCACCGCCGGTCCGAACCATTGCGGATACGCCACCCAGGGCAGCTGATGCGTTAGCACGGCGGTCAGGATCTCGCCCGAGGTCGCAATGCAGTGCGCAAAGTTCCCCAGGCCCACTACAAAAGTCAACGCCCAGATGATCATCACCGAGCCGGTAATCGAGTGCGAGCCCGAGACCAGCCACGCCGCCGTCGCGATGATCCATCCCGCCACCACGCCGCTCCAGAAGATCGTGCCGGCGGGCTGATGCGCGGCCGCCAGCCCCAGCCCCGAGATTGCCTGCACCACATCCGCTGGCATCGCACGGGTCAGCCCGGCGAGCGCCGCAAACGTCAGCGCTCCCAGCATGTTCGAAGGCAGCACTGTCGCCCACAGCCGCATCGTGTTCCAGATCTGCTTCGGCTCCGTCAGCACCAGCGCCACCGGATACAGCGTGTTCTCGGTAAACAGTTGCGACCGCCCCAGGATCACAACGATGAACCCCAGCGGATAGAACATGCGCGAGATCACAAACGCACTTGGCGTGCTGCCCAGCCGCGCCACGATAATCCCCACGCCCAGGGCCGACAGCCCCATGAAGATGCCGCCCGTAAACCCGGAGATCGCCAGCGACACGCTCGATCGCTTCAACTCCTCCTTGGCGTTCTTCTCAACCTGCTGGTAGATCTCCTGCGCGCTTGGCCGCGACAGGTTCTTCTGGAGCGAGGCTGAACCATCCGCCTCGCCGGACGGCGCAGCAACCGGCCCCTCCGGCGGCGTCCATCCGCTTTCGGCCTTCCCCTCCGGAACTGCGCTCTTGTTCTCATCCGCCATGCTTGTCCTCTGGGGTTCTTCGAACATGAGATGCAGCCTGTGACGCTGTCACGGGTCCCGCGTTGATAAAATCAACACAATGTCCGCAGCCCTCGCACTCTCGCCGGAAGTCCTTGCCAAGTACCAGCCCGTGATCGGCCTCGAGGTCCACGTTCAGCTGCTGACGCAGTCCAAAGCCTTTTGCGGCTGCAAGAACGAGTACGGCGGCGGGCCCAACACGCACATCTGCCCCGTCTGCCTCGGCCTTCCCGGTGCCCTGCCCGTGCTGAACAAACAGGCCGTCGAGTTCGCCGTGCTCGCGGCGAAAGCAATCGGGTGCGAGATCCGCGAGACCAGCATCTTCTCGCGCAAGAACTACTTCTATCCCGACTCGCCCAAGGGCTACCAGATCTCGNNCCGAGCATGGCTGGATCGAGGTACCCACGCCCGGCGGCGGCAAAAAGCGCATCGGCATCACGCGCCTGCACATGGAAGAGGATGCCGGAAAGAGCCTCCACGACGGCTTCGCCGACTCCGCGACGCGCACCTACATCGACCTCAACCGCTGCGGCACGCCGCTGATCGAGATCGTCTCCGAGCCCGACCTCCGCACTCCCGATGAGGCCTTCGAGTACCTCACGCTATTGAAAGAGATCCTCCTCTACACCGGCGTCTCGGACTGCAACATGGAAGAGGGGAGCCTGCGCTGTGACGCGAATGTAAGCGTCATGCTCAAGTCGGATTTCGCCGCACGCGGCGCCGCTGCCTACGGCACCAAGGCCGAGGTCAAAAACGTCAACAGCTTCCGCTACATCCGCGCTGCGCTGGAGTACGAGATCGAGCGCCAGATCGGCGTAATCGAAGACGGAGGCCGCGTCGTACAGGAGTCGCGCCTGTGGAACAACGCCGAAGGCCGCACCTTCTCCATGCGCAGCAAAGAGCAGGCGCACGACTACCGCTACTTCCCCGAGCCCGATCTCCCGCCGCTGGTCGTCGGCGCCGAGTGGCAGAAGCAGATTCTCGCTGCGATGCCCGAGCTGCCGGAAGCACGCCGCGCGCGCCTGATCGCCGACTACGGCCTCTCCACGCAGGACGCCGCAACGCTTACCGCAACCCGCGCCTTCGCCGACCGCTTCGAGCTCGCCGCAAAGGCTGCGAAGTCGCCCCGGCGCGTCGCCGCCATCCTGCTCAGCGAGATCACCATGCGCCTGCGCGCCGCCGGGATCGAGTTCGAGCAATCCCCTGTCACACTCGACGGCGTCGTAGCCGCGGCCGACCTCGCGGAAGCCGGCGAGATCAGCTCCAAGCAACTCAAGCAGCTGCTCGACACCTGCTTCACCGAAGGCCGCGACTTCGTTTTCGTCTACGACCGCGACAAGCCGCAGCAGATCTCCGACACCTCGGCCATCGAAGCCATGATCGACGAAGCCATCGGTGCCAACCCCGCGCAGGTCGCGCAGTTCAAAGGCGGCAAGCGCACGGTCGCGGCCTTCTTCGTCGGCCAGGTCATGCGCCTGAGCAAAGGCCAGGCCAACCCCGCCATCCTCAACGAACTCGTGGTGAAGAAACTCGACGCATAGAAAACGCAATCAGCGTCTAATCCCGTCATGCGCCTCGCCCCCAAGCTCGCACTGGTCTGCACGCTGCTCGCAGTCTCCGGCTGCCGCAAGACCTACGTCGTCCCAGAGACGCCAATGCCGCCGAACACCATCCTGCTCTCGCAGATGATGCGGCAGCTCTCCGCGCAGCCCGGCTTCACTGACAAGCTGCTCGACCAGATCGACAAGGGCGGCAAAATAGGCCCGGCGCTGCTCACGCCCGCGCTGCTCAACGAGCTCCGCAAGCGCATCCTCGGCAGCGACTGGCAGGGCCTCGACCGCTTCCCCGGCTGGACCATGCGCGCAATCAATCCCACCATCCGCGTCGCCGGCCATATCGCGGGCAAGAACCAGAACCTCGAACAAACCTCAGCCGTTCACCCCGGTGCACCAGCGACCGAAGCCCAGGCCCTCGAGTATCTCGACCTTGGCCCGTACGCGCTCAACAAGGCCGAGACCATCTCCCTCGACCAGCCCTCTACGCTCCCCGGCTTCACCACCGAAGGCATCGTCACAGACCTCGGCTCCGGCGTAACCCGCGGCGATGGGCCCAACGACCTAGCGCCGGAGCACGCCGAGAGCCAGCGCCTCGCCGACGCTCTCAACCGTCTCGCCGCCAACGCGCTCGATGGCGCGCAGGCCTTCGTCGTCACCACGCATGAACATCAGGCGACGACGCCCGAGCAACTCATCGCCGCGCTCGCCGCCTCCGGCGACACCATCACCGTCGATGACGCGCGCTACTTCGCCAACTTCGGTCACTTCCACTTCAGCACCCGCGGCCCTTCCGGGCCAGCGCAAGACGTGATGATGCCCTTCTGGATCGACTCGCGGCTCATCATCCCGCACAGCGGCGGCCGCCATCTTCTCGTCCCCGCCGCGCATGCCGAGTACGAGTGGCACATCCATTCCGCCACCTTCAACGCCGACATCAGCTACTACTTCGGCATCGACGGCAAGAGCGAGTGGCGCACCATGGATACCCTCGATCAGCCCTGGGTGCTCGAGCGCAACGCCCACGAGTACCGCGGCTCCGACGCTCTCGAGGTCACGCGACTCGCCGGCCTCATGACCGTCGCCTACGTTCACTTGCACGCCGCGCATCCGACGCTTCCTTTCGGTGGCTACTACGCGCTCGGCGTCTGCCAGGACGGCGTCTCTGCCATCGAGCAAAAGCTGACCAGCAAGGTCACTCTCTTCCCCAACACCGCCGATACGGCGCTCTTCGACGACCCCCGCGACGCTGAGATCAACGCCCTCATCGCCGCCATCCCCAAGGACCGCGACGGCCTCAAGCCCGAGCCTGCACGCATCTTCGGGTCGTTACCCATCGCTCCCGCAGCCAATGGGAGCGGGCCGTTCAACGCGGTTACCATCCCCGGCCTTGCCGCCGACCTCAACGCAACCTACGCTGCATGGAAGGACGGCAATCTCAACCATAACCACAGCAGGCTGTTCTACATCGCCCTCGGCGTCGGGCTGTTGATCGGGTTCTTCATCCTTCGCCGCAAACCCCACACCCCCTGATGCAACGAAGTTTGTGTGCTTGTGCTCCAACTTCAGTGGAGATTCCACCCCCATGGCAACCAGGAGGTTCACCGCAATGAACTCCACGCGCAAGTACAGCCCATCCTCCGGCAAGCAGGTTGAGATCGAGTTGCACGAGATGCATCAGGGTACGCTCAAGAGCGGTCGCAGCGGCAAGACGGTGACCAACCCGAAACAGGCCATCGCCATCGGCCTCTCCAAAGCCCGCAGGATGGGCGCGAAGGTCCCACCGAATCCGAATCCGTAGTTGCAAAAAAAATAGGGCGACTGCATCTCTGCGGCCGCCCTCCTGGGACACTTGGCTACTGATCCAGATCCGCACGCGACGAAACCTTCGGCACTCGCGGCTCATGCAGTTGCGCGACCTCACTCCGCGCGGCCGAACGCCGCCTCGTCGCAGGCAAATTCGTCAAATTCGGGAAATACGTGCGATACACGCTGATGTGGAAGCACGACTGCTGAAACTCCTCTTCCACGTCGAGCTTGCCAGCCTGCATCAGCGGCAGCAGATACATGCGCATCCACGCAATCTGCTCCGTGCTCATGCCACGCTTGCCGAAGTCCAGCGCCTGCCCCGTAAGGTGCGGCGACGCCATGTCGCCATCAATTCCTGCAGCATTGCCGTTCACGCGTTGCAGCCGCACCTGATACGCCACCGTGCGCACCGCAGAGTTCACCTGCAGCGGCTGATGAAAGCGCGCATAGAAGGCCCGCGCCGTGTCGGACGCGAAGCGCACCGTCCACGGCCGCGCGCAGCGGCGATCGCCCGCGAGTTCTGGGTTCACATGCAGGCTCGCGCTCTCGGGAAAGTCCACCAGTTGGCGCATGGCGCGCATCCGGCGAAGATCGTAATCATCTTGAATGCGCTGCAGTCCTTCATCGTCGGCCATCAGGTTCTGGTGGACGAGAATCTCGCGTGTACCCTTCAGCGGCGCCGGCATAACCAACCGTCCGTTCCGATAGAGCCCGGGCAACACCACCGGTTGCTCCACCTCTTCGGTTAGCTCCTGCCGCGTCGGAGCCCGCAACCCCGCAGCGAGCGTTTCATCTCGCGTCTCTGCGATCCGGGTCGATCGCTCAGGTGCAGCGTCAGGCGCGCCCACCAGGTCCGAAGGTGCTGTGCGCTCATTCGGCTCCGGCGCACTCTCCGCTGGCGCTGCCTCGACCCTCGCCATCACGACTGGCCGCTTTGCCGGCAGCGGCTTCGGCGCAGGCGTTGCTGCACGCGATAGTGCTGCACGCGGTAGATCCACGCTGTCGTCCTCATCGGGATGCGATTCGCCGCTCGCATAGATCTCACTCGCAGGCGCGGGAGGAGCGCTGGCCGCACGCACGAAGTCGTTGACCGTCAGCGGCTTGACCTCGGCCGCAGCAGGCACTGCCTCGTACCTGCTGGGCGCAGGCGCCGCGATCTCGTACGCAACGCGCCGGCCCTGGCGCTCGCCACGTCTGCCTGTGGCGCTCGCCCGATAGAATGGCGGCGGGTCATTCCCGTCAGCCCGTGAGGGCTTCTCGTGACGCCGCGTCTTCGCGCGCGCTCCAGCGTTGCTGGTCGTCGCGTCGGCCTTGCTCTGAGCACGCTTCGCCGACCCTCTGGCTTGATTTCCCTTCTGCGCTACACCTTTGGATGAAGTGTCCCTGGCTGTTCCCTTGCCCGCACGGGGGCCTTCCCCGCCGCTGCGAAACTTCGTGCGGCCTGTCTGCACGATATCTGTCTGGCGCGCTGCGGCTGCATGGCGAATGCGCACCGGATGCGGCTCCGCCTTTGCCGAACCCCCAGCACAGAACAGAGCAACCCCCAGTGCCATCACGACCGCTGCTGCGCGAGACACCATCCTCGCGCGTGCGCTGTGCTCCCCTCGGGCGAGCCTCCACTGCGTCATCATCATCATCACAAATTTTAAGGTGGCCGCGAAAGCCGCCGAGCTTCATTAGGCTATCTCCACCAGCATCGCCGCGATAGTACCAATTCGGATTCGTGGCATTGTCCGCAACAGCACCCTGCGCGTTGGCCTCGCAAACGCGCTTTTGGGCCATGCGCGCCTTTCGCGCTACAGTGGGTTGATTACGGAGATTCGCTTGATGTCCCGCAATCAGCCTGCCGCTGTCCCATGCTCAAACTTCCGCTCGATATTCAACCGCAAGACCGCCGCTCTCTCGCTCTCATTGACAGTCGCGTTGCTGGCAGCCGCCGCGATCGTCTGGCGGTCACACGGCCGCGACACAAAGGCCACTCCAGCATCCAACTCGGTGGAGTTCTACACCCAGTGCGTGCGGCCCATCTTTCAGGCCAACTGCTATCGCTGCCACGGCGGCTTCATCCACCGCGGCGGCCTCATCATGTCCACCAGGACTGGCCTGCTGCGAGGCGGCCACACCGGCGCCGCCATCGTACCCGGGAATCCTCAACAATCTCTGCTCCTCCAGTTGATCCGCCACGAAGGCCCCGTCGACCACCCCATGCCGATGCCGCCCAAGAGTAAGCTCTCCGACGCCGATATCGCCACCATTACACAGTGGATTCAGGCGGGTGCGGTCATGCCTCCCGATCAGCCATAAGGCAGGAAGTAGGAAGTAGGAAAGACCGTTTTAGATGGAGCGCATGAGTGCAACCAGCATCTTGCTGACCTCCTCCGAGAGGCCATTGCATAGCTTGCCTCTTACAGGATCACCGAAGCCCGGCTCAGATGCGATCACCATTTGGGTCTGGACTTCGAGATTTGAGCCACGTGCCATTCCGAGAAACTGTTTGTACTCCCCGTCTGACTGCCGACCCCATCCCTCGGCGATATTGCTTGCCACAGACACTCCCGCCCGGCGCAGCTGACTGCTCAGCCCATACAGTTCTTCGCGCGGAAAGTCGCTTGTCAGCCGATATAGCGCGACACTCATCTGCACAGCGCGCTGCCACACAATCAGGTCCCGATATCCCTCCGCCACAAGACCTCACTTCCTATTTCCTACTTCCTACTTCCTATTTCCTATTTCCTACTTCCTAGTATCTAGTACCTAGTACGCCCGCGGATACATGCGCGACATGCGGTCATGCCACCCCAGCCGATCGCTATCCAGCACCGTCCACACCAGTCCCAATCCCAGCGGGCAGGCCGCCAGCGCCGTCGACACCAGCCGCCGCCGCAGCGCCTTGCGCGTCGGGTTCTTCTCATTGAACGTGCAGAAGGCGAGGCGCGTAGCGCGCATCCCCGGTGTCGCCTCATTCAGCGTGAAGAACAGCAGCTGGTACAGCACAGCAAACACCATGATCGTGCCCGCAGCCGCTCCGCCCAGCAGGGGCAGCGGAGTCTCGCGCAGGGCTTGTCCGGCAATCTTCAAAGCCGCCGCCGCAAATCCTGCAAACCCGGCTCCGACGCAGAGCGCGTCTACCGCCACCGACAGCATCCGCCGCCGCATTGGTGCCACATACAGCTGCTGGTCGAGCTCAAGCTGCGCCTCGAGCTGCGGAGACATGCTGACGTCTGCGTCGATCTTCACCGACATCCCATCCCCCAGCAGCAATCCCTGCCACTCCGGCGCTTCAGCCGGCGCAGCCAGCTCCGGCTCTATCGAGATCTGCTCCGGCTCAACCTCGAAGATGCGCAACTGCGGCGGCGGTGTGCCATCCTCGCGCAGAGGTCCCTCCGCCAGCCGTGGTCGCGCCCTGCGCGAGGCAACCAGCTGCCGTGGAAACTCGATAATGTTGGCCTGGATCGGCTGTGTCTCCAGCATCAGGTCTTCAAACTCCGGAGCCCGGCGAAACTCAATCTCCTCATCCAGCTCGGCGAGTTCTTCGGCAGCTACCCGAGCCGTCGTCGCGGGCACATAAAACGTGCTCGCTTCCGAAGCCAGCTCCATCTCCTCATGCAGCCGCACCTGCAATCGTGCGGGTGGCAGCGCTGCGGGTGGCAGCGCTGCAGGTGGCAATGCTTTGCGCGGCAACTCAACGGCTTTGCACGGCAACTCAACGCTCGCCTCTTCATGCGCTTTTGCCTGTGCGCGTTGATCCCCCGCGCTTGCTGCTGCACTCGCAACGGAACGAACAGCGCGCGGCTCAACGATCTCCAGCAGCGGCGGCTCGCTGAACGACTCGCCCGCGTCTGCGCTTGCAGCCATCTCAGGCTGGTTCCACTGCTCGATCTCCTCCAGAAGCTGTCGTTGCGCTGCAGCCACAGCCTTTGCACTGCGCACCGCGACCTCTGCCTTGGCCTGCGCCCGTTCCAGCGCCCGCTGCGCCTCGGCGGCGAGAAACTCGCGATAGCTCACGCTCTGCTGATACCGCGCAGCAACCGCCTCCCTCACCCGCGATGCGTCTGGATGCACATCTGCGCGGGCCGCATCGCGACGTGCCTGCAGCCGTATCGCTGCCTGCGCCTCAGTCTGCTCCCGCCGCTCCTGTGCATCGCGGCCTTCGACCACCGCCCGCCGGCTGCGATGCGCCGCCAGCCGCTCTGCTGCAAGCTGCCTCACCCCAGCGCCGCCCTCCGTGCCCGTGGAAAGGTAGCTTTCGGGTGTTTCGTCGCATTGCGCCGCACTGCTCATGATTGTTTGTCCTTGCTCCTGTAGACCTAATTACCGAATCTAAACCAGCGGTGCTCCGGAATCGTCTAATCTCACATCAGTGGACTGTCTCATCCAAGCGCTCGGAGCCAACCCTCCCGGCAATCGCGCCAGGCGTCGCTTCCGGTCATCCGGAAGAGCGCTTCGTCTCGTCGCTCTGTTCATAAGTACCATCCTCCTTGCCGTGGGTCATCCACATCTGCACGCACAGGGCGTAACGATAGAGGAACCCCCTGACGCTCACGCCCCAAATCAGAACTCGACGCTGACCACAGAACCCGCGCCGCAGGGCCCGCAAACCACCTCGCAACAACCGATGGTCGATCTCTCCACCATCCCCCACGCGTTCCTGCTGCCGCCAGCGAGGCCCACCGAGGCCGCCGTGCTCGAAAGCGATCTGCCGCAGTCCAAACACGACGACGTCTACTCCGCCTCCGGCAACGTTGTGCTCACCTACGGCGACCACATCCTGCGCGCCGACGCCCTCACCTACAACAACGCCACCGACGACGTCACGGCCGAGGGCCACGTGGTCCTCACCGGCGGCGATAACGACGAGCACATCGAAGCCACCCACGGCACCTACAACCTCCGCACCCAGACCGGCCGCTTCTACGATGTCCACGGCTCCGTCGAGATGTCCAGAGCCTCCACTGCGCCGGCAATCACAACGACCAACTCCGGCATCGCGGCGGCCAACACCGCTCACCTGCCTGGCTACCAGACCTCCAATCCCTTCCTCTTTGAAGGCCGCATCGTGGTCAAGACCGGCCCGACAGACTACACCGTCTATAACGGCTCGGTAACGTCGTGTCTTCTGCCGCACCCGGACTGGCAGCTCTATGCCCGCAAGATCAGCCTCGACAGCGGCCAGGCGAAAGCCGCGAACTCCACCTTCAAGCTGCTTGGCCTGCCCCTGCTCTTCTTCCCCTACGTCACCCATCCGGTAGACAACCAGCAGCGCCAATCCGGGCTCCTGATCCCCGTCCTCGGCTACTCCAGCGCCAGCAAGGACACCGGTTCGAAAGGATTCACCATCGGCGAGCAGTTCTACCTGGTCCTGGGCCGCTCCGCCGACCTCACGGTGGGAAGCCTGTATTACTCCCTGCGCGGCTTCTCCGAGAACGGCACCTTCCGCTACCACGGCGTCGGCGATGACTTCTTCAACGCTCATTTCTCCGCCCTGCAGGACCGCGGCTTCACCACCAGCACCGGAATCTACACCAACCAGGGTGGCGTGGACATTACCTCCAGCTTCCGCCGCAAGCTCACCACCCACGTCCGCGCCGTCGGCGACGCCGAGTACCTCAGCTCCTACATCTACCGCGAGGCCTTCACCGAGAACTTCAACCAGGCTGTCAGCACCGATATCACCTCCATCGTCTATCTCACCGATCAGAAGAACGGCTTCTCAGTGGACGGTCGCGTCGACCGCTACGAGGGCCTCAAGGTCGTGCAGACCGCGGTCAACCCCAGTGAAGAAGTCAAGATCTACCACACTCCTTCCATCGACTTCACCGGCCTCGACCACCCGATCCCCGGAACGCCGCTCCTCTGGAGCATCACCGCCTCCGCGGCCGGCCTCAAGCGCGCGCAACCGAACTTCAGCACCGGAGGCATTACCGCACGCATCGATCTCCGCCCCGAGATCGCTCTTCCGCTCGGCTTCGCCGGCTGGCACAGCCTCTCCAGCGTCGCCGTCCGCGAGACCGCCTACTCCCGCTCCCGCCAGGTGCCCTACGGCAACAATGCAACTCCCATCGAACTCAACAGTCCGCTCAACCGCGCGGATTTCGATCTAAACATCGATATCCGCCCTCCCGTCATCGAGCGCACTTTCACCGTTCCTGAGCGCTGGCACTGGCTCCTCGGCGATCAGGTCCGCCACACCATTGAGCCCGACATCACCTATCGCAACGTCCGCGGCATCGACAACTTCCTCAGTGTTCTGCGCTTCGACGACGTCGACCTGGCCAGCGACACCGACGAGCTCGAGTACGGCGTAACCCAGCACCTGTACTTCCGCCCGCGCCCGGCGAAGGCCCCCAGGCCGAAGCGCGGCTGCCCCGCGACGCCCGCCAAACCCGTGCCTTCCAGCGCTGCGCCTGGCGTCACGCCAACGCCGGCGGTCGACGTCCTCAGCCCCGACGAGCGCGCCACCATGGATGCTAACGGCATCCCCAACGCAGCGGCCACAGCGCCCGATCAGCCCACCCGCACCCACGCGCGCAAGGCTGATCCCTGCGCTCCAGCCCCCACCATCCCTGCGCAGCAGGAGTGGTTCACCTGGCAGCTCGCCCAGAAGCATTTCTTTGAGCCGTCCTTCGGCGGCGCCGTCATCAATGAGCGTCGCAACATCTTCGACACCACGCTGGACTTCTCCGGCATCGCCTTCCTCACCCAGCCGCGCAGCATCTCGCCGCTCAAATCGCATATGCGCTTCCGCACCTCCAGCCATACGGACGTCGCCTGGGACTTCGACTACGACACTGGAGCCAAGAAGTTCACCAGCTCCAACACCTTCCTCGATGTACACGAGGGCCACTTCTTCGGCGGCTTCTCCTACGCGCTCCTCAACGCCCCGGGCCGCACCTATACCGAGGTCATCAACACCACCACCAACACGGTAACCGGCCTAACCTCTTCGGCGATCTCCAACTTCTCGCAGATGCGCTTCCTGCTGGGCTACGGCACGCCCAGCCAACCCGGCCTCTCGGCGGCAGTCTCTACGGGCATCGACCTCAGACTCGGCAGCGCACAGTACATCACCGTCCAGAGCAGCTACAACTGGAACTGCTGCGGCCTCTCGGTCGAGTACCGCAAGTACGATCTCGGCACCATTCGCGATGAAGGCGCCTACAGCTTCAACTTCACCCTCGCCAACATCGGCACCGCCGGCAACCTCCGCCGCGCCGAGTCGATCTTCTAAAGAATTTCTCCTCTTATTGTGAGCTGGACGAGGCATGAGGGTGCCGTTTTCTTTGGGGAAAACAGCGTTGAGCGCTGTGGTTTCGGTGTACGCCCACAGCAGAACTGCTCTAGCCAGCGTGAGGGGGCCCTGACCGGCGGGTTTCTGTACCGGGGAACTGCGATAATCAAAATATTGTGCCGACCCTTCGCCGCCTCCCACTCTTCGTCTTCACCGCAATCCTGACCGCTCTCGGCTGCCACGCCCAGTCGAAGGTCACAGCCGGCACACCACTGCCTCAGTCCGTGACGCATCGCATCGAGGTTCTGCTCCGCGAGAAGGCGCAACTCCCTCCCGGCTCGACGATTAATATCGGCCCGGCGCAGCCCTCCGAAGTCAGCGGCTACAACACCGTAACCGTCACCTTCACCAACGAGGGCAAGACCTCGAACCCGGTCGATTTCCTTGTCTCCGCCGACGGCAAGACCGTCGCGCAGTTCATCAAATACGACATCTCCGCCGATCCCCGCACGCTCGTCTCTGCCGCGGGCCGGCCGGCTCGCGGCGGACCGCCCTCCGCACCCGTCATCATCGTCAACTTCGACGACCTCGAGTGCCCCTTCTGCGCGCGGCTCCACGCCACGATCTTCCCCGCCATCACCGAGCGCTACGGCGACAAGGTCCGCATCGTCTACAGAGACTTCCCGCTCGATCAGCACCCCTGGGCCATGCGCGCTGCCGTTGATATCAACTGCCTCGCCGACCAATCCCCTGCTGGCTACTGGAACCTCGTCGACTACATCCACGCCCACGCTGCTGAGATCGGAGCCCAGGACGCCGGCGCCGATTCCGCCCCCGCCAGGACCGGCGAACCCAAATCCGACCAGCCGGACAAGACGGTCGATCACGCCAACGCTCAACTCGACAAGCTCACCCGCGAACAGGGAGCCTTCCGGAAGGTCGACGCCACCCGGCTCGACGCCTGCATCGCCAAACAGGACACCTCCGCGATTGAGGCATCCAGGAAGGTCGGCGTCGCGCTCAGCGTCGACTCCACGCCCTCGCTCTTCATCAACGGCGCCAAGGTGGACGGCGCCGTCCCCATCGAGTTCGTCTTCGCCAGGATCGACGAAGCTCTCCGCGCCGAAAACATCACCCCACCCCCAGCCTACGTCGCACCGGCCGCCGAACCCACGTCCAAGCCGGCCCCAGCAGCCCAACCTGCGCCCAGCAAATAGCCCGCTCGCAACAAGCGATGCCCGCCTCCGGTCCACCCTCGGGCGGGCATCGCTGCGCCAGGGAACTCGACAAGGAATGCGTCGCCAAGCTCGAAAGCTAATCCGGACTCATCGCAATCCTGCGGACAATCCGCGCCGCCAGAACCCGCCGTGCTCGCTGTCCGACACCTCCGCGAAGCCTCGCGAAGATCACTGCAGAGCACTTATCTCGCACTGCTGGGGGACACTCGAAGTACACTAGAGGAGTTGCGTCGATCGTCGCCAATCGAAATCCTAACGATAAGGAGCCTCTTTGAAGATCGTTCTCGCCGAAAAGGTCTCGCCAGCTACTCTCGCCATCCTCCAGAAGGAACCTGGCTGGAACGTCGTCACTGCCGACAAGATTGCCCCCGGCGGTCTTCCCGCCGAACTCGCCGACGCCGATGCCCTCATCGTCCGCTCGGCTGTTCAGGCCGATGCAGCTTTGCTCGCGGCTGCTCCTAAGCTCCGTATCATCGGCCGCGCCGGCGTGGGCGTCGACAACATCGACGCCGACGAGGCAACGCGCCGCGGCATCGTTGTCATGAACACCCCCGGCGCCAACGCCGTCGCTGTCGCCGAGCTTACCCTCGGCCTCATGCTCTCCATGGTCCGCTCCATTCCTCGCGCCAACGCCGCGCTGCACGCCGGCAAATGGGAGAAGAAATCCCTCCAGGGCACCGAGCTCCGCTGCAAGACACTCGGCATCATCGGCCTCGGCCGCGTTGGCCTCGAGGTCGCCCGCCGCGCCAAGGCCTTCGGCATGGAGGTCATTGGCTACGACCCCTTCATCGCTCCCGTCATCGCGCGTGAGAACGGCGTCATCCTTGTCCCCCTCAACGAGATATTCTCCAGCTCGGACTTCCTCTCGCTGCACCTCGGCCTCACCCCGCAGACCGAAGGCATGATCAACAAGAACACCATCGCCATGATGAAGAAGGGCATTCGCATCGTGAACTGCGCGCGCGGCGAGCTCATCGTCGACGAAGCCCTGGCCGAGGCGCTTAAGTCGGGCCACGTTGCCGGCGCTGCCCTCGACGTATTCCGCCACGAGCCACTCAAGGACTCGCCCTACTTCGCCCTCGACAACATCCTTCTCTCGCCCCACATCGCCGGCTCCACAGACGAGGCCCAGGAGGCCATCGGCATCCAGCTCGCCAACCAGGTCCGCGATTACCTGAAGCTCGGCGTCGTCCAGAACGCCATCAACGTCGCCTCGCTCTCCGAAGAGGAGTACGCCGAGGTCTCGCCCTACATCGAAATGGCCGAGCGCCTCGGCCAGTTCCTCGCCCACGCCGTGGAGGGCAACATCGAGGACATCACCCTCACCTACAACGGCCGCCTCGCGCAGCTCAAGACCGACCTCATCCGCAACGCCGCCATCGCCGGCGTACTGCACGGCACCGACGGCATTAACCGCATCAACGCCGCAGCCGCCGCAGCCGATCGCGGCATCCGCCTGCAGGAGGACAAGCGCGAGCACGTCACCGGCGGCACCGGAGCCGTCCTGCGCCTCGCACTGCATTCTTCGCAGGGAGAATCCACCGCCGTCGCCACCGTACTCCACGGCCACTCGCCGCGCCTGCTCCGCTTCGACGGCATCGATATCGAAGTCGAGCTCTCCGGAACCCTCGTTGTCATCCGCAACCGTGACGTCCCAGGCGTCATCGGCCGCATCGGCACCATCCTCGGCGAAGCCAAACTCAACATCGCCACCTTCGCCCTCGGCCGCGCCAAGCCATCCCAGATAGTGAGTGCCAAACCCTCGCGCGCTACCGAAGGCCAAGCCCTCGCCGTCGTTCAACTTGACGTCTCAACCTCCACTAAGCCCGAGCTCGAACAGGCGCTCAGCGCCCTGAGCCAGGTCGAAGCCATCACCAGCGTCCACGTCGTAGAACTCGCAAAGCTATAAACTTAATAAGGCCGCGGCCAATCCCCGCGGCGTCAGGAATCCTCCCCCGATGCCTAAGACATTTCGCACGATCAGCCTCATCCTCGCCTCCACGCTTATCCTCATCGCCGGCTGCCACAGAGGGCCGCAACAGGGAGTCGTAGCCACCGTCAACGGTCATCCCATCTTCCAGACCGATGTCGACAAGGCCTACAACGCGCAGTTGGCCAGCAATCCCCAGCAGCAAGTGCCCTCGCCCGATCAGGCCGACTCGCTGAAGCTCAACATCCTCCACAGCCTCATCGTCGAGGCCATCGTTGAGCAGCGCTCCGCCCGGCAGAACCTCACCGCCACCGACGCCGAGGTCGACGCCAAGCTCGCCGAGATGAAGGCTCCCTACACTGAGGATCAGTTCCAGGCAAAGCTCAAGGCCTCCAATCTCACCATCGACGAGTTGAAGCGGGATGTGCGCCGCAGCCTCACCCAGGACAAGCTCATCAACAAGGAGATCAACTCCCGCATCACCGTCACCGACGCCGATGTGTCCAACTACTACAACGCCCACAAGGCCGACTTCGACCTCATCGAGCCGGCCTATCACCTGGCCCAGATTCAGGTCACCGACCAGGGTTCCGCGCAGCCCGGCAACCTGCAGAACAACAAGGCCACCGGCGATGAGGATGCCCGCAAGAAGATCCAGGCCATCAAGAACCGCATCGACTCCGGCGAGGACTTCGGCGAACTGGCAGCGAACTTCTCCGAGCGCGCCGACACCGCTTCCAATGGCGGCGACATGGGCTTCGTCACCGAGTCGCAGCTGAAGACCGATCCTGCAATTTATGCGGCCATCACGAAGCTGAAGGCCGGCCAAGCCACCGACATCATTCCTCAGCTCGACCCCGCCACGCATAAGCCCGCGGGCTACTACATCTTCAAGCTCCTCAGCAGGGACGCAGCCGGCCAGCGCGACCTCAGCGATCCGCGCGTGCAGCAGAGCATCCGCCAGCAGCTCCATGACAGCCGTTCGCAGTTGCTCAAGACGGCCTACTACGAGATGCTGAGCGACCAGGCCAAGGTCCAGAACTTCCTCGCCGAGCAGGTCTTCAAGAACGACGCGCAGTAAAGCAGGCAGGGGAGGATAGACAGTAGTGAAAACGGCAATGAGAACGCGGCTTCCCCTCTACTGTCTCCTCCCAGCCCTCTTCCCTTTATTTCTCGGCTGCCACTCCGCGCCGCCGCCCCTGCCGCTCGATCAGCTCAACGCGCAGCAGGCGCACGGCCATGTTGTCTTCGAGGCGGCCTGTGGGCAGTGCCACTACGATCGCTCCTCCGATTCGCTGCACGGTCCCCCCCTGCTGGGCGTCTTCAAGCAGCCATACCTGCCCAGCGGAGCCCCGGCCAACGACGAGCGCATGACGGTAACCATCCTGCAAGGCCACGGTCTCATGCCGGGAACGCCCAACCTGGATCAGCAGGACCTCAGCGACCTGCTCGCCTACCTCCACACGCTCTAGACAGAGTCCATGAACACCGAAGATCCTCACACTCCGGCAACGCCATCCGCGCCTCGTCCGGCGCAGGACACCGGCTTCGGATCGCGGCACCTGCCCGGCATTCCCGCCGGCGAAAGCAAGGGCATGCTCCCCGGGATGGCGCTGATCGGCGTGTATCTGCTGGTGCTGGCGATGCTCAACGCCTTTGCCGCGGTGCGCGGGACATTCGGGCAAGGCGCAGCCAAATACAGCATCCTTGGCGTCTGCACGCTGCTGGTCATCGGCATCTTCGGCATGTTGCGCCTGCGCCGCTGGGGATGGTCGCTGGTCACCGCGGGCTGCCTGCTGATGGCCGCCGGTTACTTCTACGGCTTCCATCGCACCCACATTCCGCCCTACATCCTCAACGGCCTCTTCGCCCTGGTCTTCTTCCTCTACCTCAGCCGCACCGAGGTCCGCGACCGCCTCCGCTGAACCCCCTCACCGCACCCGCTTCCAGATGAGGTTCTGACCAGCTTTCGGAAGCCTGCCCGTTCCATATTCATTGCGATCGTATGCCTGCCCCAGGCAGAGAAGTCCCCCATCCAGACCTTCGCCGTTGCGGACATTCAATGCACACGCAATGCACACGCGCGCGAAATGCATCCTATGAGACAGGAGGGTGAGATGAATCTTAACCTGACGGACCCGAGACTGATCGTTGGCGCAGTTGTAATCCTTCTCATCATTATTATTGGCATTGCACTGTACGTGCGCAATCGCAGGAAGACCGCAGGACTGCGCCAGCGCTTTGGGTCAGAGTACGACCGGGCTGTTCTCGAGCACGGATCCGAACACAAGGCCGAAGCAAAACTGGCGGATCGTGAGACGCGGGTGGAAAGCCTGAAGATCCGCGAGCTTGGCGCCACGGAGCGGGAACGCTTTCTAGCCGACTGGAACGCGGTGCAATCCCGCTTTGTCGATCATCCGAAGGGTTCGGTCACGGAAGCGGACGAGCTGGTCGCTTCACTCATGCAGGCACGTGGCTATCCTGTAGCCGATTTCGAACAGCGTGCCGCGGATATCTCCGTCAACTATCCCCGCGTGGTGGAGTCCTACCGCTCTGCACACGCGGTCGCGGTACGGCTGGGCAGGGACGAAGCAACCACGGAAGACCTGCGGAACGCGATGATCCAATACCGCACTCTTTTTGATGAACTCCTCCAGGTGCGGTCACCGGGCGAAATCAAAGCTGTGGCATAACCCCGGGGTTTGCGACTCGGAGTAAAGGGGACTGAAATGCTCGTACTCATTATCGTTTTGGTGTTGGTCTTCGGCATGGGCGGCGGATACTACGGGTACGGCCGCTGGGGCAGAGGCGGAGGTGCAGGCATTGGGCTTGGCACCGTGCTGGTGATTTTGCTTATCGCCTATTTGCTGGGGGGTTTCCGCTAGCTCCTGGTGCGGCAGGTCGGGTTCGCCGCCGGGAACTGGTCTGGGCCCAGGAGGTCACGGGCCGGAAGTGTGCCGTGAGGCTCCGGACGAATCGTCGGGCCCGGCAGCACCCACCGCCTCCATCCAAACCGTCTACAATCGATGTAGCCGATGGCACCCCTCGTTCAATCCGACGCGCTGATCCAGATTGACCTCAGCCCGCGCAAGCCCGTCGCCAAGCCCGAGTGGCTCAAGGCGCGCGCGCCCATGGGCGAGACCTTCCACGACCTCAAGAAGCTGGCCCGCGAGCTCAACCTCCACACCGTCTGCGAGAGCGCCCACTGCCCCAACATCGGCGAGTGCTGGAATCAGAAGACGGCCACCTTCATGATGCTCGGCAACCTCTGCACGCGCCGCTGCGGCTTCTGCGCCGTGCCCAAGGGCAAGCCCGAACCCATCGACCATGCGGAGCCCAGCCGCGTCGCCTACGCCATCGCGCAGCTCGGCCTCCAGCACGCCGTCATCACCAGCGTGAACCGCGACGACGACAACCTCGGCGCCGCGCAGGCCTTCGTCAACGTCATCGCCGAGATCCGCCGCCTGGCCCCCGGCTGCCGCGTCGAAGTCCTCACCCCCGACTTCCAGGGCGTCCCCGAAGCCCGCCAACTGGTCGTCGCCGCGCGCCCCGAGATCCTCAACCACAACATCGAGACCGTCCCCCGCCTCTACCGCGTCGCCAAATCCGGCGGCCGCTACGAGCGCAGCCTGGAATTTTTAGCTGCGGCAAAACGCGAGTCGGCCGCTCACGAACTCGGCCCCATCGTCACCAAGACCGGCATCATCGTCGGCATGGGCGAAGAGATGCACGAGCTCCTCGGCGTCTTCCGCGACCTCGCCGACCGCAAGGTCGACATCCTGACGATTGGCCAATATCTGCGTCCGAGCCGCGACCATCTCCCGATGTCCCGCTTCTACACCCCCGACGAGTTCGCCTTCCTCAAGCACGAAGCCCTCGCCATGGGATTCCGCCACGTCGAGTCCGGCCCCCTGGTCCGCTCCAGCTATCACGCCCACGAACAGGCCCAATCCACCGGCCTCGCATAGTTCACAGGGCTTGCGGAGCGGTTCATAGGGCTTGCGGAGCGCTGGCTAGTCCGCGGCCATCCGCTCCACCTTCGCCACCTCGACCAGCGTCGAGTAAAACGTCGCCCCACCCCCGATATCCGTGAGCCGCTCGCTCGTCAGCGCGTTCACATTCGCGCCATCCTGGCTCAGCTTCTGCCAATCCAGCCGCGCCGCAACCACGCCCGCCGGAACCGTCTCTCCCAGCCGCGCCGTCAGCGTAATTCTTCCGCGTCCATTCCACACCGAAACGCTGTCCCCCGTCGCCACGCCGCGCACCGTCGCATCCAACGGATGCATCTCCAGCACGCCAGCGGTCTTTCGCTCCATTTGCCGATGTCCCGGCAGATTCGCAAACGTCGAATTCATGTAGTTGTCGGCCTTGCGCGGCAGAAACTCCAGCGGATACTCACCGCCGCCCTCTGCCTCACTGCGCGACTCGCGCGGCGCCACCCACTCCGGAACCGGCGTCAGCTCGCCGCGCCCGCTCGCCGTCCTGAACCACTCCCGCGTGCTGAACGGCAAGGACTCGCCGCGCTCATCCTTCGGCAGCGACAGCGGCACATGCCCCTCGCGCTCCAGCCGCTCCTTCGTCACGCCCGCAAAGAACGGGTGGTCCGTCTCGAGCGCCTGCGCGATCAACTCCTCTTCGCCGTCCTCAAACTCAACATCGCCAAACATCCGCCGCCCGAGTTCCCCGAACAGCCACACATTCGACCGCGCCTCACCCAGCGGCGCAATCGCCGGCTGCGAGATCTGCGCGAACAGATGCCCATACGCTCCCATCACATCCTTGTGCTCGAGGAACGTCGTCGCCGGCAGCACCACATCCGCATAGTCCGTCGTGTCGGTGAAGAACTGCTCATGGACGACCGTGAACAGGTCCTCGCGCCGCAATCCGGTCAGCACCCGTTCCGAGTCCGGAGCCACCGCCGCCGCATTGCAGTTGTAGACAAACAGCGCCTTCACCGGCGGCCCATCCGATGAAGCCGGAACTGCCGGGCCCTGCCCAAGCTCCGTCAGCGCCGCACCCAGCTGATTCATATTCACGACGCGCGAAACCCGCTTCAAAGCACTCTTTTGCATCATCCCGGGCAGTTGAAGACGCGCTGAATTGAACGGAAACGCCCCACTTGTGGATAGCTGCAGCCCACCCCCGCGCTGCTTCCAACTGCCCGTAATCAGCGGCAGCATCGCCACAGCACGCGCTGCCGTTCCGCCATTTTCGCTGCGCTGCACGCCATAATTCAGCCGGATCGCAGCCGCCCCGCGCCCATCGCGCCCCGCGCTGCCGTACGCCCGGGCCAGCCGCTCGATCGTCTCGGCAGCAATCCCCGTCACCTCCGCCGCACGCACCGGCGAATGCTCTGGTTTGAGTGCATGCTCGCGCAGTTCTTCCCAACCGAACGTGCATTCTTCGAGATACGTACGGTCTTCATCGCCATCACGAAAGAGCACATGCATGATCGCCAAAGCCAGCAACACATCCGTCCCCGGCCGTATCGCCAGGTGCTCATCCGCCAGCGCCGCGGTGCGCGTCCGGTATGGATCGATCACGACAAACCACGCACCCTTGCGCCGGGCTTCTTCAATGAATGGCCACAGATGGATGTTGTTGCCGTGAACATTCGCGCCCCACGCGATAATCACACCCGCATGCGCGAAATCCTGCGGCACCGTCCCGAGCTTCACCCCGTAGACCCGGTGCAGCGCCTCACCACCGGCAGTCGAGCAGATCGTGCGATCCAGTCGCGACGCCCCCATCCGATAAAAAAAACGCCGGTCCATCGACCCAAACCCCAGCTGCCCGATCGTCCCCGCATAGCTGTATGGCAGAACGCTCTCCGGCCCAAACTCCGTCGCGGTCTCCTTCAGCCTTGCAGCGACGATCTCCAAAGCCGTATCCCAGCTAATCCGCTCGAACGCCTCCGCCTCACGCCCCTTGGACAGCGGCCCCTTTGGCACACCCGCCTTACGCCGCATCGGATACAGCAGCCGCTCCGGCGAGTACACGCGGTCCAGATATCGCGCCACCTTGCCACACAGAAACCCGCGCGTCACCGGATGCGACGGATCGCCCTGCACCTTCGTCGCACGCCCGGTCAGCGTATCGACCGTCACCAGCACGCCGCACGAATCCGGGCAGTCATGCGTGCACACGGCGTGAACCGTCTTCGTGCCTGCGGAAGGCACCACCTTGGCTCGGAGCTTCGTCATCGCTATATTGTAGGCGTCAGCCGGTTGGCCTTGTCTCCCTTTGCGAACCTTAGTTCCCTTTGCGTCACAGCCTTTACTGAAGGCGCATCTTCAACTCCTGGGGTACGCTCTCTTCAGGAGACTGCATGACCACCGAGCCGCTGCTCGAAGCCCGCGACCTCATCAAAGATTACGGTTCTACGCGCGTGATCGACGGCGTCTCGCTCGACCTGATGCGCGGTGAGACCCTCGGTCTGGTGGGCGAGTCCGGCTCCGGCAAGAGCACCGTTGCACGCCTCCTGCTTCGCCTCATCGAACCCACCAGCGGCCGCATCGTCTACCGCGACTCCGGCGAAACCAGCACCCGCAGCTACGATCTCATGCGCGTCACACCGCGAGAGATGCGTCGCCTGCGCCGCAAGCTGGCCATCGTCTTCCAGGACCCTTACGCCGCGCTCAACCCGCGCATGTCCGTCCGCCAGATACTGGCAGAGCCCTTCGCAATCCACAGAGAACTCCCGCCTCAAGGCCTGGATGCGCGCCTGCACGAACTCCTCGCCGAGGTCGGCCTCGAGCCCTCCGCGCTCCGCCGCTATCCACACGAGTTCTCCGGTGGCCAGCGCCAGCGCATCAACATCGCACGCGCCATCGCCCTGCGCCCGGAACTCCTCGTCCTCGACGAACCCGTCAGCGCGCTCGACGTCTCAGTTGGCGCGCAGGTCATCAATCTGCTGCGCGACCTTCAGCAGCGCTACGGCCTAACATGTCTCTTTATCTCGCACTCGATGCCTCTGGTGCGATATCTCTGCCATCGCGTCGCCGTCATGCAGCGCGGCCGCATCGTCGAGACGGGCACATGGAGCGAGGTCTGCGATTCGCCCCGCGAGGCCTATACCCAGCAGCTCCTCGCCGCCACGCCCGAGCTGCCCCCGCTCGAACTAAGCTGCTGAGACGCCCTGCTTCTTCGCCTCAACATCGCATACATTGCGCAGATAGTCCCACGAGTACAAGCCCGCCTCGTGGCCGTCATTCCACTTGAAGCGCACGGCGTAGTTGCCCACCGGCGTCACCTCCACCGGCCGCGGCGGCGCTTCGTACATCGGCAGCAGCGACGCAGGCTTTGGTGGGGCAATACCCGGAGCGCGGCCATCCTTGTCGCGCTCCTCATGACACGTCGCGCAAGGGCAAGCCGCACGCAGCCACGCAAAGTTCCACGAACTCTTGTGACCGTCCTTCCACTCGATCACCACGCCCGTGCCGCCGCTCTTGTCCACTCGCACCTTGGCCGGACGAATCGCATCGCCCGTGAGCTTCGGCTGCTCCCCGCGCCCGGCCTCGTCCGCACTGACCAATCGAATTCCCTCGTGGCTCATCGTGTCTCCTTCTTCATCAAGCAATCGATCTAAGCGCGCGAAACGCTCATCCCTGCGTCTGCCTCCAGAAGAAGTACGCAGCAATCACGCATCCGGTCACAACCACGATGGCCCGCAGCACGTCGCCGTTCACGCGCCGTGCGAATCGCGCACCCACCCATCCCCCCAACCCTGCAAAGACCATCGACACCACGCAGTAGTGCCATACGATTGCGCCCTGAAAGATAAACGTAATGATCGCGCACAGGTTCGCGAGCAACGTCGCAACGACCTTCAGCGCATTCAGCGTATGCATTCTCTCCATTCCAAACAGCGCGAAGATGGTCATCACCATAAACCCGCTACCCGCACCAAAATAGCCGATGTAGAAGCACACCGGAAACAACGCGCACGCCAGCGGAACCCGGGGAATATAAGGCTCGACATCCTCATGCTTCGCTCGCCTGCGAATCCACTTCGAGACCGGCCCGCTGATAGCGAAGATTACCGTGCCGACCAGCATCAGCCACGGAATCATGTGCATAAACGTCCGCTGCGCCGTGTGCAGCAGCACCTCCCCGCCGAGCACGCCGCCCAGCACGGACGTCACAGCGACGGTCGGCAGCAGGTCTTTGCGAATATCCCCGCGCAGCGTAGCCAATGACGTCAACTGCCCCGGCCAGAGCGCGACCGTATTCGTCGCATTGGCCTGGACCGGAAGAACCCCCATCCCCAGCATCGCCGGAAACGAGAGGAACGATCCGCCACCGGCCATCGCGTTCATAACGCCCGCAATGGTTGATGCAGCGACTAGCCAGATGTAGTGCAGATGTGGGATGTGCTCGAAAAACATTCTCTCTCATTGTAGTTCGAGGCTGTCTTCATCGCTGCGACCGCATCTCCGGTCAGCCGAGCCCCGCAAGCCGCAGCGCCTCATCCGCCGTCTGCGCCACCAGCAAAATTCCACGATTTCCGCGCAGCATTCCCTGGCGATCGCATACATCGAGAAACTCCAGCATCGTGTCGTAGAATCCCGCGATGTTCAACAGCACGACAGGCTTCGAATGGATCTTCAGCGTCTGCCACGCCAACACCTCGAACATCTCCTCAAACGTGCCATACCCTCCCGGCAGAATAAAGAACGCATCGGCCTTCTCCGCCATCAGCGCCTTGCGCGTATGCATGGTGCTGGTCACGTGCAACTCCGACACACCCTCATGGGCAACCTCGAGATCGACCAGCACATGCGGAATCACGCCCACGACATGCCCGCCCGCGGCCAGCGCACCATCGGCTACGGCACCCATCAGACCGGCCTTCCCGCCACCATAGATCAGCCCCAGCCCACGCTCAGCCAGCGTGCGTCCCAGCTCCTCCGCCGCCGCGCGGTACTCCGGCCGTGCACCCTCCGCCGAGGCGCAATACACCGCCACGCTCTTTCTTGTCGTTGAACTCTCCATGACCTTAGCTTACAGGTGGGCGTTTACGCACAGAAGAACGGCCTCGCCCGAAGGCGAAGCCGCTACCTTTGCACAAACCGCTGGACCGACCTTTACCACATGCCCCAGGCGCGGCTGACGTAGTCGCCCATCGTCATCGTGACCAGCACCAGGAACAGGAAGAAGCCGACGCCAATGGTAATCTTGATCAGCCGCGACTGATACGCCACGTGCATGAAGAACAGAATCCCGATCGTCGCCTGGAAGCACGCAATCCCAAGAGCAATCACTGGATTGGCCCACTTCAAATCGATGTAGGCCACGCCTATCGTAATGCCGGTAAACAGCAACAGCGTCCCAAAGACGTACGTATACTGCAGCGGCCTAACAATGTGACGCTGCGCATGCTCCGGGTTGGTAACATTCATCGGGTCCTGCGTGCCGTCGGTGTGGATTGTCTCGTGAGCCATCGCATTTCCTTCGTTGTCAGCTTCAGAACGTTCTAGTGCAGCGGATGCCGGTTGATCAGATACAGCAGTGGGAACAGGAACAGCCACACAATATCGATGAAGTGCCAGTAGAGCCCAAAGTTCTCTATGGGGGCGACATAGCCTGAGCTGAAGTCTCCGCGATGAGCTCGCCACGTCAGCCAGAACAAGAGTCCAATGCCGATGATCAGGTGCACCGCATGCATTCCGGTCATCGCAAAGTACAGGAAGAAAAATATCTGCGTCTTCTGCGCCATGTCCGGAGCCAGCGGCTCTTCCTTGATGCCATAGGCAGCAGGATTCACAAACTGCGACACGTTGAAATTGTTGCCGGGGATGTGATGCAGTTCATACTTCTCGTGGTACTCGTCGTACTTGATGCCGAGGAAGGCCAGGCCGAACAGCGTGGTCAAAATCAGCGTCACGACCAGCATCTTCCGCCTGCGCACCTCGGCAGCCCACACGCCCAGCGCCATGCAGAAGCCAGAGGTAATAAGGATCGCCGTATTCGTCCCTCCCAACGGCACGCTCAGCTGGCTCGACGCGGCTGCAAATGCCGGGTAATACCAGTTGCGGTACAGCAGATACGCAAAGAACATACCGCCGAAGAACATGATCTCGGTCACCAGGAACAGCCACATGCCGAAGCTGCCCGCCTCGCGCTGCTGCTCCTCGGTCTCAAAGTGATGCCGATGCTGCGGCAGCGCCACGTGCTCATGCTCCGCGTGGACCGCAGTCTCGTGCGGGTGTGGATCCGGTGCCGGCTGCGTCGTCAGGCCTGTAGATGCGAGTGCGTTATCCAACCGTCGTCACCTCGTTCCTGGTCTTGTTCGCGAGCCACTCATAGTCATAGGCCTCGTGGTCCATGACCGGCGTCTCGATAAAGTTTTCCATCAGGGGCGGCGACTGAATCTGCCACTCGAGTCCTGTAGCCTGCCACGGATTGTTTCCCGCGATCGCACCGTACTTCAGTGACCATGCAAGGTACAGCATCGGAAGCATGTAGCCGAAACCAAGCACCGTTGCGCCTGCTGTCGACAAAACGTTCAGCACCTGGAACTCCGGCGGATACGCATGGTAGCGGCGCGGCATCCCGAGATATCCCAAAATAAACTGTGGCAGGAACGTGAGATTAAATCCGATGAACGTCGTCACCGCTGCCAGCTTTGAGAGCGACTCTGGGTACATGCGTCCCGTCATCTTCGGCCACCAGAAATGGATGCCTGCAAGAAACGCCATCAACATGCCGCCCACCATCACAAAGTGGAAGTGCGCCACAATGAAGTACGTCTCGGTGAGGTGAATGTCCATGCCCAGCGAACCAAGGAAGATGCCCGTCAGGCCACCGATCGTGAACAATCCCATGAAGCCGAACGCGTAGAGCATGGGAGTCTCAAACGTGATCGACCCCTTCTGCAGTGTGAACGTCCAGTTGAATATCTTGATCGCGGATGGCACGGCCACCAGCATCGTCAGCAGCGAGAACACCAACGCCGAGTAGCTCGAGACACCCATGATGAACATGTGGTGCTCCCACACAAAGAAGCCGAAGAGCGCAATCGCCACCGAGCTGAAGGCAACCGCTGTGTACCCGAAGATACGCTTGCGGCTGAACGTCGAGATCACCTCGGAGATCACACCCATGCCCGGCAGGATCATGATGTACACGGCCGGATGCGAGTAGAACCAGAACAGATGCTGGAACAGCAGTGGATCGCCACCCTTGGTCGGATCGAAGACGCCTATACCGAACAGCCGCTCCAGCGCGACCAGCGTCAGGGCAATCGCCAGCACCGGCGTTCCCAGCACCATCAGCAGCGAAGCCGCATAATGCGCCCACACAAACAGCGGCATGCGGAACCACGTCATGCCCGGGCAACGCATCCGGTGGATGGTCACAATGAAATTCAATCCGGTGAAGATCGAACTGAACCCCGCCACGAAGATCGCAGTCGCTGCCGTAATCACATGCGTGTTCAGGTAATGCGTCGAGAGCGGCGTCGTAAACGTCCAGCCCGTATCGACTCCACCCAGCACCAGCGCAGTCAGCGTCAGCGTTCCGCCAATCATGTACAAATACCAGCTCAGCAGGTTGATCTTCGGGAACGCAAGATCCTTCGCGCCGAGCATAATCGGAATTAGGAAATTCCCCAGCGTCGCCGGCACCGAAGGCACCAGGAAGAGAAAAATCATGATGATGCCGTGCATCGTGAAGAATTTGTTGTACGTGTCCGACGAGACCAGATCCGGCTGCGGCGTCAGCAGCTCCAACCGAATCAGGCCAGCGAAAGCTCCACCAATAAAGAAGAAGAACGTGATCGAGATCAGATACAAAATCGCGATGCGTTTGTGGTCACTGGTCAGCAACCAGCTCAACAAGCCGTGCTCATTGTTGATGTAGTTGTGCCTTGGTATCTGCGCCGTGCTCTGGTCAGGCAGAGAGACAATGGTATTTCCGATCGCAGCACTCATGGCTTCCCCGTTTCAGTTGTGCCCGGTGGAGGCGTTGTTGGAGCTGCCTCGCCGGATTCAGCCGTTACCAGCGTCTGCTGCACGCGGTAGTTCGACTGCATGTTCTTGATAAATTCGACCAGGTCGATCAGGCCGTCTTCGCTCATCTGCCCTTGGTACGTCGGCATGATGGGCGCAAAGCCAGCGGTCACATGCTTTGATGGGTTCAAAATTGTATCGCGCAGATAAGCATCGTCCACCAGGATCTGACTCCCATCGGTCAACGTCAGCTTCGAGCCATACACACCCGCAAGGCTCGGCCCCCGCGCCGCTGCGGTGCCGTTGTGGCAGGAGTTGCATCCCATGCTTGAAAACAAGCGCTCTCCGTTCTGCGCCAGGCTCATGCCGGAGGTCGACTGCTGCAACCACTTTTCATAGTCTTCCGGCGTCAGCACCGTAACCTCGCCCACCATGCCCGAGTGCTGCGTGCCGCAATACTGCGTGCAAAACAGGTGATAGGTGCCCGGCTGTGTAGCCTCGAACCACACCGTCGAGTAGCGTCCGGGAATCACTTCGCGCTTGATGCGGAAATCTGGAATCGAAAGGCTGTGGAACACATCCTGCGAGATCATGGTCAGCTGGACAGGCTGTCCCATCGGGACATGCAGCGCATTGATCTCGTGCTGCCCGCCCGGATGTTCGGCCTTCCACATCCACTGCTTACCGACGACATAGATGTTCATCGCGTTGGCCGGCGGATTGTAGATGCGGAAGTACAGCAGTGCGCCCCACACAAACGCTACCAGGAAGATCGCCAAAGGAATGATCGTCCACGTCGCCTCGAGCAGCGTCGACCCCTCGACATGCGTCGCCACTGGACTCTTCTCGCGCCGGTAGCGGATCGAGAACGCTAACAAAAGCGCCGCCACCAGCGCCGTTCCGAAGACCGTCATCGCCACCAGAAAGAAGTACAGCGCGTCGACGTAGGGCGAGATGCCGCTCGCCTCCGTCGGGAACAGCGACGAAGAGTGCAGCCACTTCACCAAAAATTGCCACAGTACTGGACTCAGTCCCATCGTTTAGCCCTTATCCATTTCGCCGGTCTTTTTTTTGCTCGGCTGAGATGTATCTTGTTTGCGCCCGAGCTGGACATCGCGCCGAAACATCAAAAACATAAAGCTGCCCAGCGAAGCGACTGTAACCATGCCGCCCAGCTGCACGGCACGCACCACGATCAGCGAATGCTTGTTGGTCTGCGGATCGTAGTGGTAGCAGTACGTCAGAATGTTTGCCACCGGCGATCCGATCTTGTTTCCGGAGGCGTCGATCAGCCCTAGAAGCAGATCCTTCGGCGAGTACTCCACGCCCAGGTAATACTGCGCCAGCTTGCCCTGCGGTGTAGCCAGCTCAATCGAGCTCGCATGGGCAAACTGCGTCAACCGGCCATCCGGCCCCGGCACCCGCACATAGCCAAAGCCCACAGCCTTGGTCACCGCGTCGATTGCGGGCTGTTTCCCGGTCAGGTAGTGCCATCCACCGGCCGTCTCAGGATGTCCGTAGCGCTTCAGGTAAAACTCCTTCTTTTGCGCAGCCAGCTGCGGCGTTTCGCTGGGGTCAATGCTGATGATGACGATTTGAAAATCCTTGCCCGGAACCAGATGCACCATCTCCAGCGCGCTTGTCAGTCCATCCATCTCCTCCGAGCACAGCATTGGGCAGTTGTAGTACACCGTCGTCACCACTGCCGGGTGCTTGCCGTCGAAGTACTTACCAAGTTTGATCGGTATCCCCGTATCGTCAACGAATGCCGCATCGAGTGGCAGCTGCGCATTCAGCTGCTGCGTTACCTGCACCTTCTGCAGCACGGTCGGCAGCTGGTCACCCGTGTTCTCGCCCGCGATCTTATCCCCGTAGCTGGACACCTGCGCACCACACCGCAGCGGCGCGGCGATCAGGCCGAGCGCCAGCGCTAACCCTGCGAAGACTGCTGCGGTGCTACGAGTTGTATTCACTGCGATCACGCTTTTCCTGCTCTCAATCCTGCTGTTGCATCCGGCCCGGCGCCGTCACGAGTGGCCCATGGAGCCGTCCCGCCTGCTCCCTGTTGCACGCGCTAATGCTTGCCTTCCGCGCGGTTGAATTCATTCTGCTGCTCCCGTGTTTCTATCGTCCCGAGCTCATATCCTGTTCGTGCAAACCCGTTTGTCAGCGGAGCTGTCACCGTCGGCGCGCTCTCGCCAGCCATCAGTGCTGCCGGCGGCTGCGGTGCCGGCGCCAGACCACGCTGGACGATGAGCTGCATTGCTCGCTCGATCGGAATGCGGATCGTACCGTCTGGCAGATTCGGCGAGCTGCTGTAGTAGTTGAGCAGCAAGTCCTCTCGTGCATGCAGGTCGGCGAGATCCTGGTTGCCGTCGTCGGCCTCCAGCCGCGGCGTCGGAAACGCCTGCGTCATCTGCTGCAACTCACGCTGCTCCAGCGTTGCGTTCGAGATCAAATTCTCGCGCTTCTCGCCCCGCGGTGTCGCTCCCATCGTCACCCGCCTGGAGTGCCACTTGTCCGGCTCTCCATCATGCTTCACGAGCGCATGGTTGATCGCCTTTCCCATCGCGAAGCAGAAAAAGAAGAAGATGAGCAGGAAGCCCGACAGGCCCGCAAGAAACGTAACGATGCCACTGACGCTGACATCCTGCGTCTCATAGCCAGGGTGTTCGCTATCGCGCCTGGGCGACGGTTGCGGCGTAACTCCTTCGTGCCGCATTGGATCTTTACCGGGCTCGTTTCCCTCAGTGTGCATGTTCAGGCTCCAGTAGCTCTTCCGTATGCGGATCGTTCACGTTGATCAGCGGTCGCTTCATCAACTCGTTCAGGTAAAACACCATCCAGAACGCGATCACCGAGATCGGCACCGTGACATACGCCAGAATTCCGATATTGCCTGCGATGTGCAGATTGCCGGCCGCATCCTTGAAGTTCGGCTCGATCAGCCAGAACATATCGATCAACCGCGCCACCAGCATAAAGACACACAGCCAGATCATCTTGCGTTTCGACCGCTTGAGGTCGCGCGACAACAGAAGGCAGAACGGAATCACCCAGTGGCAGATCACGTCCAGCGAGCAGATCGTCCACCAGCCGCCATGAATGCGATGCAGATACCACGGAATCTCGTCCGGCACATTGCCCGACCAGATGATCAGGAACTCTGCAAAGCACAGATAGATGTTCAGCATCACAAACGCAAACGCCAGCTTGCCCATGTCGTGCTGCTCGGTAATGCGAAACATCGTCTTCATCGGCTCATAGCGCGAGAGCAGAATCAGCGAAAGAATACCCAGCGCCAGCACCGCATATCCCTGCGCCACAAGGAACTGCAGCCCATACACCGACGAGTACCACGTCACATCCAGCGACTTCACAAACACGATCACGAACGCCGTCATCAAGAGGACGTACAGCAGGATCGACGGTCCCGAGAGGTTCTCGAAGCGCACCCGCCACTTGTCGAAGCTCGCCTGCGTGCCCGCCTCCGGATCGTTGTCACGCTGCACCGACCAGTAGTTCAGCAGCGTAATCACCAGCGCCATCCAGCCCAGCACAATCGCCGCCGCAACCATTGCCGCCGCCGGATTCAGCATGGCGTGCTTCGCGTTGGCCGTGAGCTGCTGCTCCTGCGTCATCAACCCCTGCCTGTACGCCTGCAGCGTCGCAGCCGCGTTCGGGAACGCCGCCCACTGGTACAGGTGCTTCATCAAAAACAGCACCGGCAGCAGCATCAGGATCACCACCCAGATCGTCCGCGTCATCGCCTCCAGCGGCCGCCGCAGGATCTGCCCCCACTTGCCGCCCGACACGTACTGCACCATCAGGAACGCCAGCGCTCCGCCGCAAAAGTTGAAGCACGTCATGTAGCCCATCAGGTACGCGCGCAGCAGGTGGTTGCGGCCCTCGTGCGTCCAGGCGAAACACAGCACCGAAATAATTGCGAAGACGATCGCCACAATCCCCGCGCGCATGCGCCACGTCGAGACGACGCCGGGTGCTGCCAGCACTGCGGGCAGCGTGCGCGGAACGCTGTGGGCATCATGCTGCGCAACATGTCCGTGCGTAAGGGCCGCTCCGTGATGTTTGTCTGCCATTTCCATGGGTCAATCGCCTTCAAAGTCCGTAACCAAATGTTCTGCCGAATCCAAAATTTCAAAAGTCCTCAGTACGGTTTGCCATACGGCGTACCGTTTGAAACCGGAGCCATTGGTTCTCCGCCCGAGTCGTGCTGGCCGGAGTTCTGCGTTGCGGCCTGCCCATAGTGCGCCCCAACTCCCGCTGCAGGTGTACCCATCGGCTGTCCCGGAATCCCGTTGTCCTCTCCGTTGGGCGTGCCGTAGACCGCGGTCCCAGGCAGCGCCCACGGGTCAGCAAAGCCGGGAGGCATGCCTGCATCCTTGGCGATTGCATGCAGATCCTGAACGTGGCCGCCCGGAGCCACATCGCTCGGCTTCGCATTCTGGCTCAACTGCAGCGCCCGGATGTAGGCCGCGACGGCCCAGCGATCCGCCGGCGTCAACTGCGCAGAGTAATCCGGCATCGGCCCATACCCGTTGGTCATGACCGCAAAGAAATGTCCCAGCGGCGCGTTGCGAAGACGGTCGGTCTGGTAGTTGCCCGCAGGACGGTACCCGCGCTGCACGATCATGCCCACGCCATTGCCCACACGCGAGTGACACGGCGCGCAGTAAATATTGAACCGCTCCTGCCCGCGCTCCATCGTCGCTTCGGTCAGAGGAATCGGCAGGCCATCACCCTCCTTGCCGTTCTGAATGCCGGTATAGAAGTAAGAATCCTCGTTCAGCTGATTGCGGGCAACGGTGTTCTCCACCTGCGGGCGCACCGAGCGGCCATCCGCGAAAAACGTTGTCCCGCGCTGCGGAACGAACTTCGGCTGGTCCTGCATGTCCTGCCGGCAGCCGGCGAGCGCCAGCGTCGCCGTCATCGCCGAGAGGCCCACGAGTTTGCGTGTCATCCGCATCGTCCCTGCCGCTTCCTGTTTCTTGTTTCCAGCTTCCTGTCTCTGCATTAGTGGTCCACCTCCACAATGGAGGCTGGCGAAAACTGCTCCAGAAACTCGCGCGTCTTAACCGGCTCAAACCTTGGATCGTTCGCCTCGAGGCAGAGGAAGAACTTATCCGTAGTCGCGCCACGTGCGAAGTTGGGCGCGTTGAAAAGCGGGTGATACAACTGCGGCAATCCGTTCAGCGCGATCATCCCGAATGCCGTCGACAGACCCGCAAATAGAATGGTCAACTCGTACTCTGGAATCACGAACGCTGGCCAGCTGAACAGCGGCATCGCGCGAATATTCAGAGGATACCCCCACACATTGATCCACGTCTGCAGCAGGAATCCCGTGATCAATCCAGCCAGCCCACCCAGCAAACACAGCAGTGGAACGCGAGTCTTGTGGAAGCGTAATGCCTCCGCCGCCTCTTCGACGGGATACGGCGTATAGCACTCCATGCGGCGATATCCGGCCCGGTGCGCCATCTCGGTGGCATGCACCAACTCACTCGGCGTATCGAACTCGGCCAACAGACCGTAAATCCCTTCACGCGGTGGCATTAGAGCGCCTCCTGAACAACCACTTCGGCATCTGCGCCGCCCGGACGCACCTTCGTCTCCGGCAGCATCATCCGTATCTCCGACATCGGAACCATTGGAGCCAGCCGCGCAAACAGCAGGAACAGCGTTGTAAACAATCCCCACGTCCCGATAAACAGCATGTAGTCCCACTTGGTCGCTCGGTACGTGCCCCAGCTCGACGGCAGGTAGTCACGATACAGGCTGGTCACAACGATCACGAAGCGCTCG
Source organism: Granulicella sp. (assembly GCA_003138795.1). Taxonomy (GTDB): domain Bacteria; phylum Acidobacteriota; class Terriglobia; order Terriglobales; family Acidobacteriaceae; genus Granulicella. Next base: position 10,145 of record PLHC01000164.1, on the reverse strand, counting down.
AACCACATGCCGATATTCACCACAAACGACAGGCAGAACAGGTAGACGACATTCACACGCAGCTTGCGGCTCCACAGCGTGGTCAGCGGAATCGCGAGGTTGGTCAGAATCAGGACCCAGTACGCCCAGCCCATCGGCCCGAACATGCGGTTCCACATCATGAAGAACTCCCAGTGGCTGGCCGAGTACCAGCTCATGAAGATCTCCATGCCGTACCCATACGCCACGATCGACCCCGTCGCCAGCATGACCTTCGCCATGTTGTCCAGATGCCGCAGCGTCACCAGGTCTTCCAGGTGGTAGAACTTGCGGATCGGAATCGCCAGCGTCAGCACCATCGCGAAGCCCGAGTAAACGGCGCCCGCAACGAAGTACGGTGGAAAGATCGTCGTGTGCCAGCCAGCCATCGCAGCCACTGCAAAGTCGAAGCTGATCGTCGTATGCACCGAGAGCACCAGCGGAGTCGACAAACCCGCCAGCAGCAACGATGCCGACTCATACCGGATCCAGTGCCGCGTCGAACCTCTCCATCCCAGCGACAACATGCCATAGCAGTACTTCGCCAGCGGCAGCTTTGCGCGGTCGCGCAGCGTGCCGAAGTCCGGAATCATGCCGATGTACCAGAACACCACCGAGATCGTCGCGTAGGTCGACACCGCGAACACGTCCCACGCCAGAGGGCTGCGGAACTGCGGCCACACGTTCATCGTGTTCGGATACGGCAGCAGCCAGTATCCCAGCCACGGACGTCCGATGTGCAGCAGCGGGAACATGCCCGCGCACACCACCGCGAAGATCGTCATCGCCTCTGCGAACCGGTTGATCGAGTTGCGCCACGTCTGCTTGAACAGCAGCAGGATCGCCGAGATCAACGTGCCAGCATGGCCGATACCGATCCACCACACGAAGTTGATGATGGCGAAGCCCCATGCGCCGGGAATCGTAATCCCCCAGATGCCCACGCCCTTCAGCAGCAGCCAGGTGACCGTAATCACCACGCCCATCGCGATGGTCGCCGCCAGGAACAGGCCGCCCATCCACGCCCACGGCGTGTTGGCCGTCAGAACGATGCCGGCGATCTTCTGCGTCACGCTCTTGAACGTGTGTCCCGGCGCAATCACCGCATACTCGCCGGTGCGCGGGTCAATCATCGGATCGACGATCTCCGGTATGGGTCCTTTGGTAGCCATTAGACAAGCTCCGCGTTCGGATTGATGACGCCAGCGGTATAACTCGTGCGCGGGCGGTAGTTCAGATCGGCGAGCACCTGGTAGTCGCGCTCTTCAGCCTTCCGCCTCGTCACGCGCGCCTTCGGATCGTTGAGATTGCCGAAGACGATCGCATCGGTCGGGCACGCCTGCTGGCACGCCGTCTGGATTTCTCCATCCTCGATCGCGCGATTGTTCTTGTCCGCCTCGATCTTCACGGCCTCGATGCGCTGGATGCAGTAGCTGCACTTCTCCATCACACCGCGCGAACGGACCGTCACATCCGGGTTGCGCATGAACTTCAAGCTCTCGGTGTCGTAATCCGAGTACAGCAGGAAGTTGAAGCGCCGCACTTTGTACGGGCAGTTGTTTGAGCAATAGCGAGTACCAACGCAACGGTTGTAGACCATCGTGTTGATGCCTTCGGGCGTATGCACCGTCGCGCCCACCGGGCAAACCTGCTCGCAGCCCGCGCTCTCGCAGTGCTGGCAGAGCATCGGCTGGAAGTGTGCCTTCGGCGCATGCAGGTCGCCTTCGAAATACGTGTCGATGCGCAGCCACTGCATGATGCGGCCAATCTTCACCTGCTCGCGCCCCACCACCGCAATATTGTTCTCCGCGTAGCAGCTCATGACGCACGCATTGCAGCCCACGCAGGAGTTCAGATCGATCGACATTCCCCACTTGTTCTGGAGCACCTTCGCATTAACGCCAACAACCTCTGCGTGGTCGTACCGCCAATTGTCCGGATAGAAGCTCTCCTCGTGCGGAACCGACTCGCCCTGCGGGTTATACCCAACCTTGTTGACCAGCGTTCCATCGGAATCCTTCGTGCCCAGATGCGCGAAGTCCGGATTCTTCATCGCCTCTTCGTAGGTCGCATAGCGGATGATCGACCGCTCCATCGCCTCATGCCCGGCCAGCGAGTACACGCCCTCCTTATCCGACAGCGGCCGCTCCAGATCGTGCTGCGCGTACTGCCCGCGGTGCTCGATGTTGTGCACCTTCGTGACGCACAGATCATACGATCCCTTGCCCCGCGCAATCGTCAGCCCACTGGCCGAGAGCGGCTGGTCTACCGTCCGCAGCGCATATGCATTGAACCCGACGCCTGCACCTACACGTCCAGCCTCAGCGCGCCGCCCCAGTCCCAGATGCACCGTCACCGCATCGTTCGGATGTCCCGGCGACATCAGCACCGGAGTAATGATCTTGCGGCCGTTGAGCGTCAGCTCGATCGCCTCATTCTCCTCGATGCCCAGCTTGCCCATCAGGTCCATATTCATGAGCGCAGCATTGTCCCAGCTCATGTTCGTCACCTGCTTGGGCAGCTCCTGCAGCCAGCCGTTGTTGCCATAACGCCCGTCATACAGCGACGCATCCGGCTTGAAGCTGATCTCGATCCCGCTCACCGCAGCTCCGCCGCCAGCAGCACCCGCGCTCGCCGCAACACTCTTCGGCGCACCCAGCGTCTTCGGCGTAAACGCCGTATTCGCAAACCAGCCATCATGCAGCGCCTTGCGCCACGCCAGCTCGAACGCACTGACGACGGGTACCGCACCGCCATTCGCAGCCTTTTCCGCAGCAGTTGCTGCCGCGCCATTCGCTGCGGCGCTGGCCGCTGGCGCGGCAGTGCTCGCAACGGTACTCTTGGCCGCGCCACCACTCGCCACCTTGATGTACGTCTTCGCATTCGCCAACACCGCGTCATACGAACTCACCGCAGGATCGAGCAGCGTCTGCAGCACATCGTGCGCGTTCTTGCCGCCGTAGAGCGGATCGATCATCGGCTGCACCACCGAGATCGTTCCGTCATACGCCCGCGCATCCGTCCAGATCTCCAGGTAATGCGCCTTGTTGATGTGCCACGTCGAGTAGAAGCCCGTCTCATCCACATGCGAGCCCAGATGCACGCTATACGGGACCTTGTTGAACGCACCCTCAAACTCCAGATCCGCCGGCGCGTTGTACAGCGGATTGACGCCCAGCATCACCAGCCACTGCACCCTGCCCGCGTTCATGTCCGCGACCAGCGCCTTCAGCTCCGCCGCCTGCTCCGTCGGAATCGGCGCAACCGTCTCCGTGTAGATCACCGTCTTTCCGACCGCACCCTGGGCCGCATTCACCGCCAGCGCCGCCGTATGCGCGGCCAGCGAGCTGCCCGGCCCAACCACCACCGCAAACCGTCCGCCCGACTTCCGGATATCGTCCAGCACCGCCGTCAGGAACTTCTGCGCCTCAGGATTCGTCAGCGCCGGGCCGTTCCCACCAGCCAGCGCATTCGCAAACGCGTCAATCTCACTCGGCTTCAACGCCAGCCTATGCTCGGCCTTGAAGCCCGTCACCGTGGGCATTGTCTCGACGACGTACAGCCGGTTCATCGGCTTGTCCTTATCAAACCGATGCCGCTCCGCCCACGCCGCCGACAGCGGCAGGAACCCCGGGAACCCGATCCCACCGAGAAAGTCTGCATCCAGCGCGAGGATGACATCCGCATCCGCGAGCCTGTACTGCGTGTCGTAGTAATCCCCGAACGCAGCCTTCGACGCAGCGCGCCCCGCATCCTGATTCACCGGCTCATACTGCACCAGCCTGGCCTGCGGGTACTTCGTCTGCACCTGCTTCCACTGTGCCGCCAGCGTCGGCGACGTAATCGTCTCCGACAGCAACGCGACGCCCGCGCCGGTCCTGGTCGCCGCAACGGCCTGCGCAAAGTCTCTCTGGAACGCCCCAAAGTCCGCCTGCTCCCCACGGAAGCGCGGGAACTGCGAGCGGTCTGGATCGTACAGGTCAAGCAGCGAAGCCTGCGTAAACGCATCCGACTTGCCCTTCGACATCGGGTGCTCCGGGTTGCCCTCGAGCTTGATCGGACGGAACGCATCCGACTTCACCAGCACCGGAATCGCGCCCGTCGGGAAAGGATGCGCCGTCGCAAAGTACATCGGCCTGCCGAGCACCAGGTCCTCCGGCTGCTTCACATACGGATAGATCGGCTCATCGGGCTGCTTGGTGCATCCGGCCAATCCAGCCAGCGCAAAGCTCGCGCCCATCACCTTCAGGAAGCCACGACGGCTGACCGCATCCACCCACTCACCCGCACCGATAGAGGATCCAGCCTGGCGCGGGAACTCCTCCATCATCAGCTCCTGAAACGCCGGCGTATCCGCCAGCTCGTCCAGGCTCTTCCAATAGCGCTTGCCGCTCTTGCCGTCGAGCTTCGCCCGCACCTCGGCCAGCGTCATCTTCGCCGGCGCAATCGTCTTCACCACCTGCACAGCGGGCGTCACGACTGCCTGCGCCTGACTCTCTGCTGCCATCGGCTGTTCGATATTCATTCGGGTCTCGTTCATCGGTGGCACACCTCGCAGCTGGACAGCTCATTGGCTGTGCGGATGTGGTACTGCTGCGTCAGATAATGACCCAGCTCCATCTGGCCGGTGAACTTCACATAGCTCGCGGGCATCGCAATCATCGGAGCATCCGATACCGTCTGCCCCTCACCCGCCCCCGGATGCGGCTGCAGGTCCGTTCCCGACTGTTCCTTGCTCATTCCGGCAGGCTTGTCCAACTGCGCCAGCTCCGGATTCCCATTGGCCGGATCGGTCGTTACGCACGAGACCTGCTGCGCCGTCGGTCCCGCCTTGCCCGTCGTCGCGCACCACACCGGCTTATCCGTCGAAGGCCCAGCCCACGCCATGTTGTAGACCTCCGAGGTCGGCCGCAGATTCACTCCAGCATCGCGGTGGCAGTTCAGGCACCACTCCATCTGCAGCGTGTTCTGCGCATACATCAGCGGCATCTCATCCACGCGTCCATGACAGCTCGCGCACCCAATGCCCTTGTTCACATGAATCGCATGATTGAAGTACACGTAGTCCGGAAGGTCATGCACCTTGATCCATCGGATCGACTGACCCGTCGCCCAGCTGTGCCGCACCGGCTCCAGCAGCTGCGCGTCCGTCCAGATCTGCGAGTGGCAGTTCATACACGTCTTCGTCGGTGGAATGCCAGCGTACGAGCTCCTCTCCACCGACGTATGACAGTACTGACACTGCAGCCCAAGGCCCTCGACGTGATGTTTGTGGCTGAACGGCACAGGCTGGTCCGGCCGCTGTCCCTGCCGGGTCACCCATGGCGACCGCTGCAACGAGTTCAGCGCCACGCCAAGTGCGATGACGATCAAGCCCGTCAGCGCGAGGCTCGCGCGCGCCAGGGCATTCGAACTGCGGTCAAATACTTGCGCCATGAATGCGCTCCTGCTTGCTCCACGTCAAAAACCACTCTGGAGGTCGAATCCTTCTAGCTTGTCGATATACCGCTTCAGCTTGCCATCGGCCCAGACATCGCATCCGTAGCCACCATTTTTGAGAAAATGAGTATAGCAGTGAAAAAGAAAGATGTGATAGCGGTCACTTATGTTGCGTGGATACGCGAAAAATCTGGTCGCTTATCGGTCACAAATGGCGTTATTACCCATTTCGCGACTTAGACCCGCTCCAAATGCCTAACTCCTGCCACCATCCTTGGAAATTGCGCCTTCATGATCGAGTCCGGATGAAGATTTCTCCGCCGCAGCGGTACCGCCTATCATCCCCATATGCCCCGCACCGGCCCCACCCGCAAGCTCCCCTACGACTCCGCCGAGGCCATCGCCGCGCTCTCCGCCGCTGACCCGAAGCTTGCCCAGCTCATCTCCCGCGCCGGCCCCCTCACCCTGCGCCTCGCCTCCAGCCAATCCCCCTTCGAAGCCCTCACCGAATCCATCATCTATCAGCAACTCCACGGCAAAGCCGCCGCCACCATTCACGCCCGCATGATCTCGAGCTTCGAGCCCCTTTGCGGCATCGGCCAACATCCTTCACCCGAGCACCTCCTCGACTGCCCCACCGAGCAACTCCGCGCCGCCGGCCTCTCCCACAACAAGACCCTCGCCCTCCGCGACCTCGCCGCCAGGACTCTCGACGGCACCGTCCCTTCCCTGGCGAAGATCCGTCGGATGGAGGATGCGGCCATCATCGAGCACCTCACGCAAGTCCGGGGCATCGGCAAGTGGACCGTCGAGATGATGCTCATCTTCCGCCTCGGCCGCGCGGACGTTTTCCCCACCAGCGACTACGGCGTCCGCAAAGGCTTCGCCCTCACCTTCCAGGGCCTCAAGCCCGGCGTCAAGGTCACGCCCGATCTGCTCGCCAGGCCCGCCGACATGGAGCGCCGCGCGAAGAAGTGGGCGCCCTGGCGCTCGGTCGCCAGCTGGTATCTCTGGCGCGCCTGCGACCTCGCCGCCGCCAAGCTTCCATAGCCGGAAGCACCACAGTGTGACGATCCGGGTCCGACGCTCGTCTCGCCTGGCTGGCCATCTTTCAGAGCGACCGCGGATACCCCCAACTGTATGATGATGAGCAGAATCCAGGGTAAGGAACAGCGTCCGCATCAGCCCGTCCAAACTACAGGAGATCGTCGTGAACAAGCTGCGTCTGGTCATCCCCGTCTACAACGACTGGATATCGCTTGGCATGCTTCTGCGCGAACTGGACAGTGCGGCATCGACTCTTCCATTCCAGATCTTTGTCAGCATCATCGACGATGGCTCAACCGAAGCTGCCCCGCCCAACTTCAATGATTTGTCCGGCCTGCAGCATCTTGTTGGAGTCGAGATCATCACCGTATCGGTGAACGTAGGCCACCAGCGCGCCATCGCCATCGGACTCTGCGTCGCCGCTGAGGACCATGACTTCGACGCGGTCCTCATCATGGACGCCGATGGCGAAGACCCTCCGCACTCCATCCAGGCGCTCACCCGCAACATCGACGGCCGCGACGACTTCTGCTTTATCGCTCACAGCAAAAAGCGCGTGGAGACCATCTCCTTCAAGGGCTTCTACATGCTCTACAAATGGTTCTTCGAGCTGGTCACCGGACAAGCCATCAGCTTCGGCAACTTTTGCATCCTCTCCCGCAGCTACGTCGACCGCCTCGTCATGGTCTCCGACCTCTGGAACAACCTGCCCGCAGCCATCATGCGCTCGCAGCTTCCAATGACACTCGTCCCTATCCGCCGCGGCCGCCGCTACGCAGGCAAGTCGAAGATGAACTTCTCCTCCCTCATCGTGCACGGCTTCAGCAGCATGTCGGTCTACGCCGACACCATCTTTGTCCGTCTGCTCCTGCTATCGAGCGGCCTGTTCGGCTTTTGCGTGATCCTGATCCTCTCCATCTTCGCTGTCCGCATCTTCTCTCCAACGCACGCAATGCTCGACTGGGCTACCACGGTGGCCTTTAGCATGATCATCATTCTGGTGCAGGTGCTCCTCACGACGATCTCCTCTATCCTGGTGCTGCTCAACAATCGAGTGCAACGGCTGTTCATCCCCCTCGTGGACTTCCGGCCCTACCTGGCTGGCCGCAAACTCCTCTTCGGTCGCAAGTTTCGTGAGAGCGCATAAACTTGACCTCAATGCAGCGCACACCGCCCATCGAAGCCGTAAGGTTTCCGCACAATTGTTATTCTGAAAGCACGATGCCAGCAACACGAAAAACAGGCCCCGCACCCGCCCAACCGCTGCGCTATATCTGCGTTCATGGCCACTTCTACCAGCCGCCCCGCGAGAACCCCTGGCTCGAGACCATCGAACTGCAGGACTCCGCCGCCCCCTATCACGACTGGAACGAGCGCATCACCTCCGAGTGCTACGCCCCCAACGGCGCCTCGCGCATCGTCAACCAGCAGCGGCAGATCATCCGGATCGTCAACAACTACGCGCGCATGAGCTTCAATTTCGGCCCCACGCTTCTCAGCTGGCTGCAAGACTTCGCTCCGCGCACTTACCGGATGATTCAGGACGCCGACCAGACCAGCGCGGCGCTTTATTCCAACCACGGCTCTGCCCTCGCCCAGGTCTACAACCACATCATCATGCCGCTCGCCTCCGAGCGCGACGCCCGCACCCAGATCCGCTGGGGCATCGCCGACTTCGAGCACCGCTTCGGACGCAAGCCCGAGGGCATGTGGCTCGCCGAGACCGCCGTCTCCCGCTCCATCCTCGACCTCCTCGCGCAGGAGCGCATCAAGTTCACCATCCTCGCGCCCCACCAGTGCGCCCGCGTCCGCAAGCTGCCAGGTGCCGTCGCCTTGAAGCGTGCGGGCGTCAGCGTTGAAGGGGCTATAGCCCCGGAGGCAACAGCTGCCCCCTGGGCCGAAACTCCCGACGCCAGCGTCGACACCACACAGCCCTACATCGTCCAGCTCGACGAAGGCCGTTCCATCGCCGTCTTCTTCTACGACGGCCCCGCCTCTCGCTCGATCGCCTTCGAGGGTCTACTCAACGACGGCGATACCTTCGCTCGCCGCCTCGTCTCGGGCTTCCGCGCCGGCAAGCCCGCCACCGAGCCCCAACTCGCCCACGTCGCCACCGACGGCGAGAGCTACGGCCACCACCACAAGCACGGCGAGATGGCCCTCAGCTACGCCCTCAACTCGATCAAAGAGAACAATCTTGCGCGGCTCACCAACTACGGCGAATTCCTCGAAAAGTTTCCTCCGCAATGGGAGGCCGAGGTCGTCGACAACACCTCCTGGAGCTGCTCCCACGGCGTCGAGCGCTGGCGCTCCGACTGCGGCTGCAACAGTGGCAAGCCCGATGGCAACCAGCGCTGGCGTGCACCTCTGCGCGAAGCCCTCGACCTTCTGCGCGACCGCACCGCACCCCTCGCCGAAGCCGTCGCCGCTCCGCTCCTCAAAGACCTCTGGGCGGCCCGCGACGCCTACATCCACGTCATCCTCGACCGCAGCTCCGACAACCTCGACCGCTTCTTCGCTGTCCACGCAACCCATACCCTGACCCCAGCCGAGCGCATCACCGTCTTCGAACTCCTCGAGCTCCAACGCCACGCCCAGCTCATGTACACCAGCTGCGGCTGGTTNNGTCTCCGGCATCGAGACCATCCAGATCATCGCCTACGCTGGCCGCGTCATCCAGCTCGCCCACAAGCTCTTCTCCGACCCGGCCCTCTTCGGCGAATCGGCCTCCGAGCTCGAAGCCGACTTCCTCCAGATCCTCGCCCGCGCCGAGAGCAGCGACCCCGACATCGCCAACGGCGCCGAGGTCTACCGCCG
>PLHC01000164.1:0-804 GCA_003138795.1 Granulicella sp. | reverse complement strand
CGCGCACTACGCCATCAGCTCCATGTTCCGCAGCTATCCCGACTCCGGGCAGATCTTCTGCTTCGAAGTCAACCGCCGCAGCTACGACGTCATGACCTCCGGCCGCAGCCGCTTCGCCGTCGGCCGCGCCTCCCTGCGTTCCCGCATCACCGAGGAGACCGAAGACATCTGCTTCGCCGTCCTGCACCTCGGCGACCAGAATCTCTTTGCCGCCGTCAAGCGTTTTCAACCGGAAGATGCAGCCGCCTGGGAGGCCTTCGTCACCAACGCGTACGGCTCCGTCCGCCACTCCAACCTCCCCGAACTCATCCGCTTCATCGACGGCTACTTCGCCTGCACGCTCTACTCCCTCACCTCGCTCTTCGCCGACGAGCAGTACCGCATCCTCCAGGGCATCCTCAACCAGACGCTCGCCGAGGTCGAGGGCTCACTCATCCGCATCTACGAAGAGCACGCCACCCTGCTCGACTTCCTCGGCGAGGGCAACGTCCCCACTCCACCCGCGCTCGCCGTCACCGCCAGCTTTGCCGTCAACGCCAGCCTGCGCCACGCCCTCGAGTCCGACACCTTCGACTCCGCCGAGATCGCCCGCCTGCTCCGTCGCGCCGAAGTCGATCACATCACTCTCGACAATAACCTGCTCAGCTACACCGCCGACCGCCGCATGAAGCGCGCCATGGTCCGCCTTGAAGCCGCAGCCGAGCAGCAGGGCCAGCAGAACCTGTCCGTACTCAACGAGACCCTCGCCATCGCCGAGAGTCTCCGCACGCTCCCCATGGAGATCAACCTCTGGCAGGCCCAGAA
>PLHC01000023.1:21969-35163 GCA_003138795.1 Granulicella sp. | reverse complement strand
TTGTGCAGGTTCAGGTGCATCACATCGGCGCCGAAGTCGCCTGGCCGCGTCTTGCCGACCAGCGCGTTCATATTCGCGCCGTCCATGTAGAGCAGCGCGCCCTTGGCGTGGAGGATGTCGGCGATCTTGTGGATTTCGCTCTCGAAGACGCCGATCGTGGAAGGATTGGTGAGCATCAGCGCGGCGACGTCTTCGTCGACCATGCGCTCGAGTTCGGCGAGATCGACCATGCCCAGCGCGTTGGACTTGAGGTTCGCAACCTGGTATCCGCAGGCTGCCGCCGACGCGGGATTCGTCCCGTGCGCGGAGTCGGGAACAATGATCTTCTTGCGCGGGTTGCCCTTGGCCTGGTGATAGGCGCGGGCGAGCAGAATCCCGGTGAACTCGCCCTGCGCCCCGGCCGCTGGCTGCAGTGTAATCGCGTCCATGCCGGTGATCTCGATCAGGCAGTCAGACAGCAGCTTCATGATCCCCAGCGCGCCCTGCGAGAGCGATTCGGGTTGGTACGGATGCGCCTCTGCCAGGCCCTCAAGTCTTGCCACCGTCTCATTGATGCGGGGGTTGTACTTCATCGTGCACGAGCCCAGCGGATACATCCCCAGATCGATCGCATAGTTCCACGTCGACAGGCGAGTGAAGTGGCGGACGATCTCAATCTCGCTCAGCTCGGGCATGGCGCCAAGATCGTCGGTGCGAACCACATCACCCAGCAGCGCCGCCGCATCGACGGCAGGAACGTCGAGCTGCGCGAGGCGATAGCCCTTCTTGCCCGCGGACGATTTCTCAAAGATCAGGTCTTCGTTCTGATTGACGTGCGTGGTCGCCTTGCGCGGCGTTCCGATGAACTTTGTCTCTGCCATAAATGTTCCTCTAAAACTCTTCTTCGTCCTGCCCATCGCCGCTGGCCGAGTAGCTCCCAGCCTCCGGCCCATCCAATTCTTCTTCGTGCAGGCTGAGCGCAATCACGGTGCCGCTCTCGAGCTCCACCGTCAGCGACTCCATCTCGTCCAGCGTCGCCTTCGCGACCATCTCGCCAATCTGCGCGCACAGCGCATTGCGATACTCCGGCTCGCCGTACGCGATGCTGAAGTCGGCGAGAAGGATGTGCGGCCACGCGTACAGCGTGAGCAGCGGCCCCCCGTTTCCCGCATCACCGAAGCGCAGCCGCAGATAGTCCGAGACAAACTCAACGGCGGTCAGTTCCTGTCCTTCGATTGCGCTGATGTCCATGGCTACTTCACTCCTGCGAGCTCTTGCTCGAGCGCTCTCGCTTGGACCGCCGCGGCAGCGTCGATCTGCGCCTTGGTCGTCAACTCGGTAGCGCACCACAGGGTCGCATTCTCGCCGAGCTCCGGGTACCACTTCGCCAGCGAAAGCCCGCCGACAATCTGCTTCTCCAGCAGCTTCGCATTGAGCGCGGCCGCGGATTCCTTGCTGGTCAGCACGAACTCGTGGAAGCGCGGTGTGCCATCAAACTTCGTGCTCCCGCCCGCCGCGCGCAGCGCATCTCGCAGATAGGCTGCCTTCGCCAGGTTCTGCTCAGCGAGTTCGCGCAGGCCTTGTTTGCCGTACACCGTCAGGAAGATCGTCACCATCAGCGCGACCAGCGCCTGGTTGGTGCAGATGTTNNCCTTCTCGCGGCGGATGTGCTGTTCGCGCGTTGAAAGCGTGAGCACGAATCCGCGCTTGCCATTCTTGTCCTTGGTCTCGCCGACGAGCCGCCCCGGCATCTGCCGCAGAAACTTCTCCTTGCACGCGATCACCCCGCAGTACGGTCCGCCGAAGCCCACCGGCACGCCGAAGCTCTGGGCCTCGAGCGACACGATGTCCGCCTCCACCGGCGCCTTCACCACGCCCAGACTTACGGCTTCGGCAATCGACACGATCAGCAGCGCGCCCTTCCTGTGCGCAATCTCTGCGATCGCCGCAACATCCTCGATCGTCCCAAAGAAGTTGGGCGATTGAATCAGCACAGCAGCCGTCTCGGCCGTGATCGCAGCGTCGAGCGCGGCCAGATCCACGCGGCCAGTCTTCGCCACGTAGCCCACTTCGGTGACGGGAATGTCCTGATGCTGGGTAATGGTCGCGAGCACCTCGCGATACTCCGGATGAACGGTGCGAGCGACGACCGCTCCCTGTCGACCCGTCACGCGGCAAGCCATCAAAACAGACTCCGCAGCCCCGGTCGAGCCGTCGTACATCGATGCGTTTGCGATCTCCATGCCGGTGAGTTCGCAGATCATCGTCTGGAACTCGAACATCGCCTGCAGCGTGCCCTGCGAGATCTCGGGCTGATAGGGCGTGTAGCTGGTCAGAAACTCACCGCGCTGGATCAGCGAGTCGATGATGACCGGGCGATAGTGCCGGTAAGCGCCGGCGCCAAGGAAACTCGCGAAGAGTTTGCCGGACGGCTGCTCCGCGAGGGCCTCAGCACTGCCCGACGCGATGTTCGACGCGAACGCGCGGAAGCGGTCGAGGACTTCCGACTCGGAGTGCTGGCGCGGGATGTCGAGGTCGTGGGAAAGGCGATACTCAGCCGGGATCGTCTCAAAGAGACTCTCGATCGACGGAACGCCGATCTCAGCGAGCATCGCGTCGCGGTCGGCTGGCGACTTGGGCAGATAGCGCATAAAGGAACCCTCTTGCAGCGGAGATTTCTGGTTAGTGTCCGGTCTCTTCCGCGACGAACTTTTCGTACTCGGTGGCCGAGAGCAGGGCGCTGGCTTCGTCGGGGTTCTTCACCGCGAGCTTGATGATCCAGGTATCGTTGGCCCCGTTGTTGATGGTCTCAGGCGCCTCGTTGAGCTGCTCATTGATCGCCGTAACCGTGCCTGACACAGGCGAGTAGAGGTCACTCACGGCCTTGACGGATTCAATCGAGCCGAAGGTTGCTCCGGCTTCGATCTTCTGGCCGATCTTAGGCAGCTCGACGAAGACAATATCGCCAAGCGAGCCCTGGGCGTAGTCGGTGATGCCGATGGTCGCGATGTCGCCGACGAGCGACATCCATTCATGCGATTTGGCGTAACGGTATTTCTCGGGATAGCTCATGGTTCCTCTTGGACGTACATCGTTGCAGGATAATTGTAGGCAGCGCCGCGGTGGAAAGCGAGCACAGGATGATAAGCGCGCAAGCGGCTTAGCTGGGCGGCGCCGGGATGATCGGCGAGAGCACCTTCGGGCGCTTGTAGAAGGGAGTTGGAACCACCTGCGCCTTGACCATCTGGCCGCGGATTTCGACCGCGACCTCGGTGCCGGGCTCGATGAATCCAATGGGAACGTAGGCCAGCGCTATGTTTTTCTTCAGGAACGGCGCGGGTGAGCCGCTGGTGATCTCCCCAATGCGTGCGCCCTCGAGCGAGAACACCGGATAGCCGTCGCGACCGATGCCGCGTTCAATCATCTCTAACCCAACCAGCCGCTTGGTGGGGCCGCCACTGTTCTGGACCTCCAGCAACGCGTCGCGACCGATGAAGTCGATGGTCTCCTCGGGCTCGCGTCCGAGCCTGCAGTAGCGCCCGAGGTTGGCCTCCAGGACGTTGAGGCTGTCGGAGATTTCGTGGCCGTAGAGGGCCATGGCCGATTCGAGCCGGAGGGTATTGCGTGCTCCCAGGCCGCAGGGCATGATGCCGAACTCAGCTCCGGCAGCCAGCACCTCGCCCCAGACGCGGGCGCTGGTGGGTTCGTCCGAAGGAACGTAGATTTCGAAGCCGTCCTCGCCGGTATAACCGGTGCGCGCAATCAGCACGTTCTGCAGACCGCAGACCTGGCCCCAGGTAAACCAGTAGTTCTTGATCGGCGCGAGGTCGACGCCGGTGAGCTTCTGCAGTGTAGCCTGCGCCTTCGGGCCCTGGATGGCGATCTGCGTGTAGTAGTCGCTGACGTTCATGATGTGTACGCCACTCATGCCGCCGACCGCATCGCGAACCCACTGCAGATCCTTCTCGCGCGTGCCCGCGTTGATCACGATCAGATAGTCGTTTTCGCCCAGCTTATGCAGAATCACGTCGTCCACGAAGGTCCCGTTCGGGTACAGCATCGCCGAGTAGTGCGCCTGCCCGATCTTCAGCTTCGAGGCGTCGTTCATCAGGAGCTTCTGGACGGCGGCCAGCGCGTTGGGCCCACGAAGCTGGATGTCGCCCATATGCGATACGTCAAAGACGCCGACCGCGGTGCGGACGGCCATGTGCTCCGCGATCAGGCCGCTATACTGCACGGGCATCTCCCAGCCGCCGAAGTCGACCATGCGCGCCTTGTGGCTCAGGTGGGTGGCGTAGAGGGCGGTGCGGTGCAGCGGCGAGGGGGTGGAACTGGAGATGATCTCGGTCATAAGAGTGTGCCTTTCCTCAGGCGCAGTGCAGGTGTTCGCGCTCTGCAGCCAAGTCAAACCATACCAAACCGCAGCCTCCTCGGCGAACCGCCAGCTTCGCGTCATTGCCTCGGCGGGTCTCCCCATTCGGGCTCGGCCCGGCTTTGAGCGTTGCGTGCTAGCGTCGCCCCCGGAGATGCGCGCGCACAAAGTTGCTGATCGCAAAATAGGCGAAGACGACGAACGCCGCCATCAGCAGATAGAACTTCACCGCTTCGTGCGAGCCCATCGGAAGCCTCGCTGCGCCGCGTTCTTTCCATAGCCCCTGGGACAGAAATACCGCGATCAGCACGAAGAATGTTCCAGTGACCTGCAGCCACAGGACGCTGGAGAATCGCGCCAGCGGCGACCCCACGCCTCGGCCCAGCTTGCTTGCGTGCGTCTTCGTTGCGGCAACCGTCCGCTGCGCCTGTACAACCCGCTGTGCCACACGTGCGGCTTGAGGCTGCGGCGTGGCTGCTCGCTCTACAGGGCGGGACGGACTGGGAGCCGTTGCTGCCTCCGCCGCCTTCAGCAGCGACTTCGCCGCATGGCGGGCGCCATACCCTAGAGCGCGACCGAAACGAACCCTGTCCATAGTGCAACCAGTGTACTGTTCCCCGGCTGTTCGGGGCCGTTGCTCGCCGCCGCAGCGTCCGCTTCGGTCCGCGATGAAACGCTGCTCCAGGCTTCTGCATCCAACCAACAACGACGTTCATTGCGATAATCGATAATAATGATACGTAAAGGGGACAAGGCATGAAAAAGCTGGTTTGGCTTGTGGGTGGGATGGCAGCGGCAGCGGCAGGATTTCTGGTTTGGGGCTCAAAGCGTGTGCCGCCGGTGGAAGAGCTGGCGCATCGTCTTGAGGACGCCTGGGCCGATCACAATACGGTCGTTTAGGGAGCCGCTCGGTCTGCGGAATCTTTGCTGATTCCGAACGATTGCGGGGCTTGGCTTCCGCCGCTGCATCGGCGTATTCTTGAAGCAGTCTCAGTATTCACCCGCAACTGCCGTTCCCGCCGACTCTGGCAGGAATACCCAATGCGTGGGATGGGCATTCCAGCAACAGTGAACGCAAGGCTTTTCTCAAAGACTTGTTCCCAAAGGACGGGGAGGTGGCATTGAATCAACAGGTCAAAGACCTTATCCAGAAACTGGGCGAAGCGATCCACGAGTCGGTGAGCGAGTCCGATCAGATATCCGGAGTTGTGCGCGAGATCCGTGAGCAGGGGTTCGACGTTCTGCTGATGCTCGAAGCCACAATCGGCCTCAATGAGGTCGAGGACGACGTCGAGGAAGCGGATACCGACGAGGCCGAGGAGGCTGCGGATGGCCCATTTACCCGTCACGACCTCACCTTTCTGAAGTCGTTGCGCATTACTACGGAAGAGATCGACGCGACGGGTGGAAGCGTCTCACCGGACGCCTAGACGGATCGTAATTTGCCGAAAAGTTCTCGGCGCTGATACTCTCGGCGTCGTTGGGTGCCGTATCATGCATCCCAGCATGAGTGCATGAATGAGGGTAACGTCACACCGCCGTTCGAGGAAGCTGGATCGATCATGAGAGATACGTTAGGCGTGTTGCTTGCCGGTGGTGCGGGTGAACGGCTCTTTCCGCTCACCCGTGACCGCGCCAAGCCTGCAGTTCCTTTTGCCGGGCAGTACCGCATCATCGACATCACACTCTCCAACTGCATCAACTCTGATCTTCGTCACGTCTACATCCTCACGCAGTACAAAGCGCTGTCGCTTAACCGCCACATCCGCGAGGGGTGGGGATCGGTAGTCGCTACGGAGCTCGGTGAGTTCATTGAGATCCTGCCGCCGATGCAGCGGGTTTCCAAGAGCTGGTATCAGGGCACGGCCGATGCAGTGTTCCAAAACATCTATTCCATCGGTTCGGAGGAGCCCAGGCATGTACTCATCCTCTCCGGCGACCACATCTACAAGATGAACTATGCGCTCATGAAGCAGCAGCACTGCGACTCCGGCGCTGATGTCACCATTGCCACGCTGCCCGTCACGCCGGACAGGGTCTCGGAGTTCGGTGTGGTCGAGGTTGCAAAGAACGGCGAGATCTGCGGCTTCGTCGAGAAGCCGAAAGAGACCACCTTTCGCTCGCCGTTCAACCCGGAGATGGTCGATATTTCCATGGGCATCTACCTCTTCAACACGGATGTTCTGCTGCCGGAGCTCGTCAGGGACTCCGAGGACCCGGACTCCAGGCACGACTTCGGTCATGACATTCTGCCCAGGCTGCTTGGCCGGTACAAGGTCAAAGCCTATAACTTCGTTGACGAAAACAAGCAGCGCGCCCTCTACTGGCGCGATGTCGGGACACTCGATGCCTACTACGAAGCGAACATGGACATCGCCGCCGTTGCGCCAACATTCAACCTGTACGACAAGGCGTGGCCGATGCGCTCGAGGGCGTATCAATATCCTCCTGCCAAGTTCGTCTTTGGCGAGCCGGGCCGCACCGGCATGGGCATCAACTCCATCATCAGCGCCGGTTGCATCATCTCCGGATCGGTCCTGCGCAACTCCGTGCTCTCGCATGATGTGCGCGTGAACAGCTATGCGGATATCGATTCGAGTGTGATCTTTTCGCACGTCAACATCGGCCGTCACTGCCGCATTCGCCGTGCCATCATCGATCGCGACGCGCATGTCCCGGACGGGACGGTGATCGGTTATGACGCGACGGAGGACAAGAAGCATTACTTCGTCACGCCCAGCGGTCTAACCGTGGTTACACGGGATTATTCGGCATATGAGAATCCCGTCTCGCCTGAGTTTCTGCAGGGGTAGAGACTAGAAGCAAGTCGCGATAAAGAAGCAGACGCAGCAAAGGCCGCCCGTTGAAGGCGGCCTTTTGCTATGCCTGTTCGCTGACTTATCTCTTGCCGATCCGGTAGACCACGCCCAGGGAGATGGCGAAGTACTCGCGCGTCTCGGTGCCGAAGTGCTCGAAGGTCATATCTGGCTGGAGGCGGATGGCGAACTTCGCGCTCTCGTTGAAGTCGATGCTGCCACCCACCGCACCGTACGGCGCCATGTGGTTGCAGTAGAGACCAAGATTGCCCTTCTGTCCGGGCTGCTGCTGAGCCGCGCATGCCGACACCGGGCTTCCGCCGGGGTAATGGTTCACCGCGTAGTTGAAGTCGCCGTAGGTGCCGCCGACCAATGCATGAAGGTCGATCGCCGCATAGCGGTTCTTCGGTCCACGATACTGAACACCGCCGCTGGCGATGCTCTGCATGATGACCACGCGGTTGTAGTACGGGCTGATCACCGGCGTCGTTCCAGCTCCGAAGCGGCCATCCGCGGCCACGCCCAGCTTGCTGGTAAGCCAGTACGTTCCCATCGCCTCGCCGCCACCCATGTTGTAGCGCACCGGCGTATTCTGACCCGCCTGGCCATTCATGAAGAGCAGGCCGCCGTAAACCTCCCAGCGATTGTCATACTTCGGGCCGGCGTAGGGCACCAGCGCCGCAGCGGTGGCTTGCGATACGGCAACGGTCCCCGGGGCAGCGGTCGGCGTCGGCGTCTGGCTGCTGGACTGTGAGTCGGTTGCTGCCGGGCTTGGAGCTTGTGCCGAAGCTGTGAGTGTTCCAATGGATCCAGCGACGGCCAGGCCCAAAGACAGGCCCAGTGACAGGCCTAGCTTCGTTGCGCAGGCCACCGCAGGGGTAGCAGAGTTTAGGGTCTTCCTGATCAGTTGCAGCATCTTCCTCGTATGCGGGCTCAAGCGAGCAGCGCGGTTGGATCGGGTTTGCGCGCCATCGCGGAGCGTCTCACCAAGGATATACCGACCAGCGCCCACGGCAGCTGTCCACTGCGGCTTTTGCATCCAAATCCGGAGTGCCATCGGTATCAACCTGACTGCCGGTCTTGTACGAACGGACATTGTCCATGGATCGTGCGACAATGAATCGTCGCCGTCTGGCGCTCGTGTGGACGGCAGTAGGGAGATTTCGTATGGGTGATCTATTCCAACCGTGGCACCTCATCATCTTGGCGGGGCTGGCCATTCTTCTCTTTGGCGGAAAGAAGCTGCCCGAGCTCGGCAAGGGACTCGGTGAAGGCTTGCGCGGATTCAAAGAAGGCATGAAGGGCATCAACGACGACGTCAAGGCGGACGCCAAGCCCGCCGACTCCTCGCACGTGGTCACGCCCAAGCCCGACGAAGCCACCAAGCCCCCCACGGCCTGAAGCCTCTGCGTCTCACGCTTAAAGCATCCGTATCTCATATGAGCGACGCCCCCGCTACTCTGCGGCCGTCGCTCTTTTCCTTGGTGGCCGTCGCCGCATGAAGTTCAAGTCTGCATATCTCATTCCGCGGCACAGCAAGGTGCGGCTCCGCCTCACAGCGTAATCATCAGCACCGCTGCGAGCGCCACGGCCATCCCTGCGAACTGCCGCCGTGTTGGCCGCTCGTGCAGCCGCCACGCGGCGAGCAGGATCGTGCCTGCCGGATACAGCGATGCCAGCACGGCCGCTACATCCAGCCGCCCCCGCAGCGTCGCCGCGACGAAGAGCAAATTTCCGCCCGTATCGAGCAACGCCACCCCCAGCGCCCAGCTCAACATCGTCCCGCTCAACATCGTTCGGCTCAACATCGTCCCGCTCCGCCGCCCGTTGCTGCCTGTGCTGGCTTCTCTTCCCCGCAACCGCACTGCCAGGAGTAAGAGTACGCAGGTGACCAGGCTTGCCGACCTCGCCAGCGCCATCGGCTCAAGGACTCCCAGCGCGTTGTCCATGCGCAGAGCGACGAAGTAAAAGCCAAATCCGAGGCCGCCGCCAATCGCCAGGGCCATCGTTCCTCGCTGTTTGATCCCGTCGGCGTTCTCGGGGGAGGGCCCGGCCGCGATCATCCAGATCGCCCCCGCGGCCAGCGCGAACCCGGCCAGTCGCAGTGCCGTCGGTGCACCCTCCATGGCGCTCGAAACCACGGCCGGAATCGCCGCCGCCAGCAGGCCGCTCACCGCTGCCGATGCGCCCATCGCTCCGCGCGCGAGAGCGATATAGAAGGCCGTCAGCGAGAACGCCGCCGCCACACCTGCCAGCAGTCCCCACACCAGCAGCGCTCCGTGGGGCAACGTTGGATGCCGCAGCGACAGCACCGCCAGCAGCGCCGCCAGGCTGATCCCCTGCGCGAAAATGACGAAGCGCAGCGCGCCGGCCGTCTCCCCGCCGGCTGCCTTGACGCCCATGCCCCCGGAAAAATCACCGCCGCCCCAGGAGGCGGCGGCAGCGAGCGCAATCAGTGCATTGTTGTGGATTGCCAGCGCCATCGGCGCGTTCTTGTGAATCACAAGCTCCATCGCCTATGGTATTGCCGACGGCGTTACAGGCGCCGGTCGCCGGCTGTTTTCGGCCGCCGACGGGTAATAACCGTCCTTGGCGGTGATCGTGAGTCCAGGCCTCAGGACGCGCACCTCGGTTCTGCGGTAGCTCTCGTTATATGGAGACTCGTGGGTGTAGTAGCCCACCGTGTACTGCGCGCGGACCTCGTCGGTAATGCGCGCGAAGCTCTGCTCGATCCCCTTGGGCCGGAACTCCGGATCGGTTTGGCCGCCGGTCTCCGCCGTGTACTTCGGCAGCACATCGTCGCGCATGGTTAGCGGCAGATGGATCCGGTCCAAAAATCCAACACCCTTGATCGCCGAGTCGCCTACCAGCGTCGCCCACACGGTCACATTGTTGGTCAGGAGGTACTTGANNGCTGCGTGCCCGGGATCGGCAACGCCGTCGATTGGCTGGTTGTTGATGACGGAACCGTGCGACAGCGGGCCGGTCATGCCCATCAACGGATCGCGCCCTACACCCTTGGATCGCTCCAGGATCGCTCCCAGGCGCGCGCTCTGCGCTGCCGTGAAGTCGGTCTGCTTCCGCACGCCGTTGGCATAGGTGAAGACAGCCACCTCGTCATAGGGGCTAAACGCCCCCTGCAGCGCGCTTAGAGAGTCGTTGATCTTCTCCATGGTGTCGTGGGTCACGCTCTGGTCGATCACCAACGCCACTGACAGCGGAAATGGGTCCGCCGTGAACAGCCTGATCTGCTGCCGCAGACCATTCTCATAGACCCGCACATCGCGCCACGTTAGTCCCGGAACCAGGTGACTCTTCGAGTCCTTCACCGTAAACGGAATCTGGTGGAACTGCACATTCACCGAAAGCCGGTTTGCCGCGCTTGCGGAAGATTCCGGCGGTGGTCCCTCTTCCTCGGCCTGGGGCGTGGGCGCGGGGGCCGAGGGCAGCCCAGCGCCTGGGTTTACGCCACCGTTCGGCGCAGGAGCCGACGGCAAGGCCGCCGCCACGGGTGTAATCGTATTCAGCTCAGGCAGCGTCTGCGGCTCTGGAGCGTTCGGAACGCTCTGCTGTGTCGACTGTGTTCCTGCCAGCGGCGCATTCTGCCCGCTTGCCTTACCTGTGGCGGCAGCCAGCGCCAGCGCCAATCCACCCACCCACATCGTTTGCTTACCCAACGTCATCCGTCTTCCTCTTTCGCGAGCCATCGAGCCCGCGCCGCGACCTGCAATGTGCTCTCTTGAGACTACCAGCAGACTACCAGCGCGGAGCCGTCCCTGCACCCGTCTTCGTCTTCTTCTCTTTCTCTGCAGCGCTGAAGCTCTACTCTGTCGGACGCGCAGGCTCCCCGCTTTGTTGCGCAAGGCCGCACCGCCGGAACTGCCCGGCTCGCACCGCTCTACGTGGCGCGAGTTCGCAAGCACGTGGCGCGAGTTCGCCAGCTTCCCGCGCTCTGAACCGAATCATCCTCATCGCCAAAATCTCCCCGTGCGGGCGTCTAATAGTACCTATGGGTCTGGTCTTTGTGCGCCGCTCTCCCGCTCTCCTGCTCGCGCTTCTGCTCGTCTCCGCAACGACTCTCCGTGCCCAGGAGGCGCCGTCCCCTGACGCTCCGCCGCCCGCCAGCAACGCTCCCGTCCTGCAGGAGCCTGCGGGCAACCCCTCCGAGACCCTCCAGCTCAACGTCAACCTCGTCGACGCCTATTTTTCCGTGCGCGATAAGGGCGGCTTTGTCCTCGGCCTCGGCAAAGCAGACTGCCAGGTCTATGAAGACCACAAGCTCCAGACGATCAGGAACCTCACGCAGGAGAAGAACCTGCCGCTCACCATCGGGATTCTGCTGGACACCAGCGGCAGCCAGCAGCGCGTTCTTCCGCTCGAGCAGCAGTCGGGCGCGCGCTTCCTGAAGGAAGTTCTGACCCCCAAGGATGAGGCATTCCTCATCTCCTTCGACGTCAACGTGGACCTGCTCTCCGACTACACCAACAGCGCTCCGGCGCTGACCCGCGCCATCAACCAGGCCTCCATCAACACGGCGAGCTCGTCGGCTGGCATTCCCGGAATCGGCGGCGGCCCCATGCCCACCCGCAATCCGCGCGGCACGCTGCTCTATGACGCGGTTTATCTCGCAGCGCACGACAAGCTCCAGTCCCAGGCCGGTCGCAAGATCCTCGTGCTGCTGACAGATGGCGGCGACCAGGGCTCACAGGAGACGCTGAAGTCCGCCGAAGAGGCAGCGCAGAAGGCCAACACCATCCTCTACGTCATCCTCATCGCCGATCACCCCTTCACCGACACCTTTGGCACCTCCTACAGCGGCAAGGCCCAGATGGAGCAGCTCGCCCGCGACACCGGTGGCCGCGTCATCGACGTCGGCAACAACGGTCACAAGCTGGAAGACGCCTTCGACCAGATTCAGAACGAGCTGCGAACCCAGTATTTGCTCAGCTACACGCCCGCCAACAAGCAAGCCGACGGCAAGTACCGCAAGCTGGAGATCGACTGCGGCAAGGGCCTCACCGTGCAGGCCCGCAAGGGCTACTACGCCATCGTGGGCGACGAGGACAATCCCAACTAACCTCGACGAACAGCGCCAACGGCGCGGACTATACCAGCCTGGGGCATAGCCCCAGGGTTTGAGTCGGCAATCGATAAGGGCTGAAGGCCCGCCCTATCGTGCCACCCAAATTCCCTCCCACCCCATGCTCCATCGTGGCCATCCCCCACGCTCCCTACGCCTCCATCGCCCCCGAATACACCGCCATCCCGGCGACCGCATCCACGCCCATGGCGTCAAGCGCGTCCACCTCAGCGCGCTCCTTGATTCCCCCGGCAACAATCAGTTGCCGGGCTGTCGTTGACCTCAGAATCGCTGCCACATCGATCGGAAACCCCTGCATCGTGCCCTCGGTGTCGACGTGCGTGTAGAGGAACGCTGCGCAGTAATCCTCGAGCCAGGTAATCGCCTCTTCCGGCGTCAGGTCGACCGAGTCCTTCCAGCCTTTGACCGCGACGCGGCCATTCTTCGTATCCACCGAGAAGCACAGCGCATCCTCGCCCAGCGCCTTCTTCAGCGAGGCCGCGAAGTCCTTGTTGACGCCGTCGGCGCTAAACAGCGACGACCCGTAGATAACGCGCTTCGCCCCAGCGTCCAGCAGGCGCTGACCGTCCTCCGGCGACTTGAGCCCACCGCCGACCTGGCAGGGAAGCCGCTTGCAGATCATCTCGATCAGCTCGCGGTTGTCCCCCTGGCGCATCGCTGCGTCGAGGTCGATGAGTTGGACGAGCGGATACTTCGAGAACCGTTCGATCCAGTAGTTGAAGTCGTCGAACGCGAGCTTGAGCTTTTCACCCTGCACGAGCTGCACAATGCGCCCACCCATCAAATCAATCGAAGGAATCAACATCTGTCTATCTTCTCAAATCGGAAATCCACTTCGAAATCCCGCGAACAGTCTCGCCCCACCCCAAAAGCCTCTCCCAACACGCGAAGCCTCTCGCCGTCCGCGCAGGACTGTCAAGCCCCAA
>PLHC01000023.1:8597-21880 GCA_003138795.1 Granulicella sp. | reverse complement strand
TAAAGTCTCTGGATGCAACACGTTAGACGCCAATCCAACAACATTGGCCCCTAAGTCCAATGTTTGGAATATCTTGCCTCTAAAGTATCTGGATGCAATACTTTGGAGGCATATCATCCCGTAAGTTGCTGATTCCAGAGACTACGGTGTTTTGGGTAGGGGGGTGGGGGGTGCTAGCAGGGCAGCCGCATCGGAACACCCGCAGCCGCAACCTCAGCCTTCAACGCGCGCGAGTCGGTGATGCCGAAGTGGAAGATGCTCGCCGCCAGCGCCGCATCCGCCTTGCCGGAGAGGAAGACCTCGGCGAAGTGCGCGGCCGAGCCTGCTCCGCCGCTGGCGATCACCGGGATTTGTACGGCTTCCGACACGCGGCGGGTAAGCTCGCAGTCGAAGCCATTGCGCATGCCGTCGGTGTCCATGCTGGTAAGCAGTATCTCGCCGGCGCCGCGCTGCTCGGCCTCGATGGCCCACTCGATCACCCGCAGCCCAGTGGGTTTGCGCCCACCCGAGACGTAGACCTCGGCCTCGCCGACAGGGTCCGCGGAGTTGGTGGCTCGGCGAGCGTCGATCGCGACGATGACCGCCTGCGCGCCGAAGCTCGCGCCGATCTCGCCGATCAGCTCCGGCCGCGCGATGGCGCTGGAGTTGATGCTGACCTTGTCGGCGCCTGCGTTGAAGACGGCAGCGGCGTCTTCCGCCGAGCGAATGCCGCCGCCGACGGTGAACGGGACGAAGAGCGACGCGGCGGTGCGCTTTACGGTGTCGAGCAGCGTGCCTCGGCCTTCATGCGTGGCGGTGATGTCGAGCAGGACGATCTCGTCGGCGCCAGCGCGGGCGTGGCGGTGCGCGAGCTCGGCGGGGTCACCCGCGTCGACGATGTCGACGAACTGGATGCCCTTGACGACGCGGCCAGCGCGGACGTCTAAGCACGCGATAATGCGTTTGGTCAGCAAGCTAGGACCCCACGCTCATGTTCATGACGGGGCATTGGGCGGCTGCCTCTTCGCTGCCGCCAACGCGGCCAAATCCAAAATCATTCGTCCCGAGGAAGCTCATCTTGTGGTGCCCCGCCATCGCGCTGAGTTCGTTGTGGATCATGTGCATCGCCATCTGGATGGCGTGGACGGAGTCTGCGCCGCCCGCGGGCGTAATGTGATCGCGGCCCAGCGCGCTCATGCTGATGCGGTAAGGGCACGCCCAGCCCTTGCCTTCGATGTGGAATGGCTTGGCGAGGCTGACCGTCAGCGTGGTGGTGTGGCCCTCGTGTTCAATATCGAGGAAGCGTTCGGCGATGGTTTCGAAGGGGAGCAGGTCGAGGCCGGTCCAGTTGGCGGCGGCATCTGGCTGCACCATCTCTACGGTGCCGTGGACGACTTCAGTGGTGTCGCTCATGTTGGTCTCCCTGACTTGCGATTTGACGCTCTGTGGTTTAATGCTACAGCGCGAGGAAGTTCTTCAGGACCTGGAGGCCGGTCTCGGCGGATTTCTCGGGGTGAAACTGCACTCCCATAACGTTGTCGCGCTCAACGGCGGCGGTGAACGCTCCGCCGTAGAACGTGGTGGCCGCGGTGTCTGCGGAGATGGGCGCGCGCCAGGAGTGCGTGTAGTAGACGAAGCTGCCCGGCGCGATGCCGCTGAGCAGGCGGGAGTTGGGGCGGATGTCTTCGAGCGAGTTCCAGCCAACGTGCGGCGACTTGAGATCATTGCCCTCGAAGGTGGCGGGGAAGCGCTCGCACTGGCCGCTGAAGTGGCCGAGGCCGGGAGTCTCGGGGGCTTCGGTCGAGCCCTCATATAGCCATTGCAGGCCGACGCAGATGCCGAGGAACGGTGTGCCGTTGGCGATGGCCGCGCGCGTGGCTTTTGTCAGGCCTAGATATTCGAGCAGCTGTGTTGCACGGAAGTGTCCGACGCCGGGGAGGACGATCTTCGAGGCCCGCAGAACGTCGGCGGGGGCTTGCGTGACGAGGATGTCGTCCGCGCCAAGGTACCGCAGCGCCTTGACGACGCTGGTGAGGTTCCCCGCTTTGTAGTCGATGACGGCGATCATTTGCTTCGCTTCGCTGTGGCTCTGGGCCAGTACTGGAAAGCCTCTTCGTAGAGCTCGCCGTCAAGGTCTGCAACACGTTGATGCAGGCGCGTCTGCGCGTCGGCAATGGCCTGGTTGTAGATCGCTGGACCGATCTCCTCCATGAAGTAGTTCAATAGCAAACCCGCAGGCAGCTCGCCGATCGGCTCCGGCATGTTCCGCTCAAAGTAGCGCTGAATGGAAGCGATCGCATCTCCGCGCGCCTGGTTGGAGAGTTCTATGCTCACAACAAACCCTTCGTGCTCGGCAGCAACTCCTTCATGCGTTCGTCGCGGGAGCAGGCGCCGCGCAGGGCTCTTGCGAAGGCCTTGAAGATGGCTTCAATCTTGTGGTGGTTGCTGCGGCCGTACATGGTCTTGACGTGGACGTTAGCCTTGGCGCCGCGGGCGAAGCCGTCGAAGAAGTCGGTGACGAGCTCGGTTTGGAGATCGCCGACGACGGGGACGTCGACCTGGTCGTCGACGACATAGGCGACGCGGCCGGAGAGATCGACGGCAGCGACGGCGAGGGTTTCATCCATGGCCATGACGAAGTAGCCCGCGCGGAGGATGCCCTTCTTGTCTCCGAGGGCTTCGGCGAAGGCTTCGCCGAGGGCGATGCCGACGTCTTCGACGGTGTGATGCTGGTCGACGTCGAGATCGCCGATGCACTTGAGCTGCAGGTCGAAGCCACCGTGGCGGGTGAAGAGCTCCAGCATGTGGTCGAAGAAGCGGATGCCGGTGGAGATGGCGTAGGTGCCCTGGCCGTCGACGTTGAGGCGGAGGGAGATCTTGGTTTCGGTGGTGTTGCGCTCGACGATGCCGATGCGCTCGGGGCTTGCGGAGCCAGGTGCGACGCCGACTTCTTGTACCAGATCGCTCATGCTTGTCCTCTACCTTCTGCTGGGGTCCAGCCGATCTCTGCGAGCGACTCGCACAGAGCAGCGATGCCGCGGGTAACGTGGTCCTCGATGCCGACGGTGATGCGGACGTAGCCGTCGCAGCCGGGGTCGGCGGAGCGGTCGCGGACCAGCACGCCGCGCTTGTGCATCGCGGCGCAGAGTTCCTTGTGGCGACGGCCGATGTCCATCAGGACGAAGTTCGCGGCGCTTGGCCAGGTGCGGACGCCGAGCTCGCGCAACGCGGCGAAGATGCGTTCGCGTCCTTTGCGGACCTGCTCGACGTACCAAGCGATGTAGGCGTCGTCGGCAACTGCGTCGGGAAGCACCGCCAAAGCGACGCCGTTGACGTTGTAGGGCGAGCTGACCTTGCGTATGTAGCTGATGAGTCGCGCATCGCCGGCCAGCATGCCGATGCGGAGGTTGGCGAGACCGTAGGCCTTGGAGAAGGTGCGCGCGACGATGAGGTTCGGAATAGACCCGACGTCACCGATCGTCGTGTCGCCGTGGAAGTGGAAGTAGGCCTCGTCAACCATCAGGACGGCTTGCGGTGCAGCGGCGGCGATGGCGAGCAGATGTTCGCGGCTGACGGTTGCGCCGGTGGGATTGTTGGGCGAGGCGACGATGATGAGCCTGGTGCGCGGCGTAATGGCGGCGAGGAAGCGCTCGAAGGGGAAGGTGAGCGAGTCGTCCGATTGAACGCGCCTGAGGCCGGAGGTCATGAGGCTGATGGAGACGTCATACATGAAGAAGGTTGGAGTGCAGATGAGGGCTTCGTCGCCCTCGTCGAGGAAGGTGCAGGAGACCAGATGAATGGCTTCGTCGACGCCGTTGGTGAGGATGATCTGGTCGCGCTGGAGGCCGAAGTGTTGTGCGACGATGCGCTCGACGGGCTCGCGCTCGGGATAGATGGTCATGCCCTCGGAGGTGAGCTGCTGCAGCTTGCGCAGGACGGAAGGGCTGGGGCTGAAGGTGTTCTCGTTGAAGTCGAGGCGGAGGGCGTCGCGACCGGCGAGCGGGGGGTGATACTCGGGCATGGCGAGTACCGCCTTGCGCGGCTGTACGGTCTTGGTTTGTTCTACGACTGCACTCATCGCATCCTCACGCGCACGCTCTCGGCGTGACCGGTTAATCCTTCTGCTTCAGCGAGCGCGATCGTGTGGGGGCCGACCTCACGGAGCGCATCGAGCGTGTACTGCTGCACGGTGATGATTTTGACGAAGTCAAGCACGCTGAGGCCGCCTCGGACACGACCGTTGCGGCCTGTGGGCAGGACGTGGTTGGGGCCACTGATGTAGTCGCCCATCGACTGCGGTGTGTGGTGGCCGATGAATACCGAGCCCGCGTTCTTGACCCAGCGGAGATCGGAACCAGCGTCCACTGTGAGATGTTCAGGCGCAAGGCGGTTGGTGAGGGCGCGGGCCTCTTCGACGGTTGCGGTGATGAAGGCGAAGCCCTGGGCCGCGAGCGATTGTTGCGCGATTTCATTGCCCTGGGATTGGCGCTTCACCTCGAGCACGACCTCCTCGGCGAGATCGGACTGGCTGGTGATGAGGACGGCGAGGGCCTCGGGATCATGCTCGGCTTGTGCGACGAGGTCCGCGGCGATACCCGTGGAGTCCCCACCTTCGCTGGTGACGACGATCTCGGTTGGGCCTGCGGGCATATCGATGCCCGTTTGGTGCGAGACGGCGATCTTGGCTGCGGTGACGTAGAGATTGCCGGGGCCGACGATTTTGTCTACTGGGGCGATGGTCTGTGTGCCATAGGCGAGTGCGGCGATTGCCTGCGCGCCGCCGATACGGTAGAACTCGCTGACACCGGCGAGGTATGCGGCGGCCATGGTTTCGCGCGCAGGTTTGGGCGAACAGACGACGATGCGATCCACGCCTGCGACCTGTGCGGGTGTGGTGGTCATGAGCAGCGTTGAGGGCAGCGGATAGCGTCCGCCGGGAACGTAGCAGCCGACTGAGCCGAGGGGGCGAACGATCTGGCCAACCTCCATGCCCTCGGTGGGACGAAAGCTCCACGCGCGGGGCAGCTGCTTTTCTGCGAAGGTGCGGATGTTGGCTTGCGCGAGACGCATGGCGGCTTTGAGCTCTTCGCTGGTGGACTCCCAGGCAGCCTGCATCTCTGCGCGGCTGACGAGGAGCGGCTTGTCTTCGGTGAGACCGTCGAACCTGGCACTGAACTCGCGCACGGCGGCATCACCACGTTCACGGACTGTAGTGAGGATGTCGCGGACGACGGCGTCGACCTTCGCGGTGTTGACGGCGCCGCGCTGCTCGAGTTGCCGGATAGCGGCCTCTGCGGCGCTCGCACTTTCGCCGAATGTCTTGAGTATCTTCATCGCACTCCTCTGCGTCCGCGAACGCTTGGAACGCCGCCGCGTCCGGACCGCATCTGGCGTCGTTCGGCCCGTGAGCCGGTCAGGACCACGCGCTCCGTGGCGGCGGGGCCAGCGGGATAGATGCGCTTTGGGTCCTTGGGGTCGACCACGACGGCCAGCCGCACGCCGGGCTCGATCTTTTGACCCGGTTCGATGCGGGAGCTCATGGTCACCACGCGACTGCCTTTATCGGGTTCCTGTACCCACATCACGATCTTCACCATTGGCAACTGCTTGCCGAAGCGCTTGATAGGCTCGACCGAGACCACGGTGGCGTACACGGCGACGCCCTCACGCTCGGCCCTCTGCTGACGCCACCGCTGCCAGAAGTACAGTACCGCCGGTGTCGCGGCCGCTAAGAAGATAAGTGTCCATATTGCAGTCTTCATCGAATCACTTCCTTCTGTTTAAAGCACAACTTTCGAGAGCGGATACTCGACGATGCCCGTGCCGCCGGCGGCTTTGAGCTTGGGAATGACGTCGCGGACGAGGTGGGTTTCGAGGATCGTGTTGAGGGCGACCCACTGCTCATCGCGTAGCTGGGAGATGGTGGGCGAATTGAGCGCGGGGAGAACGCCGAGCACATTGTCGAGGTCGGCCTTGCGCACGTTGAGCATCAGCCCGACCAGCACTTCGGCGTCCATTGCGCCGTTTAGCATGAGCGACAGCGTCTCGATCTTAGTGCGCTTCCAGTCGTTGGCCCATGCGGTCTTGTTGGCGATGAGTTGCGTTTCCGACTCCATGAGCGTCTCAATGATGCGCAGGCGGTTGGCGCGCAGGGAGCTGCCGGTCTCGGTGACTTCGACGATGGCGTCGGCGAGGGTTGGGGGCTTGACCTCGGTGGCGCCCCAGCTGAACTCCACCTTGACGGGGATATTTTTCCCAGCGAAGTAGCGTTTGGTGTACTCGACGAGTTCGGTGGCGATGGTCTTGCCGGCGAGGTCCTCGGGCTTCTGGAAGGGCGAGTCTTCGGGTACTGCGAGCACCCACTTCACGGGAACGCGAGACTGCTTGGAATAGGTGAGCGACGTCACGCGCTCGACGTCGGATTGGTTTTCGAGGACCCAGTCATTGCCGGTGAGGCCAGCGTCGAGAGCGCCGTGCTCGACGTAGCGCGCCATCTCCTGCGCGCGGACGAGCATGCACTCGATCTCGGTGTCATCAATGGTGGGGAAGTAGCTGCGGCCGCTGGCGTAGATGCGCCAGCCCGCGCGCTCGAAGAGGGTGATGGTTGCATCCTGCAGGCTGCCCTTGGGAATGCCGAGCTTCAGTTTGTTCTTTTGTGACATTACTTGCTCCCTATCTCGATTGGCTTGGTAAAGCAGCTAACAGTGCCCTCGTGGCAAACCAACCCGTCACCTTCGACTTCGACGCGGAAGAGCAGCGCATCATTGTCGCAGTCGGTTGAGGCGGAGACGACGCGCAGGCGGTTGCCGCTGGTCTCGCCTTTCATCCACAGCTTGGAGCGGGTGCGTGACCAGAAGGTGACGAAGCCGGTCTCGGTGGTCTTGCGGTAGCTTTCTTCGTTGAGGAAGCCGAGCATGAGCACCTCGGCGGTCTTCGCATCCTGCACAATGCCGGCAACCATGCCGCCGGCCTTCGCGAAATCGATCGTTATGGTTTCTATTGTCTTCGTCATCCTGTTCCCTTGTATGGTGCGGTGAAGCGTTTTCCGGAGACACTCTCAACGCTGCGCAGCAGAAAGCCCGCTCGCGATGTGCGCGTCAGCGGGCCTGTCGTATATCCTGGAGGGCGTTTTTCTTGCTTACTTCGCCGCGCCGGACACAGCCGCCAACACGCTATGCGCATGATGATGGTGATGCCCGAGATGGTGCAGCCGAACGCTCATTGATATTTACGCTAATGGCAGGGCGCTGCAATGTCAATGCATGCTTCGCCCCAAGGATGAATTACAAGAAAAGATCTGCGATCTTTCGTCGCGCGTAAATGTGGTCGCATGAACATACTGCGCCAGCCGAAACGAACATCTCTATTGGAGACGGCAACCTGCCGGGAAGATTGCCCATTATGACCGACCATCGCGTACAACCTGAACCTCGGTCGGGAGTTCAAACCCGATCGGCGTGAAGGTGCGCTGCCCATCTTCTGCGACGCGCACTTCGCCTGTGCCGATGTTGTAGATCCATCCTGAGATCGTTAGCTCATCCCTGGCCATTGCGCCGGCGACGGAAGGGTGTGTCTTTAGATGTTGCATCTGGAGTAGAACGTTCTGCTCGGTGAGCACATCGATCAGAACGTGCTCAGTGGGGCTGCCAGCGGCGCGCTCATGCAGCGTCTGGGCGACGATTAGAGCGGCGTGCGCATTATGGAGCCAACTTTTGACAGTTGGCATCTTTGCGATGGACTCCGGCTCGAGCAAAGCCTGCACGGCTCCGCAGTGCGTATGACCGCAGATGACGATATGGCGGACACTGAGCGAACTGACCGCAAATTCAATGACGGCGCTTACGCCACCGAGCATTTCGCCGTAGGCCGGAACCATATTGCCGATGTTGCGGGTTACGAAGACCTCCCCTGTACGGGAGTTGGTGATGGCGATGGGGTCAATGCGCGAGTCCGCGCAGGTAATGAACAGCGTGTGTGGACGTTGCTCCTGACTCGCCGCCTGAGCGAAGATCTCGGCTTGCTGCGGGTACACCTCAGCCTGAAAGCGCCGCACGCCATCTTTGAGTTGCTTGAGAATCTCGTCCACTACGCCCCCTATTCCGTCTGATTTTTTTTGTGCCGCATGGCCCGTGACGCCTACTACTCTTCCCGCCATTTGATGTTGCAGCCAATGCTGGTGCGCTGCTCAGAATGAGAACGCTTTCCGGCGATCACCGCATTCATCGCCGCGCGCAGGTCTCTGCCGGTCACAGGCTCATCGTTTCCGAAGTCCTTGCGCCGTGGGCGGCTGTCGTCGAGTTGGCCACGATAGACGATCGGCGTCGAAGAGAAAGAAATCTGGCGTACAAGCCCTTCGTAGGCGCGCGACCTATTGGGTTGGATCGAGCAAGTAGGGGAAGCGCCAGCCGCCGGCGCAATCGTTCTCAGCCGTCCCATCATCGACTCGGTGCTGGACATTCCTGCCTCCACTAAACATCATAGCTACAACGCCAATTGTGAGGTGTATGGCCTAAGAGTTGGGATCATCTGCGCGGCGGTTGCTGTCTCTAGGTGTGTGTCGGGCATNNCTATGCCCGACACACACCTAGTAGCGCACTTTATCTCGCTGACGCCTTTCGTGTAGCGACACAATACCGTAATCTCATTCCAGCAAACACTGTTCCGTTATGATCGAAGTCCGAGGCCTGATGCTCTCCTATTTCGCGATTCATCTGCGCTCTGCTGTGTCCCATGCTCTTTTTATGGGGGGTGTCGCGATCCTCTTTATTTCTGTGCTTTCTGCGCAGACGCGCCCTGGAGTGATTGCCGCTCTGCAGCCGGTGAAGCAGGCTGACCGGATTGCTGGCAATCCGGATTTTGGCCAGCTGACACGCCTGAGCGAACAGCCGCCAGCATGGGTGAGGGCGGGGAACCAGACGTCCGAGCGGGCGGTCGATTTGGGCGCGACGATTCACATTTCCGTCGTTCTGCGTCGCGATGCCGCAGCCCAAGCCTCTTTCGAACAGTTCTTGGCTAACCAGCAGAATCTCCGCTCGCCGTTGCATCACCAGTGGCTGACGCCTCAGCAGGTTGGACAGCTTTTTGGACCGACGCAGAATGATCTAGCTGCCGTTAGCTCGTGGCTCACAAGCCAAGGGCTCAAGATCGATTCGATTGCGCCGAGCAGGGTGATTGTTGAGGCCTCGGGCACGACGGCGGTGGTGGGCAATGCGTTTCATACCAGCTTTGGGAGCTTTAGCGTTGCTGGAAAGTCGCGGCTCTCGACGGTGTCGGAGCCCTCGATCCCGTCCGCACTTAATCCACTCATCCGGTCCGTCCACGGGCTGACAGAGACGCACTATGAGCCGCAGTCGAAGTTCTCGCTTCACGAACTGCCTGCTGCTGGACCGCGCCCGCAGACTGACCTGGGGGGCGGCATATATGCCATCCTGAGCGACGACTTCGCCATGATTTATGACATCGCCAGCGTTTACAGCGGCGGCAACACGGGTGCGACGATCGGGTCCAAGACGCAGCATATCGCTATCATCGGTAAGTCCCGCGTGGCGGCCGGTGACATTACCAACTATGAGAGCCTCGCTGGGCTACCCAGTATTCAGCCGAACGTGGTGCTGGCCGGAACGGATCCGGGTATTGCTACAGGTAAGAATGTTGGCTATGCAAGCGAAGCCACCCTGGACGTCGATCGTGTCACAGGAACCGCACCCGGAGCGCAGGCCGACCTCGTCATCAGCGCCGACACCAGCACGGAGGACGGTGTCGATATCGCTATCGCATATAACATCAACACGCTGCTCGATCCCGTCATGACAATCTCGTTCGGCGGTTGCGAGGCCGACAATGGTGCAGCGGAGACGGACTATCTGAACTCTGAATTCGAGACCGCTGCAGGCGAGGGCATAGCGACGTTTGTTTCCGCAGGCGACTCCGGCGTTGCTGGCTGCGATACACCATTTGTCGCCGTTACCCCGGCGGAGACGCCGCAGATTGCCAGTATCAACGCCCTCTGCTCCAGCGGCTACGTTACATGTGTCGGAGGAACCGAATTCAACGACACCGCAGATCTGTCACTCTATTGGTCTGCCACCAATTCCAGTGTCGGTTTCGAGTCTGCTCTCTCGTATATCCCTGAAGGCGCATGGAATGAATCGGCAATTCTGAACAGCGGTGATCAGACGGTCTATCAGGTCGCTGAAGGCGGGGGCGGTGCAAGCGCCTATATCGCCAAGCCGAGTTGGCAGACAGGGACGGGCGTTCCGGCAGATGGTTTCCGTGATGTGCCAGACGTTGCCTTCTCCGCCGCCGATCACGATGGCTATCTGGGCTGTTTCGCCGCTGGTGGGGGAAGCTGTGTCGCCACATCCTCAACCTCCGGCATTGAGGTCACAATGTTCAGTGGGACTTCGGCGGCGGCTCCGAGCATGGCCGGGATCGTGGCGCTGCTGAATACGAAATTGGGGAGCGCGCAGGGCAATGTGAACCCTCTGCTTTACCGCCTCGCGGTGTCCAGCCCGACGGTGTTTCACGACGTGACGGTGGCGAGCTCGGGTGTGTCGGGCTGCATGAGTGCGACGCCATCGATGTGCGACAACAGCACTCCCGGGCCGGCGAGTCTCAGCGGAGGTCTCGCGGGGTATGTGGTGGCTGCGGGCTATGACCGGGCGACGGGGCTGGGGTCCATCGATGTGGCCAAGCTGCTTGCGGCGGCGGCTTCGGGCAGCTTTACGCTGGCGGCGAGCCCGGCGACGCTGACGGTCACGCCGGTGGCGAACACGACAACGACCAGCATGTGGACCCTTGAGGGGACCTCGGTGAACGGGTTCGCCGGGACCGTGGCACTGAGCTGCGCAGTTACGCCTGCGACCAGCCAACCGCCGACGTGCAGCGTTTCGCCAGGCAGTCTCAGTCTGGCTGCGAACGGTACGGCAACCTCTACGCTTACGATCACCTCGGCGGGACCGTACAGCAACTGCTTGACGACGGCGTCGACCAAGTCGCGGTGGCTGCGGGGCTCCTCCGGCGTCGCGCTGGCAGGGTTGCTCCTGCTGATGCTGCCGGTTCGCAAGCGGCGGGCGCTGCGCACGCTGGCGATGGTCTGCCTGCTCGCCGCGGGGCTCGGTTCCATGAGCGGATGCAGCGGTTCAACGGTGTCGACGACGATCTGCTCGCAGACCTCGGAAGCTATTACTGCCGGTACAACGGCTGGAGCGTATTCGGTGACCGTGACTGGAACGAGCGGTAGCCTCACGTCGGCTGCTCCGGTAACGCTCGCTGTTACGGTGAACTAGATTGTTTGAGGATCAGGTTCCGGGCTGAGGGGGGGTACCCCCCCTCTCGGAGATATTTCCACAGAGTCTTTAGAATGTGTGGCTTGCGCTGTGTAAATCCTGCAAGGTATTGCATTTAGAGAGTTTATATGCAAAGTATTCAAACGATTGGACTTAGGTGCTGATTTTCGATGAATCGGCGTAAGGTATTCTATTCAAATGGATTGCGGGTAAAGTATTCATTCTGTTCAGGTTGTATTGTTGTCTGTGGGCCTTGAGTTGATTCTGTATTTAGCCCTACTTCCATTTTAGCCAGTGGGACCTGAGAGTATGCCAGGTTTTGAAAAGATTATTCGCCAGTGTTCATGCGGGTTTTGGTGTGTTCTGAAGCGCAGGGGGGCTTGACAGGTTCTGCGCGGACGGCCCGGGGGGACGCTTCGCGTGCGAGGACGCGGGCCGGGGCTGAAGACTCCTTTTTTGCGGGTGTTGGTTGAGGGGCTGAAGGCCCCTGCTCCCTCCGGTAGAACAAGCAAGGGCAACGGCAAGAGGCAGCGCGGTGTGCGAGATGGTGAGGGGCGATGAGTGCGATGGGTAAGGCTCTGTTTCTGGATCGCGATGGGGTGATCAATCACGAGGTTGGATATCTCCATGCGGCGGAGGATGTGCGCTGGGTGGAGGGGATCTTCGAGCTTTGCCGCACGGCGGTGGGGCTGGGGTACAAGCTGGTGGTGGTGACCAACCAGGCCGGGATTGCGCGCGGGTTCTACAGCGAGGCGCAGTTCGAGGTGCTGATGCAGTGGATGCGCGCGGAGTTTGTGAAACAGCGGGTCGCGCTGGATGCGGTGTACTTCTGCCCGTATCATCCGGAGCACGGCGTGGGTGAGTACCGGCGAGAGCATGAGGACCGCAAGCCGGAGCCGGGGATGTTGCGGCGGGCGGCGAGGGAGCTGGGGCTTGATCTGGAGCAGTCGGTGATGGTGGGGGATCGATGCTCGGATATTGCGGCGGCAAACGCGGCGGGACTACGGCAGGCGTTTCTGTTGCTGGGGACGGAGGCGGAGGCGTGTGCGGGGGAGTACGAGGCGGTGAACTCGCTGGCCGAGGTGGGAGATTGGCTTGCGTCGGGCTCGTGAGCGTGCAGCCAGGCCAGCTCGGCGTGGTTTCGACCGCTGCCTCCAGCTCCGGGATAGGATACGTCTAGCGATGCGCATATCCAGCCAGGATTGCAAGAGACAACCTAGCCATGAAGAGACTTTGGTGGTGCAGGAGTTGCTGGCGAGGGCAGCGGCTGCGGGGGTGCGGTGATGCAGAGGATGCGGGATGTGCTGCGGGGATCTTTGGGGCGGAGTCTTAAGAAGCTGCCGGATGAGGATCGGCTGGCGGCGGCATGGCCAGTGGCTTGTGGGTCGGCGCTGGCGGGGCATGGCGAGGTGCGGCACCTGGATGCGGAGGGTGTGCTGCATGTGCGCGTGACGGGGGCGGAGTGGATGCAGCAGTTTCTGCAGATGCGGTCGGCGCTGGCGAATGACCTGGGGCGCATCGCCGGTGTGCGGCTCAACGGGATACACTTCGAAGAGCAGGGTGCAGTGCGGGTTCGGGCGGCAAGGAAGGCTATAAAGCCTCGCTGAACCTGTGGCTTTACCGAAGAGATCAGGAGTGGGCGATGAGTGTGAAGGCTGCGACGGGTGAGGTGACGCTGGAGGATGTTCGGCATGTGGCCGATCTGTCGAACCTGGAGTTGACGGCGGAAGAGTTGCCGCGCATGGCGCGGGATTTGAATGCGATTCTGGGCTATATTGCGCAGTTGAATGAGCTGGACACCGCGGAGATTGAGCCGATGGCGCAGGTGGGTGAGGTGCTGGGGTTCACGCGAGCTGTTGCGGGCGAGACGCTGCGGCCCGATGCGGTGAAGGCTTCGGCGGACCGGGCAGTGGTAATGGCGGAGGCGCCGGAGAGCGATGGACGGTTCTTCAAGGTGCCGAAGGTGATTGAGCGGTAGCGGCACGGCGGAAGAGAAGCAGATTCCCTGCGGGAATG
>PLHC01000023.1:0-8591 GCA_003138795.1 Granulicella sp. | reverse complement strand
CAAGAACAAGAACAAGAACAAGGAGCAAGACGGTACGCATGGCTGAAGCAGTGCATTCCTCGATTGAGAACATTACGCTGGCGGAGGCGCGGGCCGCTGTTGTGGAAGGGCGCACGTCGGCGGTTGCGCTGGCGGCTGAGCACTATGAACGCATCGCTGTAGTGGATCCTGAGATCCATAGCTACCTGGCGCTGATGCACGATCGCGCGCTGGCGCAGGCGGAGCGCGTGGACGCGGCGGCGAAGGCTGGTGATCCGCTCGGGCCGCTGGCGGGCGTTCCGGTGGGGATCAAGGATGTGCTGGCGGTGCGCGGGGTTGCGACGACGGCCGGGTCGCGGATTCTGGAGGGCTACCATCCGCCGTACGATGCGACGTCGGTGGCGAAACTCGAGGCGGCGGGTGCGGTGCTGCTGGGCAAGCTGAACTGCGATGAGTTTGCGATGGGCTCGTCGAATGAGAATTCGGCGTATGGGCCGGTGAAGAATCCGCGGGCGCTGGACCGGGTTCCGGGTGGGTCGTCGGGCGGATCGGCGGCTGCGGTTGCGGCGGGGCTGTGCGTGGCGTCGCTGGGAACGGATACGGGCGGATCGATTCGGCAGCCGGNNTGATTGCGTTTGCGTCGTCGCTGGATCGCGTGGGGCCGTTGGCGCGGTCGGTGGCGGATGCGGCGACCCTGCTGGAGGTGCTGGCGGGGCCGGATGCGATGGATGCGACGTCGAGTACACAGCCGGTGGCGAGCTATGCGGCGGAGGCTGCGAAGCCGGTGGATGGGTTGAGGATAGGCGTGCCGGAGGAGTACTTCGGCGCGGGACTCGATCCGGAGATTCGTGCGGCGATTGAGCGGGCGCTCGACCAGTTGCGCGCGGCGGGGTGCACGATTCATAAAGTTTCACTGCCGCACACGCGGTATGCGGTTCCGACGTACTACGTGGTTGCGACGGCGGAGGCGAGCTCGAATCTTTCGCGCTTCGACGGAGTGAGATTTGGGCTGCGCTCGAATGATGCGAGCACGCTGGCTGGCATGTTCCGCAATACGCGCGATGAGGGGTTTGGCGCAGAGGTGAAGCGGAGGATTCTGCTGGGAACGTATGTACTCTCGGCGGGCTACTACGATGCGTACTATCGCAAGGCGCAGCAGGTGCGGACGCTGTTGACACGGGATTTCGTGGAGGCGTTTGCGAAGGTGGATGCGATTGTGGCTCCGGTGACGCCGACAGCCGCGTTCAAGCTGGGCGAGAAGACGGATGATCCGCTGCAGATGTATCTCGAGGATATTTATTCGGTGGCTGCGTCGCTGGCGGGAATCTGCGGGATGAGCGTTCCATGCGGGGAGACGCAGGCGGGATTGCCGATCGGGGTGCAGATAATGGGCAAGCACTTCGATGAGGCGACGATGCTGCGCGTTGGAGCGGCGATCGAGGCTGCGCAGAACGGTCGCTGAGCTGCCGACAGAGTCTCTCGTCGATTGCGGCTGATCGTGACACGGAGACGCTGACGGAGCGTAGCTGAATCTGCAGGCGCGGCGTAGCGTTAGAGATGAGCGCAGGAGAACCAACTAAGTGATGCAGATTTGCCGGGCCCGATGTTTTGTTGCGCTGATGGTGATAGCACTTGGCGGTACGCACCTGCGCGCCGCCTATGGTGAGGATGAGTCGTGCAGGGTGCTGCGACACGTTACGCTGCCTGCGAATGTGATCGGGCTGCCGACCACGGGGGCTGAGGTTACGTCAGCGATGCGCCGGCAGGATGGCGGGATGGCCTACTGCCGCGTGATGGGACGGATTCATCCGGTGGATCCGGCGGCGCAGGATATTCGCTTCGAGCTGAATCTGCCGGAGCGCTGGAACGGCAAGGCGTTGCAGTATGGCGGCGGGACGTTCGATGGGTATCTGGGTTCGGCGAATGGTTTGGGGAGGACGGCGGTTGGGTTGAAGTCGCAGGCGCCGCCGCTGACGCGCGGGTATGCGACGTTCGGCTCCGATAGCGGGCACCATCACAACTACTTTCCGCTGCCGGATGCGATCAACACGTTGAATGCGAAGTTTGCGCGGAACGCGGAGATGCAGCAGAACTTTGCGGGCGATGCACTGAAGAAAGTACATGACGTCGTTGTGGAGTTGATCGAGAGGCGTTATGGATTTGCTGCAAGGCGGATGTACTTCATTGGTGGGTCGACGGGGGGACGCGAGGCGCTGCGCGTGGCGCAGCGGTACCCTGACGATTACGACGGAGTATTGGCTGCGTATGCGGCGTGGGACCTGGGGGAACTCAATCTGCAATTCATGCGAACCGCGCAGGCGCTCTATGCTCCGGGCGGGTTCCTGGGGCATGCGCAGACCAGGCTGATTGCGCGCACTGTGGAAGAGCGCTGTGATGGTCAGGATGGGCTGCGCGATGGAATTATCTCCGACCCGGCGGGGTGCGATGTGCGGGCAGAGACGCTGCGTTGCAGCGACGGACATATTCACCGTGGCTGTTTGTCGGACGCGCAGGTGCATACGCTGGAGACCTTTGCGACCGAAGAGCGGACATCGATGCCGCTGTCGCATGACGTTGAGAGCATACCCGGGTACAACGTGCTGGCGGGTGCGAATTTAGGCGGTGAACTTGGGCTGCTGCACTTTCCATTGCAGAATCCGGTGATACCCCTCAACAGCTTTGGCTATGTGATTGGCGACGATGTGACGCGAAACTTCTTGCCGGTGGGCCATCACTTCGATGCGCGCGACTTCAATACGAACACCGGAGGGCGGTGGCGCGATGCGGTGCTGAAGGAGGCGCGGGAGATCGACAGCACGGACGCGAATTTGCAGCCGTTCCTGGCGCATGGCGGGAAGCTGATTCTGGTGCATGGGACGACGGACGCGGTGATTCCGACGAACTCGACGGTGGACTACTACCAGAGGCTGGAGGCGAAGTTAGGCGTCGATGTGACGAAGAGCTTTGCGCGGCTGTACCTGGTGCCGGGACTGGGTCATGGATGTGGGCGATTCAACGGAGGGTTGGATACGATCGGCACGCTCGATGCGTGGGCTGATCGCGGGATTGCGCCGGAGAACCTGGTGGTGACCGATAACCACAACGGGCGGACACGGCCGCTGTGTGAGTGGCCGACGTGGCCGCGTTATAACGGCTCGGGTGATGTGAATAGCGCGTCGAGCTTTA
Organism: Granulicella sp.; assembly: GCA_003138795.1. Lineage (GTDB taxonomy): Bacteria > Acidobacteriota > Terriglobia > Terriglobales > Acidobacteriaceae > Granulicella. The sequence goes on along the minus strand of PLHC01000023.1, from coordinate 5,426 downwards.
CGTGCGTGCAGCCGGAGCAAGCGCCTGCGACGTTGCGTGCTTCTACCGAGTAGGCCTGTCAACACTCGGTGCGGGAGAAGTTGCGCGCAACACGCTGCGCGGAAGTGCGTTTATCTAACTGCACGGCGGAAGCAAGAGCAGTGCAGGAGACACGATATGAAGCTGGCTAATTTCACCGCAAAGGTTACAGGCATGAAGTTCAATGCAGTCCGAGTGCTGGCAGCGGCGACGCTGGCTGGTGCAGTCCTTATCGCCGCTGCTCCTGCGGCGCAGGCGCAACGTTTTGTGGTCGGCTTCGGTGGGCCGCGAGTGTTTGTTGGAGGGCCGGTGATGGTTGCTGCGCCGCCCGTGGTGGTCTATGCGCAGCCAGGGTTCTACGGCTACGGCAATGGGTATCGCCACGATGATGTGCGCTTTCGCCGCGACTTTCGTAATCGTCGCTAAGTGATTGCTTAGGACTCGAGGTTCGCGAGGCCGCTCCGGTGGGGGCGGCCTTGCTGTTTCTGTGGGCTAGAGCGGTTTGTAGTAGAGGCTTTCGGTGTCGGCGCAGGCGAGGCAGAGGCGCTGGCTGTCGCGCTCGACGAAGCGGTCGAAGTTGACGCCCTCGCCGCAGCGGGCGCAGGCGACGCGTGCGCCCTTGTAGCCGGGGAACTCGCTGAGTGGGAGCGGGACGCGGACCCATTCGGTGCGGAAGAGGTCTTCGTCGGGGAGCTCGCGATAGGCCTTCATCTGCTGCGCGTTCTTTTCGAGGTCGGGGTAGAGTTCGCGGGCGCGGTTCTTGGAGCTTTCGAGGGCGACGATGCGGAGGCCTTTGTAGTCGCCGGAATCGAGGTGGGCGTTGAGGTCGATGAAGGTCGCGGCCATCTTGCCGAAGTCGCGGAGCTTGAGGGCGCGCTTGCCGATGCGACAGCCGGTGACGACTCCGATGGCATCGGTTGAGCAGCGGTCGATCTCGACGAAGGTGACGAGGCGCTTGCGGTCGGGGTTGAGCGAGCCGTCAGAGTTGTGGCGGCGACGGGGATCGTCAATGCCGAGACGGTTGAGGGCGAGCATCGCCATGCGCACGCCGAGGACCTGGCCGGAGCAGAGGTGGCCGTGGGCGATTTCGGCTTCGTGGAGGAGTTCGTCGAGAGAGGTAGCCATGATGATTCGATGCTACCGCTTTCGATATCGGAGCGTGGCGTTGCTGGTGGCATCCTATTGGCATGGCCGATAGTGAGTTCGCAGCGACGCAGTGGTGGCAGACGGGCGTGATTTACCAGGTGTATCCGCGAAGTTTTCAGGACACGGATGGCGATGGCGTCGGAGACCTGCGGGGGATTACGGCACGGCTGGATTACCTGGTGGGGCTGGGCGTGGATGCGGTTTGGATCTCGCCGTTCTATCCGTCGTCGATGGCGGACTTTGGGTATGACGTGACGGATTACACGGGCGTCGATCCGCTGTTTGGGACGCTGGAAGATTTCGATGCACTGCTGGCGGCGGCGCATGCGAAGGGGCTGCGCGTGATTCTGGACTTTGTGCCGAATCATAGTTCGGACCAGCATCCGTGGTTTGTGGAGTCGCGGTCTTCACGCGAGTGTCCGAAGCGCGACTGGTATCTGTGGCATGATGCTGCGCCGCCGGGTGAGGACTGGCGGCCTGCGCCGGAGCGCGTGCCGAATAACTGGATGTCGCACTTTGGCGGCCCGGCGTGGACGTGGGATGAGGGGAAGCAGCAGTTTTATCTGCACTCGTTTCTGAAGGAGCAGCCGGATTTGAATTGGAGGAATCCGGAGGTGCGTGCGGCGATCTATGCGGCAATGCGGTTCTGGCTGGATCGCGGCGTCGATGGCTTCCGGATGGATGTGCTGTGGCTGCTGATCAAGGATGAATTCTTTCGCGATAATCCGCCGAACCCCGTGTATGACGGCGCGCAGCATGATGTGAAGCGGGTGCTTCCGGTGCACAACGCGGACCAGTCGGAGACGCAGGAGATTGTTGCGGAGATGCGAGCGGTGCTGGATGCGTATGGGCCGACGATGGGCGCGGCGAATGGTGGGTCGAGTCGGGTTCTGATTGGGGAGATTTATTTGCCGCTGCCGAAGTTGGTGCGGTACTACGGCGCGGTGCCGCAGTTGAGTGGGGCGAATCTGCCGTTCAACTTTCACCTGATTCAGACGCGGTGGGCGGCGGATGCGATTGCGGATGTGATTCGTTCGTATGAGGCGCTGTTGCCTGCGGGGGCGTGGCCGAATTATGTGCTGGGGAATCATGATCAGCCGCGGCTGGCTTCTCGGATTGGGGCGCAGCAGGCGCGGGCGGCGGCGATGCTGCTGCTGACGCTGCGGGGGACTCCGACGATGTATTACGGGGATGAACTGGGGATGGCGGATGTTGCGATCGCGCCGGAGCAGGTACGCGATCCGGCGGAGAAGAATGAGCCGGGCAAGGGACGCGGGCGCGATCCGGAGCGGTCGCCGATGCTGTGGGTGAGTGCTCCGAATGCGGGATTTACAAGGCCCGATGCGACGCCGTGGCTTCCGCTCGAGAAGGGTTGGGAGACGGAGAATGCTGCCGCGCAGAGTCAGAGGCCGAAGTCGATGCTGGTGTTGTATCGGAAGCTGCTGGCGTTGCGACGCCAGCATGACACGCTGCACTCGGGAGCGATTGCGGATGTGGAGGCTGAGGGATCGGTGTTGCGGTTCCGACGGGTGGGGCTGGCGGATGGGGAGAGTACGGATTTTCAGGTGCTGCTGAATTTGGGGATGGAGGTGGCGACGGTGAAGTGTGCGGCGGGGACGGTGGTGCTGACGACGCTGCTCGATGGCGAGGGGTCGCGGGTGGGGGGGGCGGTGACGATTGAGGGTGGCGAGGGGTTGCTGATTGCGCTGGGGTGATTTGTGTCTAGCGCGGCTCCTGAAGAATCTGGAGATGTCGCATGTGGAGATTGTGCCGGAGCAGGCGGACGCGCGGCCGGCGTTCTGGCTGGAGGACGTGCATCGCGCGGACTTCTTCGCGATTACCGCGCCCAGCACGCCGCCGGCGTTCTCGTTCAACAAGTCGACCGACCTTCGCGTGCTCTGGAGCCGTGCCGCGCCGGATACGACCATCGCGTAAAATCGGCGAGCGATCCCGAGAGCCTGTTAACATAGCCATCAGTGCGCGGCCGGGACGGCAAGCGTGCGTAAAGGCGGGCGCGGATTGCTCTATTGGCTGCTCTATCAGAAGCTCTTTCCATACTTCAGGGTCTTCCGGATCTTCCGGTATCTGACCTTTCGCACGGTCTTTGCCAGTCTGACAGCGCTGCTCATCGGCATGTTGATCGGCCCCTACGTCATTGACAAGCTGCGCGAGTTCCAGATCGGCCAGTATGTGCGCGACGACGGGCCGCAGTCGCACCTGAAGAAGACGGGTACGCCGACCATGGGCGGCGTACTCATCGGAATCGCCGTTCTGCTGCCCACCGTGCTCTGGTCCGACCCCGCCAATCCCTTTGTCTGGATCACCGTTTTTTCCACCCTCGCCTTTGGCGCGATTGGTTTCGCCGACGACTATATAAAAGTTGTCCAGCGGCGCAGCCTGGGCCTGACGGCGCGCGCCAAGCTGCTCTATCAGGGGCTGGCCGGAGCCGCGGTGGCGATTGCCCTGGTGGTCATGCAGCAGTTCAAGCTCTTCTCCACGCAGTTGACGGTGCCGTTCGTCAAAAGCTGGCACCCCGATCTCGAATGGCACTGGCTTGGCTCCATCCCCCACCTGGGCCTGCTGGCCTTTCTGCCCTTCGTGGTTTTCGTCACGCTCTTCCTGGCCTTGTCCTCCAATGCCGTCAACCTGACCGACGGGCTGGACGGGCTGGCCATCGGCTGCACCATCATCGCCGCCGGAGCCCTGGCCGTGCTCACCTACGTCAGCGGCCACGTCGTCTTCGCCGACTACCTCGAACTCCAGCGCATGCCCCTGGTGGGCGAGCTGACCGTCTTTTGCGGCTCCATGGTGGGCGCCTCGATCGGCTTTCTCTGGTACAACGCCCATCCAGCGGAGATCTTCATGGGCGATGTCGGTTCGCTGGCTCTGGGCGGGGCCATCGGCACGGTCGCCGTCATCATCCGCCAGGAGCTGCTGCTGCCCTTCATCGGCGGCATCTTCATCCTCGAAGCGGTCTCCGTCATTCTCCAGGTGGGCAGCTACAAGCTCCGCAATGGGAAGCGTATCTTCAAGATGGCTCCCCTTCATCATCATTTCGAACAATTGGGCTGGCAGGAGTCCAAGGTCATCGTCCGCTTCTGGATTGCTGCACTGGTGTTTGCGCTCTTTGCACTCACCACCCTGAAACTGCGTTAGACGAGTTTCCCGCGCGGCCCCTTCCGGTGCACAATTGAAGAAGCCGCGGATTCCGTCAGACTGAACGGCATCAGCCCGAGGTTACACTAAATGCTGGATTTGAAAGGCAAGAAGGTTCTGGTTGTCGGACTGGGGAAATCCGGTCTGGCGGCAGCGTTGTTTCTGCGCCGCCGCGGCGCACTGGTTACGGTCTCCGACACGCGCTCGGCCGAGGCGCTCTCCAAGGAGATTCCCACGCTGCTCGAAGAGGGCGTCATGGTCGAGGCCGGTGGCCACGGCCTCTTGACCTTTCGCCGCCAGGATCTGATCGTGGTCAGCCCCGGCGTGCCGATCGACACTCCCGAACTGGTCCAGGTCAAGAGCTTCGGCCTGCCGGTCATTGGCGAACTGGAGTTGGCCGCGCGCTTTCTCAAGGGCAGGACGATCGCCGTCACCGGCTCCAACGGCAAGACCACCACCACTACGCTGCTGGGCGAAATTCTTGCCGCTGCCGGCCTGCCCACGCTGGTTGGCGGCAACATCGGCGTCCCGGTGGTGGCGCTGATCGACCAAAGCGCGGGCGAAAGCTGGTCGGTTATCGAGGTTTCCAGCTTCCAGCTTGAAACCACCGACGAGTTTCACCCCACCATCGCCGTCATTCTCAACATTACCCCCGACCACCTCGACCGTCATGGCAGCTTTGAAAACTATTGCGCCGCCAAGGAGCGCGTCTTTGCCCGCCAGACCGCCGAGGATTGGCTGGTGCTCAACGCCGACAACGCTCCCTGCGTCGCCGCCGCCTCCCGCGCGGCCGCCAGGGTCTACTGGTTCTCCGCCGAGCACCCGGTCTCACAAGGAGCCTGGCTGGAGCAGGGTTTTGTGGTTTATCGCTCCGCCGGGGATGCGGCGATCGAAAAGATCATGCCCTTGAGCGGGATTCCTCTCAAAGGCGCGCACAACAACGAGAATGTGCTGGCCGCGGTGGTGGCCGCGCGGCTGGCGGAGGTCCCGGCCGAGGCTATTCGCGGCGCCGTCGAAAAGTTTCATGCCGTCGAGCATCGCCTGGAGTACGTGGCCACCCGCAACGGCGTCAAGTTCTACAACGACTCCAAGGCCACCAACGTGGA
>PLHC01000013.1 GCA_003138795.1 Granulicella sp. | reverse complement strand
ATTGGACTAAACCGCTGCGCGGTACTCGGCGGTGCCAGCAGGCTCTGACTAAGCGCGGCGCCGCGTTGGACTCCCCACCTTCAGTTCTTTCCATCTAAACTTTTTTGCGTGAGTATGGAACCGCTGCTTGCAGCGAAAGCCATCTCGCAAAGGAGTTTCTATGACATCCCTTCGCCAGCGAATGATCGAAGACATGCGGGTGCGGAATCTCGCACTCAATACGCAAAGGTCGTATGTGGAACAGGTGTCGCGTTTTGCACGCCACTTCCACAAGTCTCCGGAGCAGTTAGGGCCGGAGGAAATTCGCGCCTACCAAGTCTTCTTGGCCAATGAAAGGAAGTTGGCGCCTAGCTCTGTGGTCATCGCAGTCGCAGCGTTGCGCTTCGTCTACAGGATATCCCTGAAGAAGAACTGGAACTTTGAGGAGGTTATTCCCGCCCCTAAGCTGCCGCAAAAACTGCCTGTTGTCTTGAGCCCGGAGGAAGTTCTGCGGTTTCTTGGCTGCATCAACAGTACCAAGCACCGGGCAATTCTGACGACATGTTATGCGGCTGGTTTGCGTATCTCCGAGGCGGTCTCCTTGAAAATCACCGACATCGATAGTGAGCGCATGGTCATCCATGTCGACCAGGGCAAGGGACAAAAAGATCGTTACGTGATGCTCTCGCCCAAGCTGCTAGACATCCTGCGAACTTGGTGGCGAGTGAACAAGCCCCGTCACTGGCTCTTTCCCGGCGACATCCCCGGCCAGCACATCAGTACATTCGCGGTAGGGTGGGCTTGCCAGAAGGCCCGCCAGATCTCTGGCATCCGCAAACCGATCACTCCTCACTCGCTACGACACGCATTTGCGGTTCACCTCCTGGAGTCCGGCACAGATGTCAGAACCATTCAACTGCTGCTGGGGCACCGTAGCCTGACGACCACCGCCCGATACCTCCGGATAGCGATCAGCAAGGTCTGCTCAACCTCAAGTCCACTTGACCTGCTGCCAAGTCCAGCCTGTCCTGCATCCAAGCCTGCGACTTCCGAGTCCTGCTGAGGAGTGGAGGCATGGATCGGCCGAAGTGGGAAGTGGCGGATGTCTTTCGTCGTTACGGCGAAGCCCATCGAGACAAGCATGGCGTGTCGATGTCCACAGCGCAGCGGCGCGTCATGACTGCCATCGAACTGTGCCGGACGGCAGCTCTCGGAGGACAGATCGAACAGTGCGATGAGTGCGGCCAGCAGCGCTTCAGCTACCGGCCGTGCGGCAACAGGCATTGTCCAAAATGCCAGTCGCTGGCGCGCGCCGAGTGGATCGAACACCGCCAAGCCGAACTTCTCAACTGCGAGTACTTCCACGTTGTCTTCACCGTTCCGGACAAGATCGCCGCGATCGCTTACCAAAACAAGGAGGTGGTCTATAACATCCTCTTTCAGGCCACGGCCGAGACCTTGCGTACCATAGCTGCCGATCCCAAACACCTGGGTGCGGAGATTGGCTTCTTCGCTGTCCTGCACACCTGGGGGGCCGCTTTGCTGCATCATCCACATCTGCATTGTGTGGTCCCCGGCGGCGGGCTCTCCCCCGATGGCGCCCGCTGGGTCCCTTGCAGGCCTAGCTTCTTCCTGCCCGTGCGCGTGTTGTCGCGACTATTCCGCCGCCTGTTTCTGGAGCGCCTCCAGAGCGCTTTCGACGCAGGCAAACTGGGATTCTTCACGACCCTCGAAAAGCTCCAGGATCGTCGCGAGTTTCTTCGTTACCTGGAGCCGCTCAGTAAGTCAGAGTGGGTTGTCTACGCCAAGCCGCCCTTCGCTGGACCCGAAAAGGTGCTGGATTACGTAGGCCGCTACACCCACCGCGTAGCCATCTCGAACAATCGACTGCTGGATATCGAGGCCGGTCAAGTGAGCTTCAGATACAAGGACTACAGAGACCACAGTCAGCAGAAAACGATGGCACTCTCCGCCGAGGAATTCATCCGTCGCTTCCTCCTCCATGTCTTGCCGCATGGGTTTCATCGCATCCGTTATTTCGGCTTCCTCGGCAATCGCCACCGCCAAGAGAAACTGGCCCAATGCCGTGAACTCCTTGGCATGGCGCCTCCGGGAGTGCCTTCAGAACCATCTGTCGTCCAGGATTACCGTGACCGGTACGAAACACTGACTGGGAAATCCTTGCGCCTGTGTCCGTTCTGCCACTGCGGCCACATGATCGTCGTGGGGGAAATACTGGCGCCCCAAAGACTGCCCGCAATCAAGGACACATCATGAGCAGCAGCACACTCACCAAAGCCCGCAGGCTAGAAGGTTCGCTCCACCAACGCTCCAGGGAATCCCTGTCTCACCTCGCACGGAATCTCCTTTTGCCATGTCACTCCTGCCAGTCAAACCGGCTTCCAACGGCCGAAAGCGCCTCATCAGCGCATGTCTTCTGCAAGGCCATCCTCTTCCGCAAACCGATTTCCCATCCTTTAGCCCTCAGCCAACCATTCAATGCACATAGGGCGAGCGCCGTGGGGCGGTTCAGTCCAATCCATCTTTAGCGCACCGGCCCGGCGCTCGGCATCTGCGATGTCTCCGAGCAACTTGCGCCGCCGCGCCGCCACGCTAAAAA
>PLHC01000162.1:2268-15275 GCA_003138795.1 Granulicella sp. | reverse complement strand
AGGTACGTTGCCCCTAGATTCAGCGCGTGATTGCCTTCGAGCACATTGAACGCGCCGGCATCGGTTTCCACGCTGCCCAGCGCTCCGGACACATAGATATTGGGGTCGGCGTAGCCGTTGCCATGCGCATTGGCGGAGAGGTTGTTGGGGACGAGGTAGCCGCCCACTGCGATGTACTGCGCAATGGGTTCGCCGTGATCGCCTGCCACGCCCGGTGCAAAATACTGCGGAGCTTTAATGCCCCCGGATGCCGTTTCAATCGGCAAGCCGGGAATCGAAATCGGCGCTCCAGGCCGACCCGGATTGGCGTCCAGCAGTTCCTCACGCACCATCACTTTTTGCGAAGGATCGGGAGATGCCATGTCGATTTGGCTGACGTCAGCGGTGACGACGACGCTGTCATTGACCGAGATCCGGGGAACAAGTTCGATATCGAACACTCCACCCTCGACCGCAATCGTGATGGACCTGGAAACCGGCTGATAGGAAGCGGCCTCGACGTGGAGGGTGTACGCTCCCGCTGACCCGGCAGTAAGCGTGAAGCGGCCGGCTGCACCCGTGCGCGCCTGCTGCGCCCTGCCCTTCGGCCGCCGGACCAGTTGCACGAGCGCTTGCGCGACTGGCCTTCCATCCAGCCCCACGACGCGTCCGGTGACGGGAACGCCCTGCGCAAAAGCAGCCGCCGGGACCAGCAGCAGGGCAAGAGACAACAGGACGGCTCGCCGGCCAGCCATATAGCTCAGCTTCAAGTCCTGGCCCCGGACAGCGATCTGCAACATGAGGATCCTCGATCTATATAGAAAACCGCACGTGCTATACAATTTAAAATCGTGTTACCGATAGGGCCTGAACTGCGCGGAGCATAACCTCTGTCACCACCGCCTACAATAGTACGTTTTTGAAATGCGTGCTACTCCAACGCGGGAATCGATTCGCAAGGCAACACTGAAGGAAACCGGATGCGCACGCTTCTGCGGACTCTCTTCAACGACACCCCCGGAAATACCAGGGCGAAGGTCATCGCAATCTACGCCATCCTCTTGGTGTTCAATCTGGGTGCGTGGCTTTGGGCGATCGTCGCCTTTCACCGCTTCCCCGTGCTTCTCGGAACAGCGTTTCTTGCCTACAGCTTTGGACTTCGTCACGCCGTGGACGCAGACCATATCGCCGCCATCGACAACGTCACACGCAAGCTGATGCAGGAGGGCAAGCGTCCTGTCGCCGTGGGATTCCTGTTCTCCCTCGGGCACTCCACGATCGTCGTTGTCGGATCGATCGCCATCGCCGCCACCGCCCTCGCCCTGCAGCACCGCATCGACCACGTCCGCGACATCGGCAGCATCCTCGGAACGCTCGTCTCCACTCTCTTTCTCTTCGCCATCGCGATCGCCAATCTGATCATTCTTCGCGCCGTCTACCGCACCTTCAAATCAGTTCGCCGCGGTGAGCCGTATGTCGACGAAGACTTCGATCTGCTGCTCGGCAGCCGCGGCTTTCTGGCCCGGCTCTTCCGTCCCGTCTTTCGCATGATCCGCAGCAGCTGGCACATGTATCCGCTCGGCCTGCTCTTCGGCCTCGGGTTCGACACCGCCACCGAGATCGGACTTCTCGGCATCTCCGCCGCCGAGGCCGCCAGGGGTCTCTCGCTCTGGTCGATCCTGGTCTTCCCCGCCCTCTTCGCCGCCGGCATGTCGCTCATCGACACCACCGACAACATCCTGATGCTGGGAGCCTACGGCTGGGCCTTCGTCAAGCCCATCCGCAAGCTCTACTACAACCTCACCATCACTTCGGTCTCCGTGGTCGTCGGCTTCGCCGTCGGCGGCATCGAAGCGCTCGGCCTCCTCGCCGGACACTTTCACCTGACGGGGACCTTTTGGACGCTGATCGAAAAACTCAACCACAACTTCGGTGTTCTGGGCTACTTCATCATTGGGCTATTCGCAGGCAGTTGGATCCTGTCCATTGCGATCTACAGGTGGCGTCGCTTCGATCATCTCGAATTGAGCGCACCGCTCCCGGGCGTATCTGGATCGGATTAGTTTTTTTCGTTCAGCGTCTGGATCTCGAGTCCGCAGCAAGCTTCCTCATACGGATCTCCGGGATCACGCTTTCAGCGCCTCACGCGCCGCCTCCAGCACCAACTCCACCTCAGCGTCTCCATGCGCCGCGCTCACAAAGGCCGCCTCATACTGGCTCGGCGGCAGCCACACGCCGCGTTCCAGCATCCCGCGATGAAACCGCGCAAAAGCCTCTGTATCCGACGTCGCCGCCGTCGCAAAGTCCTGCACCTTCTCCGGCGTAAAGAACCACGTAAACATGCTGCCCACGCGATTGGTAGTCAGCGCAATGCCCTGCTCTGCCGCGAGCCTCGCCACACCGTTCGCAATCGCCGCCGTCGTCCTCTCCAGCTTCGGATAAATCTCTGCCCGTCCAGCCAGCAACGCCGACAGCGCCGCAATGCCCGCAGCCATCGCCAGCGGATTCCCGCTCAGCGTCCCAGCCTGGTACACCGGTCCCAGCGGCGCGAGGAAATCCATAATCTCCGCGCGCCCGCCAAACACGCCCACCGGCAATCCCCCACCCACGATCTTCCCCAGCGTCGTCAGATCCGGAAGCCCGCCCAGCTCGTTCGCAAACAACTCCTGCGCACCGCCGGCAGCCAGCCGAAATCCTACCATCACCTCGTCGAAGATCAGCAGCGCCCCCTGCTTCCGCGTAATCGCGCGCAAGCCCGCGAGATACCCAGGCTCCGGCAAAATCGTCCCCGCATTGCCCACCACCGGCTCGAGGATCACGCACGCAATCTGCTCGGGATACGCGTCGAACGCCGCCTCCACCGCTGCCAGATCGTTGTACGGCAGCGCCAGCGTATGCATCACCGTCTCCGCCGGCACGCCCGCCGACCCCGGAATTCCAAACGTCGCGACGCCACTCCCCGCCTTCACCAGCAGCGCATCGGCATGGCCGTGATAGCAGCCCTCGAACTTGATCACAAACGGCCGCCCCGTGAACCCGCGCGCCAGCCGTATCGCCGACATGCAGGCCTCTGTCCCCGAGCTCACAAACCGCATCTTCTCCATCGACGGATAGCACCGCTGCACCAGCTCCGCGAGATCCGCCTCAGAAGCCGTGCTTGCTCCGAACGACGCACTCTTCCCCGCCGCCTCGCGAATTGCTGCCACGGCCGGAGGAAATGCGTGCCCCAGCAGCATCGGCCCCCACGACCCGAACATATCCACAAACCGATTACCGTCCGCATCGATCAGATACGCGCCCTTGGCGCTCTCCACAAACGGCGGATGTCCGCCCACCGCGCCAAATGCGCGCACCGGCGAGTCCACGCCCCCCGGCAAAAATCTCTCGGCGCGCCGCTGCAGCTCCGCCGATCGTGCAAAAGAAAGTGCCATGGACATAAGTATAGAAGTCGCTCTTCAAACTCGCTGATAAACTTTCACTGCACACTCATCCAGCAAACGAAGGCGGCCTTCTTTGGCAAAATCACGATCGGACAATGGCGCGCAGACTCCGCATGAAGGCCCCGCCGCCCCTTCTCACCAACCGTCTCACCAGGGGGCGCGCGCAGCTCGCAGCGACGATCACGCGATCGTCTCGACCGACCGCCACGTCCTGGCCAACGACCGCATCAAAGGCCTTGCTCGCCGCACCTTCAACAAGCATGTTCTCAGCGAAATCGGCGGCTTCGCTGGCCTCTTCGCCCTCGACGCCGAGCGCTTCCCCGACCCCGTCCTCGTCGCCTCCACCGATGGCGTCGGCAGCAAACTCGAGCTTGCCATCCAGCTCGGCCTGCACTCCAGCATCGGTGCCGACCTCGTCAATCACTGCGTCAACGACGTCGCCGTCCAGGGCGCCACACCGCTCTTCTTCCTCGACTACTTCGCCACCGGCTTTCTTGATCCCGACATCGTCCAGCAGGTCATCAGCGGCCTCGTTGACGCATGCAAGGCCAACGCCTGCGCGCTGATCGGCGGCGAAACCGCCGAAACCCCCTGGCTCTACGCCAACGCCGACTACGAACTCGCCGGCTTCCTCACCGGCGTCGTCAGCCGTCCGCGCCTGCTCACCGGCGACGCCATCCGCGAAGGCGACTACCTCCTCGGCCTGCCCTCCAACGGCCTCCACACTACCGGTTATTCCCTCGCACTCAAGCTGCTTCTGGAAACCGCCCACTATCGCCCGGAACAATACGTCAACGAGCTCGGCGACAAGGTGGGTGCAGCCCTCATGCGCCCGCATCGCAGCTATCTCTCGCCCATCCGCAAGCTCATTCAGGCCGAGGTCGCCAGCGGCTTCGCCCACATCACCGGCGGCGGCCTCACCGAAAACCTTCCCCGCATTCTCCCCCGCGGTCTCGCCGCTCACGTCGATCTCTCCACATGGGAGCCGCCACCACTCTTCACCCACCTGCAAAAGCTCGGCAACCTCGAATCCGACGAGATGTTCCGTACCTTCAACATGGGCATCGGTCTGGTCGCGGTCATTCCCGCCGACCTGCTCAAGAAGGCCCGCCTCACACTCACCCGCATGAACGAGCGCTCCATCATCATCGGCCGCGTCATCCGCAAATCCCCACCCAGGGTCGTCTATGCCTAGAGATTTCTCCTGTGATTGTGAGCTGGACNNGCGGGTCTGATCTACCGCGCCATTCCTGCAAACTGGGTCTTATACACAATCACTCCCAGCACCAGGATCAGCGCCTGGAAGTACAGGAATGTTCTGGTACTCGGCGCCGCCGGCTCATCGGGTGTGAAGCATCGCCACGCCATGCCCAGGCCCACGATCAGGAAGATCCACTGCGTCGTCTGTCCAAACAGATCGCCATTCGTGATCGTCAGTCCAAAGAGCACGATGCACGTCGCCGCGATCAAGCCGCGCTGCAGTCTCGACAGCGCAGAGGCCGCCTGCGCGCCATCCAGCCCCAGCACCGGCAGCAGGTTCAGGAAGTTGATCCACGCCCCCACGTACACCAGCACCAGGAAGATCGGCTGGTGCGTTTCCAGGAAGATCCCATAGCACGCCAGCGCCGCCACCAGGCCGTACATCGGCCCGGCCAGGGAAATCGACGCCAGATCCGGCAGCGACACACCCTGCGAATACCACCGCACATACGCTCCCAGGCCCGGCATAAATATCGGCAGATCGGCCTTCAAACCGCGTCGCTTCACAGCCACAAAGTGCCCCATCTCATGGATGAACAGACACGCCGTAAAGCCCACCGCAAACTTCCATCCAAACAGCACCCAGTAAATCCCGAAGAACGCGACCAGGCTCAACAAGAACTTCAGCTTGAACAGCAGAAACAGCCCCGACTTGATCTTCAGCAGGAAAAGCGCAATCGGCGCAAACGGGCCCAGCCGCTTGGTCCAGCGCGCCTTCTGGTCCTGCGCCGCCTTCAGCCGGGCATCGATCTGCGCAATATGCTGCCGCACGCTCTCCGCCTGCTGCGTCTCTTCCGGAAGCCACACCAGCGCGGATTTCCAGCGCTCCCGCGCCTCCGCCCACTTCTGTTCCTGCTCCAGTTGCTGCGCCGAGTACGCAATCTGGCTCAGATGCGCTCCATACGTCAGCGTCTGGCAATCCGGACACGCCAGCGTCCCCTCCGGCAGCCAGTGGCTACAGGTCGGGCAGTTATGAATCACCTCAGGCGGCGCGAGTTCGGGCGGAAGTACAGTTACATTCGTTGTAGACACAGCAGTCACTATTCTATTGGACGCGGCTGGCGTCCACACGATGCACCCGCATCACCGTGCTCCCTTCCGGCCTCACGTACCATCTAAACCATCATGCCCATTGCGCCCGACCACCTCTTCTCGCCCCTCCAGCAGCGCAGCATCACCCTCCCCAACCGCATCGTCGTCTCCCCCATGTGCCAGTACAGCGCCGTCGACGGCCTCGCCTCCGAGTGGCACCTGGTCCACCTCGGCAGCCGCGCGGTAGGTGGAGCGGGCGTGGTTATGACCGAAGCCACCGCCGTCAGCCCCGAAGGCCGCATCACCCCTGGCGACCTCGGCATCTGGTCCGACGGCCACATCTCCGCGCTCTCCCGCATCACCGGCTTTATCAAAGCCAACGGCAGCGTTCCCGCCATCCAACTGGCCCATGCCGGGCGCAAGGCCAGCATGGCCCGCTCCTGGGAGACGACCCGCCCCGTTCCGCCCTCCCAGGGCGGCTGGACCAACGTCGTCGCGCCCTCAGCCGAGCCCTTCTCGCCCGACTACCCCGTCCCTCACGCCCTCGACCGCTCTGGCATGAACATCGTCCTCGCCGACTTCACCGCCGCCGCCCACCGCGCCGCCGCCGCTGGCTTCCTGCTCGCCGAAGTCCACGCCGCCCACGGCTACCTCGCCCACCAGTTCCTCTCCCCGCTCTCCAATCTCCGCACCGACGAGTACGGCGGCTCCCTCGCCAACCGCGCAAAGTTCCCCCTCGAAATCATCCGTGCCGTCCGCTCTGCCTTCCCCTCGCACCTCCCCGTCTGGGTCCGCGTCTCCGCCACCGACTGGGTTAACGGCGGCTTATCCATCGACGACACCGTCGAGTTCGCCCGTCTCGTCAAAGCCGAAGGCGTCGACCTCCTCGACGTCTCCTCCGGCGGCAACGATCTCCGCCAGCAGGTCCCCCTCGGCTCCGGCTACCAGGTCGCCTTCGCCGATCGCATCCGCCGCGAAACCGGCCTCAGCACCGGCGCTGTCGGCCTCATCACAGAGCCCGCCCAGGCCGACCAGATCATCCGCTCCGGCCAGGCCGACGTCGTCCTCCTCGCCCGCGAACTCCTCCGCGATCCCTACTGGCCGCTCCGCGCCGCCGACGCACTCCACCAACCCGCCAGCTGGCCCGTCCAGTACGAGCGCGCCGCCCGCGGCAAGGTGGAGCGCCGCCACCCTCTCGACCTCCCACTGGCAACTGAGAACTGACAACCACCAACGCGCAACTCTTCAAGTAACCCTCGAACCCCCATTAACTAACCAGATACCCGCCCGCCCCATCCGCGAACCACAGGCGGAACCGTGTACTAGCGCTGCCTCCCTGCAGTCTTATACTTTGGTTTACGTGGTGTCTCACCATCCAATTCGCAAAGTAGTCGCCCCCGAGCCACCGATCATCCCGGACAAGCTCTACTTCCGCATCGGCGACGTCGCCCGCCTCTGCGATGTCCCCGCCTACGTCCTGCGCTTCTGGGAGACCGAGTTCCCCCAGCTCAAGCCCAACAAAGGCGGCACCGGCCAGCGCCTCTACCGCAAGCGCGACGTCGAGATGGCCCTCCGTATCAAGAGCCTTCTCTACGACCAGGGCTACACCATCCCCGGCGCCCGCCAGGTCTTCCTGGCCGAGTCCAAAGCCAAAGAAGCGCCCGAGTCCGCTGCGCAGCCCATCGCCTCGTCCGCGCAGCCTCAACTCGCGGAAGCCCCGCCCGCCATCGACATGGGCGCGGCCATCCGCCACGACGCGCAGCATCGCGAACAGCTCTCCACCCTCCGCGACGAACTCCTCTCCCTCGCCGGCCTCCTCGCAAAGCCCATCTCCCCCGATCATCCGGTTCCCGCAGCGACCGGGAACAGCACCCCCGACTCTCCCCCCGACGCCAAGGTGACGACCCTGCGCCCGCGCCTTGTCCTCGAGCCCATGCCCGAGCCGCGCCTCCTCAATCAGGGCGACCTCTTCCCCTCCGAATGACCGCATCAACCCACCCGGCCACACCGCAGGACCGCACTCCTCCATCCTCCCCTCCCGCCCCAAAGCCGAGCCCGCGCAAGACCCACACCGCCGGCTCTGCCACCATTCTTCTCATGGCCAGCTCCCTGCTCTCCGGCCTGCTCGCGCTCATCCGCATCCGCTACGTCAACGCCCTCTTCGGTGCCGGTGCCGCGCAGGACGCCTACCGCGCCGCCTTCACCCTCCCCGACCTCTTCAACTGCTTCCTCATCGGCGGCGCAGCCTCCATCTCGCTCATCACCATCCTCAACCGCTACCGCGAGGCCGGCGACGACGAAGGCGGCGACCACGCCCTCTCCGTCATCCTCACCACCATGCTCGTCGTCCTCGGCGTCGGCGTCCTGCTCACCGAAATCTTCGCCCCCCAGTACGTCTGGCTCGCCAACGCAGGCTTCCGCACCGACCCCGTCCGCGCCGCACTCTGCACCTCGCTCACCCGGCTCATCCTCCCCGCCCAGCTCTTCTTCTTCATCGGCTCCGTCATGAGCTCCCGCCTGCAAGTCCGCAAGATCTTCCTCTACCAGGCCTTCACGCCGCTCATCTACAACGGCGGCATCATCCTCGGCGCGGTCTTCCTGCACACCCGCCTCGGGATCTACTCCCTCGCCGTCGGCGTGCTCGGCGGCGTCATCCTCGGCTCCGCCCTGCTCAACACCGTCGGAGCCTTCCGCACCGGCTTCCACTTCACGCCGCGTGTTGACTTCAAAGCGCCCGCCTTTCTCGACTGGCTCAAGCTCTCCCTTCCGCTCATGATCGGCGTCTCGCTGGTCATGTTCGANNCTCTTCAACGCGCCCTTCAACGTCATTGGCCCCGCCGCCGGAGCCGCATCGCTTCCCTTCTTCGCCTCACTCTTCCAGCAGCGCCGCGCCCACGACTTCTCCGCCTCCGTGGGCCGCTCCGTCTCCCGCCTCTTCGCCGTCGGCATGCTCGTCTCCGCGTGGATGATCGCCCTCGCCCCCTGGCTCATGGACCTCTTCAAAGGCGGCAAATTCAACCGCGCCGACGTCACCACCGTCACCCGGCTCTTCCAGATTCTCGCCATCACGCTCGCCGTCTGGGCGGTGCAGGGCATCTACGCCCGCGCCTTCTACGCGGCGTCAGATACGCGGACACCCGCAATAACAGGCACTATCACCACCGTGCTCTCTGTCCCCATGTACTGGGCGCTCTTCAACGCCCGCGGCCTCACCGGCCTGGCCATCGCATCGGACATCGGCATCGTCGTCCAGACCGCCGCGCTCGCAATCCTTCTCCACCGCAAGCGCCTCGTCAGCCTCCTCCATCTCGAGTACACCGAACTCGGCCGCGCTCTGCTCGCCGCCATGGTCGCCTACCTCGCCGCGTACGGCTTCGCCCATGCACTCCCCCGCACGTCAACCCACAAGGGCGACCTCATCACCGTCATCGCCGGATCCCTAGCGTGGCTCGTGGCCGCCTTCGCCATGCTCCTCATCACGCGCTCCAAACTCCCCGCCCAAATCCTCCGCCGCAAACCTTACTAGCCACCATTTGGTAGTAATATTTACTACCAGAGGTCCCGCTCATGCCCAATGTCGAAAAGATCTCCGTCGCCCTCACCAGCGAGCAAATCTCCTCGGTCAAAGCCGCCGTGGATAGTGGCGAATACGCCACCACGAGCGAGGTCATCCGCGAAGCTCTTCGCGAATGGGAGTGGAAACGCACGCTGCGTAACGACGAACTCGCTCGCCTTCGTAAGCTGTGGCAGGACGGCAAGTCCAGCGGCCCAGCAACGTCCCTCGATCTCACCGCAACCCGCAACCAGGCACGGCGACAACTGAAAAAGGAAGCTCGCACCTCCGCGTGAGGCCATCACTCCTCTGGACGCCGCAAGCCCACGAAGACCTTATCGATATCTACGTCACCATCGGTCTCGACAATCCTTCAGCCGCAGAACGCGTCTACTCCGCCATCGAAGAGCGCGCATCGCTCCTGATCACTCAGCCTCGCCTTGGCGTCCGCCGTCCGGAGATCGCCCCAGCAGCAAGAATTCTCGTCGTAGGACTCTATCTAGTCCTCTACGAAACGCATCCGGACACCGAAGAGGGACCTATCGATTCCGTCGACATAGTCCGCATTGTCCACGGACACCGTGACCTGCGCCATATCGTGTAGCAGCCACCACCCCGTTCAATCCCCCGCATCCCCATTGGACCGCCAATTTCCGCCCCCGGCTGTTCGCCGTTGGTGCAGGCTATTTGTACAGGTAGAATAGAAGTGTTCCGTCGATTCGATTTGCATCGTCTTGAAGGAACGACCGGAGACCAATGCTGGCGCCACGCCCGTGGCATCCTCCAGCACGAGGGGCTGGTCGTCGGGCGCTCTGCCGCACTACGAGCGTGTCCGGCTATCTGAGCTAAGGAGCTTTCCGCTTTGTCTACCAACTCTACCAACACCGACCGTTTTCTATTCACCAGTGAGTCCGTGACCGAAGGTCACCCCGACAAGATCGCCGATCAGATCTCCGATGCCATCCTCGACGCCTGTCTCGCCGAAGATCCTTTGAGCCGCGTCGCCTGCGAGACCCTCACCTGCACCGGCCTCGTCGTCGTCGCCGGTGAGATCACCACTGAGGCCTACGTCGACTTCCAGACCCTGGTCCGCGACACGATCAAAGAGATTGGCTACGACGACGCCATCAAGGGCTTCGACTACCACACCTGCGCCGTCATCTCCACCATCAACCGCCAGTCCCCCGACATCGCGCAGGGCGTTGACACCGGCGGCGCCGGCGACCAGGGCATGATGTTCGGCTACGCCACCAACGAGACCCCCGAGCTGATGCCCACACCCATCTCGCTGGCTCATAAACTGGCCCAGAAATTGTCGGAAGTAAGAAAGTCCGGCAAGCTCCCGTACCTGCGTCCCGACGGCAAGAGCCAGGTCACCGTCGAGTACGACTCCAACTACAAGCCCCTCCGCGTCGACGCCGTCGTCATCTCCACCCAGCACGCCGAAGAGGTTGGCAACGACCAGCTCCGCGCCGAGATCCTGGAGCATGTCATCCAGGCCGTGATTCCGGCTGCACTGCTGGATGCCGACACCAAGTACCACATCAACCCCACCGGCCGCTTCGTCATCGGCGGCCCCATGGGCGACACCGGCCTCACCGGCCGCAAGATCATCGTGGACACCTACGGCGGCATGGGCCGTCACGGCGGCGGCGCCTTCTCCGGCAAGGACGCAACCAAGGTCGATCGCTCTGCCGCCTACATGGCGCGCTACGTCGCCAAGAACATCGTCGCTGCCGGCCTCGCCGACCGCGTCGAAGTTCAGCTCGCCTACGCCATCGGCGTCGCCGAGCCGGTCAGCATCCGCATCGACACCTTCGGCACCGGCACGGTCTCCGAGCCGCGCCTCATCGAGCTGGTTCGCGAAAACTTCGAACTCACCCCGAAGGGCATCATCGAGTCGCTCAACCTGCGCCGTCCCATCTTCAAGCAGACCGCCGCCTACGGCCACTTCGGCCGCACCGGTGACGCCTTCACGTGGGAAGCCACCGACAAGGCCGAAGCCCTCAAGGCCGGCGCCCAGGCGGAGCTCGCTGCCAAGTAAACCCATCGCACCATCAACAAGAACAACGGGCGAGCCTTCGGGCTCGCCCGTTGTTCTTGTCTTTCTTTCTGTCCTTCCCGCAGCCGGGGTTCCCGGCAGGCGTTCTTTGCCTGCCGGGGTGTAAGGGAATCTGCTTCTAGCTTCTTAGTTCTCCGCAACCAGCAGCGGCTGCTTCTCATCCGCCGTAAACGTCGTCCACGGCCCAGCCTTCATGTCATGCAGAATCGACTTCTGCCACGCGAACTGCGGATGCGCAGCCAGGAACGGTGCCGCCAGAAAATCCTCTCCACACGGATGCCCTGCTCTCCCCGTGAAGCTCAGCTTGGCCGCCATATCCGAGTCCATCACCTTGCCCGTCACCGCGCCACCGGGATCGAACGGCGGGTCATGCCAAACCTTCTCGCCCACAGGCGACAGATCCTCATGCCCGCACAGGCTGCGCTTGCCCCTATCGATCTTGTGTTCATAGCTGTCATAGTGGTCTGACAGATACGCCTCCGCCAGCGCCGTATCCAGCTTGCCGTAGTGCTCCTGCACAAACTGCACGGCGCGAATACGCCGTGCATTCATCGAGCTCTCCGGGTTCTTCGGATTGAACCCCGGCGTATCGTCGCGGATCACCAGCCGGTTCTGCGCGAAGTTCGACGACACAAAATATCCATCTTTCTTCTTCGTCAGCGGCGTGTGATGCAGCCCCAGCTCCAGGTAGCCAATCTCGCCTGTCTTGCGATCGCCAATCAGCCACGAGTTCGCATAGCCGCCATTGTTGCCCTTGCGCATGATCGCCGCGTACTCATCGATCGACGTCGCATACTGCATCGCCTTGCGCGACCGCTCGAACTCCGGAACCCCCTTCACATCGAAGCCCTTGGCCATCGGCAGCGTGGTCTCGGTAATCATCAGCCCGCTGGCGTTCACGCCAAAGTCGTCCGCGCTGGTAATCACGCCCGGCAGCCCATCCATCAGGAAGTGTTGACCCTTCTCCGGAACGATGTCGAACACCACGGTCCAACGTTCGCCCTCCGCGTAGGAGGACCAGTTGCTATGCGCGATCACGATCTTCCCATCCCTGGTCGCGGACCCCGTCGCAATGAACGCGCTACACTTCCCCGGCGCCACAGCCGCTGGCGGATTCGGCCGCTTCTCCTTCGCATTCAGCATCGGCAGGTAGTATTCGCTCAACTCAATATCGCCATTCAACGCGACGATATCCCACAGATCCAGCGTCGATCCATGCGCCTGCAGCCCTTCGACGATGCCCTTCAACTCCGCCTGGTACTCCGGATCGAGCTTCGGCCACAACACCGTCTTTCCCGCCTCGCGAAAGAAACTCCACGGACGCTTATCCGCATGCGGAGCCGTGACCGTATACACCTGCACGTTGTCCTCAATCTCGCGCGCCAGCAGATACCCATGCTGGAACCCAATCTGCTCCGGCGTTCCAGCCAGATGCACATACGTCCATCCACCCTCGTTGAACTTATAGCTGCCATCGAGACGTGGGTCGGGCGACGTTGCCGGTGAAGCCGCAAAGGCGGCGACAGACGTTGTCGCAAGGAGAAGCAGGGCGGCGAAACGCATAACAGTTGCTCCTGAAACATCGTGTTGCGGAATTCTATTGAGTGTAAGCCAGCGGCTGAAGCTGTTGCCTTTCTCCCTGAAGCTGTTGCCTTTCTTCCTGAAGCTGTTGCCTTTCTTC
>PLHC01000162.1:1893-2245 GCA_003138795.1 Granulicella sp. | reverse complement strand
CGCGCGCGGCCTCGCCGTAGACCACATCGCCCTTCTGCAACTGGCAGCCCTGCTGCCCAGCTACACCAGCTTCCTTGTCACCCCGCTGGTGGACTGCGGCCTCGAACGCCGCACCTGGGCGTTGATCTTCGCCGCCATCGCAGCTCTGTGCCTGGGCGCAGGCTCGCTGCTCATGGACGCTGCCGTCGCCGGCAACGCCACGCCCCTGGCACTGACGCTGCTCGTCGGCATGTTCGCCGCGCAGCTCTACTCCAGCACCATGGGCGGCATGACGCCCAACCTCGTCGACGAGCGCGACACCGGCGCCGTCAGCGGCTGGCTCAACGTCGCCAACCTCGGCGGCACCGGCCTC
>PLHC01000162.1:0-1865 GCA_003138795.1 Granulicella sp. | reverse complement strand
CAGCGAAACCCTGCGCCGCCTCTTCCGCGACATCTGGGCCGTCAGCAAGACCCGCGCCGCCATCGTCGGAATCCTGATCTTCATCACGCCATCGGCAACCTTCGCCGCGCAAAACCTCTTCAGCGGCCTCGGTCGAGACTTCCATGCCAGTGACAACGCCGTCACCTGGATCGTCGGCATCGGCAACGCCATCACCTGCTCGCTCGGAGCAGCCGTCGGCGGCTGGCTCTGCAACCGCATCGACCGCCGCATGCTCTTCGTCGGCACCGGAATCGTCGCCGCCACGGCGACCCTGGGCATGGCCTTCGGCGCACGCACGGCAGCCGTCTTCTTCGTGGGCGTCACCCTCTACAACCTGTTCGCGGGCGTCAACTACGCCGCCGCCAGCGCCGTCGCCTTCGACATTATGGGCATCGACAACCCCCTCGCCGCCACGCAATACGCCCTGCTGATGGCCGCCTGCAACGTTGCCATCTCCACCGTCATCTGGGGCGACAGCCGCGGCTACAAGCACTTCGGCGCCAGGGGAGCACTCCTCGCCGACGCCGCCTTCAGCATCTTCACCGGAGCCATCATGCTCATCGTCATCAAAGTCTGGGGCGGCACCGGCCGCGAACACCGCATCAACATCGACGCCGCCGCAGAACTCCTCTGACCGCAGGCCAGTAACTCCTCATCGTCTCGGTCCCGGCTGGCGTCCCCGGCTGGCGTCCCGGCTGGCGCTATTGCTCAATCGGGGAGCATGACACCATTACCTTGCGGCGTCCTCAAGCGCTGGAAGGCGAGATTGACAGCTCATTTCCCGTAGTGGAACCTGAAATCTGCTCTTTTTAGAGGGAGGCTCTTCTCATGACGGTCCGGCCCGCAGAACAACCCGACCTGGAAGCAATCACGGATATCTACAACGAAGTTCTAGCCCATTCCACGGCCATCTATCGTGACGCCCCCACCACCGTCCAGGAGGAAACAGAATGGTGGAACTCTCAGTGCAGGAAAGGATATCCGGTCATCGTGGCGGAAGCAGATGGAAGGATCCTGGGGTTCGCAAGCTTTGGCGATTTCCGCCCGTGGCCAGGATTTCGATTCACCGTGGAAGGAACGATCCACCTGCGTCCGGACGCCAGGCGCCAGGGAACTGGAACAATCCTGCTCAAAGAGTTGATCTCGCAGGCAAAGAGCCTTGGCAAGCACATGCTGGTCGCTGGAGTCGATGCGGACAACACGGCTTCACTTCGACTTCTCGCGCACATGGGCTTCGAGCAAACAGCACACATGCGCGAGGTTGGTTATAAATTCGGCCGCTACCTCGACCTGATTCTCTTGCAGTACAAGTTGTCCTGAACGCCGCAGCTGCGGTCCTGGCCGGTGCTCTCGCACTTCCACCGCAACCAGCGGAGTGCAACACTCTTTCCCGCAATGCACGATACTTGTATAGCGACCACAAGTTGGACCCTCGCAGGAATCGAGAGCATGGCGAACCACAACAACAAGACAACTCCGTCCGTCTTCGCAGGCCGCGCATGGCAGCAGGTCCTCGCGCGCGANNACGCCGAAACAAGATCCGCAGGCCGCAGCCATCGCCAAGGCCGCCGAGTTCCTAACCGAGCACGCCGGCCAGCGCACCAGGCTCGACGACCTCGCCACCGCCGCAGGGCTGGGCAAGTTCGCCCTGCAGCGCGGCTTCAAGCGCGTCCTCGGCGTCACGCCCGGAGACTTCGCTCGCGAGCAGCGCAAAGAGCGCTTCCGCGACAAGGTCCGCAAGCCAAAGCTCTCCATCACCGACGCTGTCTACGAAGCCGGCTTCGGCTCCCCCAGCCGCCTCTACGAGGATATCGACCAGACCCTCGGAATGACCCCCACCGCGA
>PLHC01000110.1 GCA_003138795.1 Granulicella sp. | reverse complement strand
CGAAGACAAGGCGAAAATACCCCCCGGCTCCGCCGGGACGCTCTCGACCCCGCCCTGAACGGCGAGGTTTGCCGCGCTTCGGATCATTTGCAGCCAAACCGCTCGCTCCCCTATGTTCTTCTAAAATCGTCTTGTGCCTCTACGCGTCTCCACCATCTCGTTCCTGAATCCCGCTCCACTGCTCTTCAACTTTGAACATGAGCCCGCAGCCACAACGCTGCGCGAGCACTACGACGTGCATTACACCTTGCCCTCGGTCTGCGCTGCCGAGCTCCACTGCGGCGCCGCCGACCTCGGCCTCATCCCCATCGCAGCCCTCACACCCGCACTCGCCATCGTCCCCGGCTGCGCCATCGCCTCGCTCGACGAGGTCCGCAGTATCCTCCTGCTCGTCAAGAATCCCGGCCACCTGCCCACCGCCGATGCTCTCACCCGCGTCCGCAGCGTCGCCGCCGACACCGCCAGCCGCAGTTCCGTCGCCTACACCCGCATCCTCTTCGAGCACTTCCACTCCACCCACCCGACCTTCATCAACCAGCCCGCCGATCCGCTGGCCATGCTCGCCTCGGCCGATGCCGCACTCCTCATCGGCGATCCCGCACTCCTCGCACGCGAGCACCGCGCTCAACTCGACGCCGCAGCCAACGCCCCACTTCTCTGGCTTGACCTCGCCCATCTCTGGCGCGAGCTCACCGGACTCCCCTGGGTCGCCGCCGTCTGGGCTGCGCGCACCGAAGCCCTCGTACCCGCAGGTCTCACCTCGCAGCAACTCATCAGAGACCTCACCGCCAGCCGCGACGCCGGCCTCGCCCACACCGAGCAACTCGTCGCCGAGTGGACGCCTCGCCTCGCCGTCAGCCCCGAGACCATCCGCACCTATCTCACACAAAACATCCACTACACTTTGGATCCCGACTGCCTCCGCACCATCCAGCTCTTCCGCACCCTTGCCGCCGGCATCGGCGCCCTTCCACCACTCCCCACGTTGCATCTGCTCGACGCCTAACTCAGCTCCGGCGCCCACGTCCATCCCTCGATCCCATGCAGCAGATCACGCGGCTTCGGCAGCCCCGCAAACGTCTCGCGCCGCTCCGCCATCACCATCGTGCTCACCAGCGCATCGAATGCATCCTCGCCTGCACGCGCGCGCTGCATCACCGTGCGCGACAGCGCCGCATACGCCGCATCCTCTCTGCGCTTCTTCAGCAGATATGCGGCCCTCGCCAGAGCATTCGACTTGTGCACCGCGCCCGTATTCAGCCGCGTGTACATCTCGACCACCAGCGGCTTAGGACTCTTCGCATCCAACTGCGGCGTATCGAACGGCCACACGCAAAACCCCGCCTCGCGCAACCGCAACAGCACAGGAAACCCGCGCAGCGAAGCCGTTCCCACGCTCCCCGACCCACCAATCTGAAACACGCTCTTCGGTGTAATCCCCTTCACGCGTGCCTGCCGCTCAGCCTCAGGAATCTCCGCAATGATCTTGCAATCGATATCGGTCGCCCGCAACATGCGATGCAGATGCTCACCCGAGAACTCCGCCGGCCGCTTATGCTTGCCCCAGAAGCGTCTGTCCTCCGCACCACGCGCCAGCCAGCGCTCTCCATGGCCTTCCTCTACAACGCGCCTCCAGAACTCCGGCCCACTCGCCACACCATGCTCATCGCGCACGAACCACGCCGGAAAGCTGAAGCAGAAATCGAACCCCACCACCATCCTCGGCGTCTCGCGCGCGAGCTCAATCAACCACTCCGCAACCTCCTCGCGTGTGCGCCCAGCCTCCAGCCTCACGCTCACCTTACCGCGCACATCCTCCGAGGGTTGCGTCCACACCCCCGCCCAGATGTGCCGCCGCTGCCCCGCCGTATCCACGCGCCCCGACCAGTCAATTCCCACCACACGCTGCACGGAGTTGTTCTTCACGACTCACTACCTCTACCCTCTACCCTCTACTCACTGTCTGCAACGACATCCACCTCTTCCACCTCCGCGCCCCAACCGCGCAGCACCTTCCAGATCGTCCGCGTAGAAAATCCCGCGGCCACCAGCCTTCGCATCGCGCGTGCAACCTCCTTCTCACCCTCCGGCTTCTTCATCCGTTTGCGATCGACATACTGCTTCGCCAGCGCCACCTCATCCACCTCGTCATACGCCGTCGCCAGCGTCGACTGCGTCAGCTCCTGCGCGATCCCCTTTTGCATCAGCCCCTGCTGAACGCGCCGCATGCCAAACTTCTCATTCTCCTTCCGCAGTCGCGTGTAGTCCGCCGCAAAGCGCTCGTCTGAAAGGTAGCGAAGATCTTTGAGCTTGGCTATGACCGCATCCATCGCTTCGACACCCGCCTCACCCGGCGCTGCGCGCTCAGCCATCTTCCGCCGCAGGTCGCGCACGCTCTTCATCTTCGAGCCCAGCGACTTCACCGCATACTCCAGCAACCCCGCCTGGTCGAGTGGTGGCTTCGCCGTCTTTGCCCTGCCAAGGCTCATGGCTTTGCGCTCTTCGCCGCCGGATTCTTCTCCGGTCCCACCGCCGCATACTTGTTCGTACCCGTCCAGCGATCGCACCAGTCGTTCACCGTCTCATTCCACACCTGCGAGTTCTGCGGCTTCAGCACCCAGTGCCCTTCGTCCGGAAAGTACAGCATCTCGCTCGGCACGCCACGCAACTGCAGCGCCGTAAACAACTGCAACCCCTCGCTCACATCGAGCCGGTAGTCGCGCTGGGAATGAATCACCAGCGTCGGCGTCACCGCGTTCTTGATGAACAGCATCGGCGACCACTTCCGGAACGGATCCTCGTTCGCTGGCTTGTCATAAAAGTCCCACGGGTGCGCAGGCTTCGTCTGCTCAACGACAGCGTCGGGCCCTGCACCAACAAGCGGCCGGAACTCCCACTCGTTGAACCACAGCTCCTCGGTAGTACCAAACGCGCCCTGCGGGTTATACATACCATCGTGCGTAACGATGCACTTGAAGCGGTCCGTATGCGTGAGCACCCAATCCGCCATAAACCCACCATAGCTCGCACCCAGCGCACACTCACGATTCTTGTCGATGAACGGATACGTCGTCTCCGCATAATCGAGCCCCTTCATCAAATCCACATACGCACGCCCACCCCAGTCGCCCGACACCTCATCGACAAACTTCTGCCCATAGCCCGTCGATCCGCGCCTGTTCACCATCACGACCACATATCCATTCGCCGCAAACAGCTCCGCATTCCACCGATAGCTCCACGCATCGCCCCAGGCCGTCTGCGGCCCGCCATGCATCAGGAACTTCACCGGATACTTCTTCGCCGCATCAAAGTTCGGCGGCCGAACAATGAATCCCTGCACCTTCGTCCCATTTGCACCGTCAAACCAGAAGGTTTCCATCTTCGACAGATCAAGGCGGTCAAGCGTCTTGTCATTGAGATGAGTTAGCGAAACCATTACACGGCCGCCAACAAAGGTCCCACTCTTGTCGTATACCTGCTTCGGAATGAGAACCACATCGGACGGATGATCTACCGTCATGCGAACGGCGACAATGCCAGAATTGGGGACTATGCGAAGATCGCTAAACTCGCCGGATTCCGGCCTGGTGCCCGTTTCGTATTTTCCTGAGCCTGCAACAATCTCATCTGTAGCAACGAATCGTATCTGCTCTTCGCCTTGATGTGGGCTTGCGAACAGGATGAAGCTCGAGTCGGGACCCCACGTAAATTCGTCTACCCAGTCACTGAGACCGGGCATTAGGTCTGTGATTTTTCCCGTTGCTCGGTCCATCATCACGAGCCTGAAAAGATCCGACTCAAACCCCGCGCGCGCCTGCGACCGCCACGCCAGCCACTTTCCATCCGGCGAGTACGCTGGCCCATCATCGCTCCCGAGACTCGTGCTGACCTTCTTCGCCGCCTGCGGTGCCGCGCCCACCTGCAACGCAAAAATATCGTTGTTCGTCGACTCCGCCGGAACCGTATCGAGGTTCACCTCATACGCAATCTCTTTCCCATCCGGAGAGATCGCATACCCCAGCGGCCCACCCAGCGAGAACGTCGGAGCCTCATGATCGGCGACCACACTCGCCGGCGTCAGATCTTCAGGCACACCGCCATCCACGCTCACATAAAAAATGTGCGAGTGCTTCGCGCCAACATAGTGGTCCCAATGTCGATACAGCAAATGGTCCCACACCTCCGCCTTCACCGGCGACTTCGCCGCAGCCGCATCCTTCTGAGCATTGCAACTCGCCTCTTCCTCAAAGCGGTGTGCACCCGCAGCCTTGCTCTCGCACTCCGGATACACGCTCGACACGAACACAAAATGCTTCGAGTCCGGAGCCCAGATCGCACCACCCGCCCCAGTCTCGAGCGAAGTCACCGCATGCCCCGCGCCGATCATCCCCGCCGCATCATCCCACGGCGCCACCGCGATCTGCCCATCCGCCGAATACATCACGCTCTTGCCATCCGGGGAGAACCGCCCATTCGACTCACCCGAGCCACTCGTCACCTGGCGTTCACCCCCGCCGCTCGGATCAACTCCCGCCGTGCGCGTAGCACGCACCACCCACAGATGGTTCACCTTCGAGTTCTTCTCCAGCGACACATCGGTCACCGAGAACAGCACCCAATTCCCACTCGGCGAGATCTGTGGATCGCTCACGCGCTTCATCGCCATCAAGTCTGAAAACGTCATCGGGCGCTTAGCGCCGTTGCTCTGTGCGCCAGCAGCGCAGGGGATCAACATACACAGGCTCAAAGCCAATACCGCGGGGATTCTCATCGCGTCAGTTTACGCCCGAACCTGCTGCGCCCTCGACC
The DNA here is from genome assembly GCA_003138795.1 of Granulicella sp. Lineage (GTDB taxonomy): Bacteria > Acidobacteriota > Terriglobia > Terriglobales > Acidobacteriaceae > Granulicella. The sequence goes on along the minus strand of PLHC01000110.1, from coordinate 6,112 downwards.
TTTTCACACCAAACACCGTCTATGCTGAGCGAAGCAGCCCCCTCCGCCCATGATCCCCAAGGCACTCATCCTCGCCGCTCTCCTCACCGCAGCGCCGCTCTTCGCCCAGCAGTCCGCCGAGGGCTTCGGCCCGCTCGACCCCACCCCGCCCACCACCACCACCGTCGCCGAGATCATCCAAAAGATGGGCCGGCAGGAGTCCGCCTTCGCCGCCGCCCGCAACGAGTACACCTTCCGCCAGGACGTCAAATTCAACACCCTCTCCGACGACACCGGCCGCCCCGACGGCGAGTATCACCAGGTCACGAACATCAGCTTCGACGACGCAGGTAAGCGCGAAGAGCGCGTCGTCTTCGCCCCCCAGAACACCATCGGGCGCGTCATCATGACCGAGAACGACTTCAAGGACATCGAGAAGCGACTGCCCTTCATCCTCACCACCCCCGAGCTCCCCGACTACGACCTCACCTACCTCGGCAAGCAGCACGTCGACGAGCTCGACACCTACGTCTTCGATTGCAAGCCCAGACAGCTCCTCAAAAATCACCGCTACTTCCAGGGCAAAGTCTGGGTCGATCAGGCAGACAACGAGATTGTCCTCATCAACGGCATCACCGTTCCGCAGGACACGCGCCCCGGCCACGAAGACCTCTCGCCGCCCTACACCACCTACTACGAGCAGATCGACGGTACGTACTGGTTCCCCGTCTACACAAAGTCCGAAGGCACCCTGCACTTCCCCGCGCGGCACGGCGCTCTCTCCCAGGACGTCCACGTCCGCACCATCGTCCGCTACACCGACTACAAGCGCTTCCACACCAACGTCACCATCCACTACAACGGCGAGGTCCTGGACAACCAGAACGACTCCCCGCAACCTGCCGCCACCCAACCTGCCGCCACCCAGCCGCCGCCACCCAGGCCGCCGCAGCGCTAAGCAACCACCCAGCCCACCAGCGCCCGGAAAATAACCCCCTCAGAAACAGCCCAAATATCGCGTGTCAAGCCCCCATACCGCCCGGAAACCACCAAAACCCTCATGAACACTTGCGATTTCTCTCCAAAAGAGTTGGCATAGTCCCCCCTCCCAACTCCCTACAATAGAAATAGGCGATTCTTACAGGAGCCACACTAACCCACGGGACACGCGCCAACGCCATATCCGACCCTGGTCCAGCGCCAACGCCACATCCGACCATGGCCCAGCGCCAACGGCGCGCCCTATACCAGCCCAGGCCGAAGGCCTGGGTCAAGAACCACAACCGATCCGGAGGGCTGAAGGCCGGGCCTATCGCAAAACCACCCATAACTCCAATGAATGGAATACCTTGCCCATAAAGTCCCTGAATGGAATAGTTTGCAACCAGAAATTCGATAAACCATTCATTCCAAATAGCTTACGATGTCCAATAGAATGAATACTTTGCCCATAACCATCCTCTTTTGAATACTTTACAAAATGAGGGGGGGAGGGGGGGTGCCCCAGGGGGTGCCCCCCGCCGTTCACGCAGCAGGCTCCGACTCAAAGTAAAGATACTTCCGCCAGTTCGCATCCGCGCTTCCGATCATCCGCATGATGTGCCGACTCGTGTGCAGCGAGAATGGCCGTGGCTCACGGACCAGCCTCATGTCGGTCAGCTCATGCAGCATCTGGCTGCCCTTGCGGCGATTGCAATCCCTGCAACACGCCACCAGGTTCTCCCACGTCGACAACCCACCATGACACCGCGGCAGAACGTGATCCAGGGTAAGCTCCGAAGCAATCAGCACCTTCTGGCAGTACTGGCACGTATTGCGGTCGCGCAGCAGAATGTTCTTGCGGCTCAATGCCCGCGTCTGGTGCGGAATCCGCCGGTACTCCAGCAGCCGAATCACGCTCGGCATCTGGATCTCCATCCGGTGCGAGTGCAGCACCGCACCCTGCTCTTCCTCGGTCCTCGCGACGCCCTTCAACACCAGGACCAACGCCCGCCGCGCGCCACAGATGTTGATCGGCTCGTAGCTCGCATTCAGCACCAGCACCGGCGTCTGCATCGCCGGCTCACGAAACACGCCCACGCGAATATCGATGGCCTCGGCACGAGCCGTTCCCGCCACCGGATGAGTTGTGTGGTGCCTGTTGCCCGTCCGTTTCGTCCTCATCTTTCCAGCCTGCATTCCTGCCCTCCGGTCGTATTGGTCGTTACTTCCTCGCAACTACTGCTGTGCTAAAACCTCAATCTCTTGCCCGCCTCCGGCTTTATCACACGAGCCGGTAGCGCCGAACCCGCATCCCACATCGAAAAGCTCTCCGCATCGTGACGCACGACGTTCTGGACACTCTCCGGCTGCGCCTTCGCCACCGTCGCAACCCACACCTTCGCCGCGCCTGCGCGCTTCAGCACGCGAGCGCACTCCCGAGCCGTCGCTCCGGTCGTCATAATGTCGTCGATCAGCAACACCTCGCGCCCGCGCACCACCTCTGCATCGACCACGCGAAACGCCCACTGCACCGCCCGTCGGCGCTGCGAAGGATCCAGCGCGTACAGTGCCCGCGTATCCTTCACTCGTTGCAGCACTTGGGCCGGCAAGCGCAGCGTCCACTCCGGCTCCAACCGCAGCAACCGCTTCACTGCAGCCTCCGCCAGCAACCTTGCCTGGTTGAACCCACGCTCTCTTTCTCTCGCCGCAAACAGCGGCACCGGAACCACCACCAACTCACTCGCCGCACCCTCGCGCAGCTTCAGCACAGCCGCCACCATCCCTGCGCCGAGCACATGCTCCGCCACACCGCGCATGCCGTCAAACTTCAGCAGGTGCAGCATCTCGCGCATCTCGTTGTCGTAGTTGGCGAAGGCCACAGCCCGATCAAACTGCGGCGGAGCCAGTCTGCACATCGTGCACTCGCTCACACCCATCGCCGCGCCAAACCGCGCCGACTCCATCCCCATTGCATCGCCGCACCGCGTGCACAGCACATCCTGCTCGGCTTCCGCCTGCGGCCCGACCCGCGCAACGCACGCCTCACAAACCCTGAGCCTAGCGAACGCGGCCATCGCGGCCCCGCACACCCGGCAATCTGACGGCAAGAAGACATTGGTGATATCAGCGACGGCCCACTCCATCGCCACTCCACAACTTCGAAGCACGCGTGTCACCGCGCGCCATCCAGCCTCGCCCCCCCAAGGGAAACCAAGCCCGCCGGGCGGACCGCCATTTCCGAGCTGGACATCCTTCACGCTTGCGCTGAAGACGAACCTCACTCGCGGCACAGCAAGAGAAACACCAGCTCTGCCAATAAACGCAGTATAACCCGGCAAAATATCCACAGCAATCTCCACCGCCAGTCGGCTTTCCCTCGCCCAGCACTTCCTGCGGTCTACGCTCTACTGTCTGTCCACTCACGATATCCTTTAGGTTCGACGTGTCCACCACCTCCACATCCGCCGCGGCGCCACCCCACACGCGCAGCCACTCGCTGTTCAGCGACTACGCAGTGCTCTTCAAGCCGCGCGTCTCGCTGATGGTCGTCATCACCGCCGGCGCCGGCTTCTATCTCGGATCACTCGCCTCGGGCGTCTCCCCTTTTCAACTCGGCCTCGTCAAAGCCCTCTTCGGCATCGCACTCGTCACCGCCGGCTCCAGCGCGCTCAACCAGGCCATCGAGCGCGGGACCGACCGCCGCATGCCGCGCACCGCCGCCCGCCCCATGGCACAGCACCGCATCGGCCTCGCCCACGGTCTCGCGGTGGGCTTTGGCCTTGTCTGCGCGGGCTCCGTTTACCTCGCCCTGGCCACCAACCCCCTCACCGGCACGCTGACCCTGCTCACCGCCGTTGGCTACATCGCCATCTACACCCCGCTCAAGCGCATCACCACAGTCAACACCTTCATCGGAGCCTTCCCCGGAGCGCTCCCTCCGCTCATCGGCTGGACCGCTGCCCGCGGCGTCGTCGAGTGGCCCGCCGTCGCCCTCTTTGCCATCCTCTTCGTCTGGCAGTTCCCGCACTTTATGGCTATTGGCTGGCTCTACCGCGCCGACTACACCCACGGCGGCATCCGCCTCGCCGCCACCCTGCAGCCCAGCAGCACGGCCGCCCGCTCCTCCGCCCTTCAAGCCCTCTTCTATGTCGTCCTGATGATCCCCGTCAGTCTCTGGCCCACATGGCTGCACGTCACCGGCATCCCGTACGCCATCGCCGCTCTCCTCCTCGACGCCTGCTACCTCACCGCGACCATCCGTTTCATGGGCATCATCCGCAATCCCGACGACCCCGAAAACCGCGTTCTCGCCCGCCAACTGCTCAAAGTCTCCGTCATCTATCTCCCTTTGCTGCTGCTTGCAATGATGCTCAACGCACAGGGCCGCCTGTTATTTTGACCTTGCAACAATCCGCGTCCCACACCTCTTGTTTCTGAGATGTGAAGTGCAACCACAGGAGCCTAACCGCGCCACAAACAAACTAATCCACCAGGAACACATGCCCGCCCTCACCGCACCCTCCCCCAACTACCGCACGCCGCCCTCGATCATCGCCGCGATCATCGCCATCAGCGCCATCGCATCGCTCTTCCTCGCCTGGCTGGTCTACTACCATCCGCCTGTCGACGCCGCCGGAACCCACCTGGCCTTCCTTCCCGCGCTCGACGCTGTGTTGAACGCACTCTGCGCAACCTTCCTCTTCATCGGCTTCCGCTACATCAAGCGGCGCGAGATCACCGCGCACCGCAACAGCATGTTCGCGGCCTTCATTGTCTCCAGCGCCTTCCTCGTCGCCTACGTCACCAATCACGTCCTGCACGGCGACATGCTCTTCCCCACCACGCATCCGACAGCCCGGCTGATCTATCTCTGGGCACTTCTCCTGCCCCACATCTTTCTGGCCGTCGTCGCTCTGCCGATGATCCTGATCACCTTCTTCCTCTCGCTCACCGGCCGTTTCCCTGCACACCGCAAACTTGCCCGCTGGACCTTCCCCATCTGGCTCTACGTCTCAGTCAGCGGAGTCGTTGTTTACGCCATGCTCGCCGCCTACCGCTGACATCGTCCTTGTTGCCTTTCTTGCTGTCATTCCCACGGGAATCTGCTTCTGCCTTTGTTTTTCACTACTCACTACCCTCTGCCTCTATGCAGCCCGACACCCGCAAGCTCCTCACGACCGGCGCCATAATCTTCCTCATAGGAGCAATCGCCGCGCTGCTGATGTTCACCGTGTTCGGTGGCGTCACGAAGCAGGGCCCGCACACCAACGGCGGCTGGCTCTCTTTGATGGTCGCGATCGGCTGCCTGCCCACCGGCGTTCTCACCCTGCTCCTCGGCCTCGCCAAACTCGTCGGCAATCTTACCCGCCGCTCCTGATCCACAATCGAGGGCTCGGCCCTTTGTCGTCCTGCCCCAGCCTCCGGGGGCCTCAGACGCCCAGCAACTGCCACTCACAGCTATCCTCCGTCCGTTCTCTGCTATCCTCAACAGCGAAACGGAGCACATCCATGGCAAAAGGCGTCAACAAAGTATTTCTCCTCGGCAACGTCGGCAAAGACCCCGAGATTCGCACCACACCCGGCGGCATGACCGTCGCCACCTTCTCACTCGCGACCGCAGACCGCGCCAAGGATGCTCAAGGCAACTGGACAGACAAGACCGAGTGGCACAACCTCGTCGCCTTCCAGCGCACCGCCGAGATCATCCGCGACTACGTCAAGAAGGGCTCGCAAATCTTCGTCGAAGGCAAGATCCAGACCCGCTCCTGGGACGACAAGGAATCCGGTCAGAAGAAGTACCGCACCGAGATCCTCATCAACGAGCTCTCCCTGCTCGGCGGCGGCTCCGGTCGCAGCGAAGGCAGCAGCGGCGGCGAACGCTCCTCCGGCGGCTACACCAGCTCGCGCTCCTCATCCTCCGCTGCCGCCCCCGCCTCCGCGCCCGCCAACGACTATGCCGATCAGGGCATCACCGACGAAGACATCCCGTTTTGACCACTACCGTAAGCTTTTCTGTTGTGTTTTGTGTATAAGCCCTCTACTTAGAGGGCTTTACCTTTATACGTGCAACAATTCGCCTGTACTTAATTGGATCATTGGACACCATTGTGAATAGTTAGCTTTTAAATGGAGGAATTTAAAGCCTCATTGG
>PLHC01000065.1 GCA_003138795.1 Granulicella sp. | reverse complement strand
ACCGCGGCCGCCTCCGCGCCCGCTTCGTCCCCGTCACCACCGGCATCACCGGAACCACCGACATCGAAGTCCTCAGCGGCCTCAAGCAAGGCGACGAGATCGTCACCGGCCACTACAAAACGCTGCGCATGCTCAAGAGTGGAATCGCCGTCAAACGCGATAACGCCATCGCCGCTCCAACCGCCGCCGATGACAGCTCCAGCTAACTAACTTCTTCAACCGCTTCCACGGAGACTCTATGACAATCGACACCTCCGCTGTCATTTGCCCGGAACAGAACTGCAGCGGCGCCAACGCCGATGGACCGCACCCCGGCGACGTGATCGTCACCGAAAATCTCTGGAAGACCTACGAGATGGGCGATCAGCTCGTTCACGCTCTTCGCGGCGTCGACATCCGGATTCGCCATAACGAATACGTCGCCATCATGGGCCCCTCCGGCTCCGGCAAGTCCACGCTGATGAATTTGATTGGCTGCCTCGACTCACCCTCCCAGGGCCGCTACTGGCTTAATGGCCACGATGTATCCCAGCTCAACGACGACGAGCTTGCCCGCATCCGCAACAAAGAGATCGGTTTCGTCTTCCAGACATTCAACCTGCTCGCCCGCGCCACCGCGCTGCATAACGTCGAGCTGCCGCTGATCTACAACGGAACTCCCTCTGCCGAGCGTATCGCCCGCGCCAAGTTCGTCCTCGAATCCGTCAACTTGGGCGATCGCATGAACCACAAGCCCAACGNNGGCGGCCAGCGCCAGCGCGTCGCCATCGCCCGCGCTCTGGTCAACAAACCCTCCATCATCCTCGCCGACGAGCCCACCGGCAACCTTGACTCCAAGACCTCTGTCGAGATCATGGCGCTCTTCGATAGGCTCCACGCCGAGGGCAACACCATCGTCCTGGTCACGCACGAATCCGACATCGCCGACTACGCCCACCGCGTCATCTCCATCCGCGACGGCTCCGTCGAGTCCGACGGCCCGAGCACACGCACGCGCCACGCCTGACACGTTCAGCCTGAGATTCTTCGCCCTTCACGCCATCCTCAGGCCTGCCCGAAGGAATCCCGCAGCTTGTCAATAGCAGCGACGCCGCTGGCAGCTCGTAAATCACGCCGGGCAGCCCCCCGGAAACTTCCCTGCTCACCGCATCCATTACCGCGCATCTAAACTAGCAGTTATGGATAAGCGCGCTCGATTGTTGCTGCTGCCCCTCCTCCTCCTTCTGTGCTGCTGCCAACCCAGCCATGCAGGGGACGCACGCTTCGACCTTGTCGGTCCCAAAATTGACGTCCGCGTCACTCGCAACGGTCAGACGCTGCCCATCGCCGCCGTTCCCAATCTTCAGCCTGGCGACAAACTCTGGATCCATCCCGATCTTCCTCCCACCCAGTCGGTCAAGTACCTTCTGATCTGCGTCTTCCTGCGCGGCAACACCAACCCCCCGCCCGACAGCTGGTTCTCCCGCATTGAAACCTGGGATCCGAAGGTTCGCGAAGAAGGAACCTTCGTCACCGTCCCGGCCGAAGCCCAGCAGGCCCTGCTCTTCATGGCCCCGGAGACCGGCGGCGACTTCTCCACTCTCCGCTCGGCTGTCCGCGGCCGTCCCGGAGCCTTTGTCCGCGCCTCCCAGGACCTCATCGAGGCCGGCTTCGAAGAAGCCCGCATCGAGAAGTACGTCGCCTCCATCCGCCGCGTTCCCCCCTCTGACCCCGCCGAGCTGCAAAAGCACTCCGATCTGCTCGCCCGAACTCTCGCTCTCAAGCCCAACGGCGACTGCTTCAAACAGCCCATCGACACCCAGTTCACCTGCCTCACCCAAACCGGTTCGCAGACCGTCCTCGACGACGGTCACGGCCAGACCATCATCGATGCGCTCAGCGGCCCCACCTCGGATCTCATCTCCCAGGCTAGCTACACCGGCGCCGCCGGCGCAGGTGTCTACTCCGCCTACGTCGGCGCCATCGTCGACGTCGTCCGCATCATGGGCAACCTCCACACCGCCCAATATCAGTACATCCCCGCCATCAGCTTCCCGCAGGCCGAGTCCATGAACCTGCGCCTCAACGCTCCGCCGTCCTTCCATAATCCAAAATCCGTCCTGGTCATTGCTCTACCGTCGGTACAGGCCGCCGTTCCGCCACCGCTGCGCCCCGCCGACGCCAAAGAAGTCGCATGCCTCATCAAGCCCTCTGTCGTGCTCCCCATCGAAGGCGCGCCCCTGGTCTTCTCCACCGACTTCGCCCACGATCTGGTCCTGCACCTGAATACGCCTCCCGGCGCGCCCGCCGAGGCCGACATTCCCCTCATCCCCGACGCCTATCTCGGTGGCCTTGTCCTCCAGAAGGACCAGCAGCGCCACCTTCTGCTTCGCGATCCAACCCTGCTGAAGCCAGCCTCCGCTGAGGCCGTGGAGCCCAACCCCTTCGCTAACCCCGGCACAGCGTTCCTTAAATCCCCCCTTGCCAAGCCGCAGCCCGAGCCCGTCCTGCTCACCGGAACCATCCATGGACGTTGGGGATTCGACGCCTACACTGGCCCAACCGTCCAGCTCCAGCAGCTTCCCGGCTCCGACTGGACCATTGTCCCGAACTCCGACGATGCCCCGAATGGCCCCATCGCCGGCCACGCCGCGGAGCTCTTGCTGACCTCCACCGGTTCTGCCTGCGTCCATACCATCACCGCCCATCCCAGCGGATTTGACGGCGAGGTCACAATTCCGTTCAAGCCCGATCCCAGGCCCAACCTACCCAACCGCATCGCTCTTACGCTTCCGCTCGAGCACGACCTGACGCCCGGCGACCTTCACCTCGCCATTCAGCAGTATGACCAGCCAAAGGCCGACGAGGTCTCCGCACGCACCTTCTCCGAGCCCGCCAGGGTCACCTCCATCGAAATCCACGCTGGCGACAAGACCCTTGTGCTCAACGGCACGCGGCTCGGCGAGATCGACAAGCTCACCCTCGGCGATCTGGTCTTTTCACCCGCCCCCGACGCCTCCTACGACACCCTGACCGCCGACACCTCTTTGTCCGGAACACTCCACTTCGCTCTCCCGGCCAATGCACCCGCGCCTCCAACCCACGTCAACGACCACCTCACCGCCGAAATCTCCCTCCGCGACGGCCGTTCCCTCTCGCTGCCGGTCGCCGTCTCCTCGGCGCGCCCGGTCATCACCCTGCTGCGCAAGTCAGCCATCCCCACGTCGACCACCGACATCGTCCTGTCCAACTCAGACGACCTCCCACTCACCTCGCTCCTCACCTTTACCCTCAAGAGCCCCATTCCCTTCCCGCGTAACGGCCAGATCGAGATCGAGACCCTCGACGGAACCCTCCGGACCATCCTCACCCTCGCGCCCTCTGGCGGCCTGCTCCTGCAGGACCCACACACGGTTGTTGCAACCCTCGATCCCCTGCGTTCCTTTGGCCCCAGCGCCTTTGGAGCCCTCCGTCTGCGCGCGATCTTCCCTGTCCTCGCCCACCGCCGCAACGCCCGCAACTCTCAGCCCGAGCCCGACACACGGACCGAAGCACCTGCCCCGCCAAACGAACTGGTGAGCGACGCTCCCACAGACGACGACCTCACCTCGCCCGCCAGCGACTGGCTGCCGCTGGTCACCCTCGTCCGCCTGCCCGCGTTCTCGCAGCTCCAGTGTCCCGCGGACGCCACGCAGTCCTGCACCGTCACCGGCTTCAACTTCTTCCTGCTCCAGGCGATCGCTACCAATCCGAAGTTCTCTGATCCAGTGCCTGTTCTCGACGGCTACACGGGCACCAGCCTCACCGTACCTCACCCCGCAGCCGCAACGCTCTTCCTCAAACTCCGCGACGACCCCGCGAGCATCAACTCCGCACTGCTGCCCGTCCCCGCTCCCCCAGGAACAGCCCACGTCCATAAATCCAGCCACAGCACGCTGACCGAACAGGAGATTCCCGCTCTCGCAAAGCCGAAGACCCCTGCATCCGTGAAGCAGCAGACCCCCTCACCCACAACGCAGGAGAGCCCGACGCCAGTTGCGCCGAGCTCTCCTGCCACTCCATTGCCCTCCGGAATCTAGCTTCGGATCAGCGTATCTACAAGCCTCCGCCGGGCTATACCCCGAGCTAGCTACACCCCGGGCTCGATCAGCGGCTCCTGCGCAGCCTTCGGCAACTTCTGCACCTTGCTGTGCTTCACGCTGTAGGTGAAGTAGATGATCAAACCGATCAGCAGCCACACCACAACCACGATCTTCGTAATCGCTGGCAGCGTCCAGATGAGGTAAAGCGCGCTGAGAATGCCGAGGATCGGCACCAGCGGGACCAGCGGCGTCTTGAACGGCCTGTGCAGAGTCGGATTGCGGCGGCGCAGAATCCACACCCCCGCGCACACGATCCCAAACGCGAGCAGCGTGCCCATATTGACCAGTTCACTCAGCTTGTCGATCGGAAGAACCGCCGGCATAAACGCCACAATCACTCCAACGACGATATTGGAGATCCAGGGCGTCCGGAACTTCGGATGAATCGCGCTGGCCCACTTCCACAGCAGACCGTCTTTGGACATCGAGAAGAACACCCGCGACTGCCCAAGCAGCATCACCAGCATCACCGTTCCGAGCCCAAACACCGCTCCGATCTTCACCAGGATCGAACCCCAGCGAACGCCCGTCGCATCGATGCCCACCGCAACCGGGTCCGCGACGTTCAGCGCGTGGTAGTTCACCAGGCCCGTCAGCACGCCCGACACCAGGATGTACAGAACCGTGCAGATCACCAGCGATCCAAGAATCCCGATCGGCATATCGCGCTGAGGATTCTTTGCCTCCTGCGCCGCCGTGGACACCGCATCGAACCCGATATACGCGAAGAAGATCGACGCCGCTCCAGCCGTGATTCCGCCGAAGCCGAAAGCTCCCGGCCCCTGGCTCTTCGGAATGAACGGATGCCAGTTTGCCCGCGCAATGTCGGGGTGGTGCAGAAGGAAGCCGATGCCCAGGAACAGGAAGATTCCGACGACCATCAACTTGACGATCACAATCGCCGAGTTCAAATTCGCCGACTCCTCGATCCCGATGACCAGAACTGCCGTGATGGCGAGAATCGCAACAAAGGCCACGAGGTTGAATACGCCCGCCACATGCGGCAGCGCGTTCGCGCTAAGGCCTGCCGGCAGGGCGGCAAGCGGTTGCCATCGATCGTGGTAAAGATAAAGCACGTTGCCCGGCGTCGTAGTCAGCTGCGGCGGAAGATGGATGTGAAAGTCCTGCAAAAGTCCTACCAGGTAGCCGCTCCATCCGGACGCCACCGTTGCAGCGCCGAAAGCATACTCCAGCACCAGGTCCCAGCCGATAATCCAGGCGACAAACTCGCCCAGCGTCGCATAGCCATAGGTATATGCCGATCCCGCAATCGGGATCAGCGAAGCGAACTCCGCATAGCAGAGACCGGCAAACGCGCACGTGATACCCGCCACAACGAAGCTCAACACCACGGCCGGCCCGGCATGCTTTGCGGCGGCCTGGCCAGTCAGTACGAAGATGCCCGCGCCGATGATCGCGCCGATTCCCAGCGTGATCAGGTTCAGCGGCCCCAGAACACGTTTGAGTCCGACCCCTCCTTCGTTCTCGGATTCTTTCAACAACATGGATAGCGGCTTAATCGCCAGCAGATTCGCCATTCGTTCTTGTTCTCCTCATTTCTCGATTCGCTTTTTTCTACTGGACGCGTTGCTCCACGCTGCTTCGTCTCGTCCACACCAGGTACACCGGCACACCGAGCAACACCAGAATTAACCCTGGCCACGTGTACTGAGGCTTGTATCGCAACAGTACACCACAAATCCACACCGCCATTACGACGTACAGCGCCGGCAGCACCGGATACCCAAACGCCTTATACGGCCGCGCCGCATCCGGCCGTTTCTTTCGCAGCACGAAAAGCCCCACAATCGTCAGGACATAAAACACCAGCACCGCGAAGATCACATAGTCCAGCAGTTGCCCATAGCTCCCGCTCAGGCAGAGCAGGCAGGTCCACGCCCACTGCATCCACAGCGAGTTCACCGGCGCTGAAGACCTCCGGCTCAACCGGCCCGCGCTCTCAAAGAACAACCCATCGCGGCTCATCGCATAGTACACGCGAGCTCCCGCAAGCAGCATCCCGTTCACGCACCCAAACGTCGACACCAGGATCGCCGCCGCCATCAGCTTCGCACCCAATCCAGCAAACGCCGACTGCATCACCGCCGTCGCTACCCTGTCCTCCGTCGCGTATTGAATCCCTCGGCCAGCAAGGCTGGCCGCATTGGAAGCTCCCACCATCGGCAGCACACTCAAATACACAAAGTTGCAGAGCACATACAGCAACAACACCACGCCCGTTCCCAACGCCAGGCTCAGCGGCAGATTCCGCTTCGGATTCCGAATCTCGCCCGCCGTAAACGTCACATTGTTCCACGCATCGGCGCTGAACAAGCTCCCCACCTGCACCACCGCAATCACGGTGAAGATCCCGACATACGCAGTCGGCCCACCCATGCCCACCTGCACCGCATGCTGCGTATGCCACCCCGCATTCGCAAAAAATGCATGCCAGCCCGCACCAAAATTAGCCGCAATGGCGACAGCATTCTTCGCCACCAGCCCCACCCCAACGATACCCAGCAGCGCCAGCACCTTCGCGCTGGTAAACACATCCTGCACCGCCGCACCCAGCTTCACGCCGCGCGTGTTACTCAGCGTCAGCAGCGTAATGATACAAATCGCCGCAAGATTCGCAGTGTTCAGCCCAATGTCCATATTGCCGAGCACCATCGGCCCCACGTGCCATGCCGGAACATGCCCGATGTGCCACAGCCAGTGGCTCGCACTCACACTCGGGAAAAACACGCCGAGAAACTTTCCGAACGCCACGCCCACCGCCGCGATCGTCCCCGTCTGGATCACCAGAAACAGCGTCCACCCGTACAGAAATCCCCAGATCGGCCCCAGCGCCTCGCGCAGATANNATGATGGTCATCGCCGCGGTCACCAGCCACGCCGCAATCAGCAGCGCCGGCGACCCCAGCACGCGGCTCATATCCGCCGGCACGATGAATATGCCCGACCCAATCATCGAGCCCATCACAATCGCCGTCGCGGAAAACAGCCCCATGCCCTGCACAAACTTCGGCGCCGAACCGCTCGCGCCTGCCCCCACCACGCTGTCATCCTGAGCGGAGGAACTCGCAGCCTCACCGCGAGTTCCGGAGTCGAAGGACCCAGAAGGTCTTGAAGTCACCACTACCGCTCACCCCTTTTCAACCGGACTGTCTGTGTTCCCCTCAAGCTATCCCAAAATTTCGAGAAAGTCTTTCGCGACCTTCCCCGGCTGCTCGCCCTTCACCAGCAACCCACCGATCACTGCCACCGAATCCGCGCCCGCATCGAGCACGCTGCGCGCATTCTCGCGTGTAATTCCACCGATCGCCACCAGCGGCTTCTTCGTCAGAGCACGCGCCCGCCGCACACCCTCGAGCCCCACCACCGGCTCCGCATCCGCCTTCGACGACGTCCGAAACACCGGCCCCACTGCCACATAATCCGCACAACCCGCATCCGCTGCAATCATCTGCTCGTCACTATGCGTCGAAACTCCGATAATTGCGCCAGCGCCCATCACCTTGCGCGCATCGCACGGATTCATGTCCTCGTGCCCCACATGCACGCCAGGCCATCCCGCCAGCAGCGCCAGGTCCGGGCGGTCATTCAGGATCAGCACGCAATACCTATCCGCAAACACCTCGGAGATCACAGCCGAACCCCGCAGCACCTCCTCGGGCGACCCCAGCTTGTCGCGATACTGCAGCACGCGCACTCCCGCGCGCGCCATCTCCTCCGCAACGCTGCTCACGCTGATTCCACGCGCATCCAGCGTTGCCTTGTCGAGGATCGGATAGAACCTCGGAAATGCAACGGTTTTGTTCAATCTAACGATGATTGCCTCGTCTAAGCTCTCAACACCCCATGCGAAAATCAACTCATGCCTAGAGCTATTCCAGATTCTACAGACCGGCGCCAAGTCTTTCCTACCTCCAGGCTTGGCGCTTTAGGAGCCGCCCTCTGCAGGATTCTCGAACGCAAGGAAGCTGCATGTTTCGCAATCTGGATTCTGGTGATGTCGAGCTTCTCATTATTTCTCAGTTATTACCGCCCCTATGGGTTCGACGAGATTCTTGCGATGATGATCGCGAGCCAGCCAAATCTGCATAGCTTTGCCAGCGCCATGCCCGCAGACGCAAGCCCTCCTCTGATGGATCTCTTAATACGCGGGATGATTCACCTCTTCGGTCCGACCAATGTCGCCGGAAGAATTCCTTCCATCTTCGCCTTTGCCGCCGCCTGCCTCTTCATCTATCTCTTCCTTCGGCGTCGCTGCGGTGTATCCGCTGCCTATCTGGGCATGTCCCTCTTGGCCAGTGAGGCAGGTTGGAGGTACTCCTACGAAGCGCGTCCCTACGCTCTATTATTAGCTTTCACGACTCTCGCGCTCCTATGCTGGCAGAGGGCGGCAGAACGAGAGAGCCAACGCGGTTGGGCACTGTTTGGTTTGACTGTAGCGATCGCCGGCGCCATGCTGACACAACACCTTGGCATTGTTCAGCTCGGCTTTCCGATCCTCTGTGGGGAAATATGGCGCTTGCATCGCACGCGCCACCTCGATTTGACACTGTACGCAACCTTTCTCATCGCCCTCCCCATCCTGACTCTGACTGTTCCGATGATGCGCCGCAGCCAGCAAGGCCTGTCTTACCTTCATGCTATGGGAGTGAACAGACTGTCTCTCCCGTTCGCGCTGCATTGGGTTTCAATGATAGCGACGTCCATGAACCAGATCCTCGGGCCTTCGCTGCTGCTTCTGACCGTGCCGTTGTATGTCGCCGCTCGGCGAAAGCTGCGCGGTATGCCTGTGCTTCCTAAGCTGAACTTCCCCGCCGCTCCCATCCCAGAGCACGAAATAGCTGCCGGCATTGGTGCCGCGCTGCTCATCCCCTTGACCGCGATCATTTTGATGCCGATCAACAATCGGTACGATTGCCGCTATGCAATCGGCACCATCGCAGGGCTAGCCATCCTCGGAGCCTTCAGTGTTTCAAGACTCATGCCGGGGCGCAAAGATGTTTCCGGACTGATGATTCTTCTTTGCGGCCTCATCTTCGCAAACAATGTACGCCGTGCCTACGCCATGATCCGTCCGGTCGTATTCCCCGTCTTTGCCGGAGTGAACTCCCAACTTCCAGTCGTGACGGTCGAACCCTTCCGGTTTTATCCGCTCTGGTGGTACGGTACGGCTGCGCAACGCGATCAGTTGTACTTTGTATACGACCCAGAAGCCCCCGCCGAGATCAAGGGTGTGCCAATCTTCGAACGCGGAAGATTACCGATGCATACCGAGACCTACGACGAGTTCCTCACCACCACGCCCCACTTTATCTCTGTGTTTACGCTACCCAGCGTTGTACAACGCATGGTGAAAACGGGATTTCAACTCACGCCGATCGGCCCATCGAATGATCAAACGTACGGCGTCAGGAGGCTGCAGCCTAAGCGCCCTCTCTCTCGCGCTCCAGAAACCGCTCCATAAACTTCGTATCGAACTGCCCTGACCGGAACTCCTCATCCGCGAAGATCCGCTGATGCAGCGGAATCGACGTATGAATTCCCTGCACGATGAACTGGCTCAGCGCCCGCTGCATCTTGTTCATCGCCTCCTCGCGGTCCTTGCCGTGGCAGATCAGCTTCGCAATCAGCGAGTCGTAGTACTGCGGCACGACGCCCTCCGCATACTGCGCCGTATCCACGCGCACGCCGTTGCCGCCGGGCACGTTGTACACCGTAATCTTGCCCGGGCTCGGCGTAAACTTCTCCGGATGCTCCGCGTTGATCCTGCATTCGATCGCATGCCCGATCATCTCCGGCTGCTTGGGCACGATGTCGATCAGCTTCTCGCCTGCCGCAATCCGAAGCTGCGCCTTCACCAGATCGACGCCCGTGACCATCTCGGTCACGCAGTGCTCCACCTGGATACGCGTATTCATCTCGATAAAGTAGATCGACCCGTCTTCATCCATGAGGAACTCGATCGTCCCAGCGTTCCAATAGCCAATGTCCTTCAGCGACCGCTTGATAACCTTGCCCATCTCCTCGCGCTGCTTCGGCGTAATCTGCAGGCTCGGAGCCTCTTCGATCAGCTTCTGATGGCGCCGCTGAATCGAGCACTCGCGTTCGCCCAGGCTCATCACATGGCCATACTCGTCGGCCAGCACCTGGAACTCAATGTGCCGCGGCCGCTCGATAAACTTCTCCATATACAGCGCGCCGTTTGAGAACGCATTCAGCGCCTCGTGCGATGCCTGCTGAAACAGCGCCGGCAGCTCCTGCCTGCTCCGGCAGATCCGCATCCCGCGACCGCCGCCACCCGCGACCGCCTTCAGCATCACCGGATACCCAATGCTCTGGGCCCACTCCAGCGCCGCGCCTTCGTTCTCCAACACGCCATCGCTTCCAGGCAGAATCGGAACCTTGGCCTTCTTCATCGTCTGCCGCGCCGTGGCCTTCTCGCCCATCAGCCGCGTCACCTCCGGCGGCGGCCCGATAAACTTCAGATTCGACGCGCGGCAGACCTCCGCGAAGTTCGCATTCTCGCTCAGCATGCCATACCCCGGATGCACCGCATCCGCGCCCGCAATCTCCGCAGCCGAGATCACCGCCGGCACATTCAGGTAGCTGTCCCTCGATTGCGGCGGACCGATACAGATCGCCTCATCCGCAAACCGTACGTGCAAACTGTTGCGGTCGGCCTCCGAGTACACCGCAACCGTGCGAATCCCCATCTCCTTGCACGCGCTGATCACGCGCAGTGCAATCTCCCCGCGATTGGCAATCAATACCTTACGAAACATGCAATGCCCTTACCCTTGCCAACCCTTCGCCGCCATCACAACCGTCTTTCGTCGTCATCCTGACGTTGAATCTGACGCTGAACGGAGTGAAGTGGAAGGATCCCTGTATTTTCTCTTCTCGTTGCTGTTGCTGTTGAGATAGGCCCGGGCCTTAGCCCGGGCAGAAACGACCCGATAACGTTGGCCCTTTAGCCTCTGCGGACAAGCTTTCCTTGCCCACTGCAAATCATCCCTACTTCACCGCAAACAGCGCCTGCCCATACTCCACTGGCTGCCCGCGCTTCACGAATACATGCACGATCTGGCCTGCGGCATCGCTCTCGATCTCATTCATCAGCTTCATCGCCTCGACGATACAAAGCACCTTGCCGACCGAAACCATGTCGCCAACCTTCACATACGGCTCTGCATCCGGCGCTGGCGTATCGTAAAACGTCCCCACAATCGGCGACTTCACAATGTGCGCACCCGCATACGGATCGACCTCGACCGCAGGAGCCTCAGGCGCTGCTGCCGCCGCAAGGCTGACCGGAGCCGCTGCGGGCGCTGCAACGCCACCGCCGCCACCCTGTGCAGCCACCAGTAACGCAGCCATCTGTCCCGCATCGATTCCCGTAGCCGCAGCCACCGGAGCCTCCCCAGCGAAACGCAGCGAAACCTTCAGATCCGGTCGCTCCATCTCGAACTCGGCGATCCCGTTGGCCTTCAGAAACTCAACCAACTCCTTCAACTCCTGCGAATCCTTGCCTTCCATGCGTGCCATGCGTTCCAACTCCTGAGATTTTCTGTCTACATCTACTGCCTAAAGCTCAATCCAAACCTTTGGACTAGCCGCCGTCAGCACCTCACCACCGCTTTCGGTCACCAGCACCATATCCTCAATCCGAACCCCAAACGCCATTGCGTCTGAGCCAGGCTCCTTAGAAAGATACGCTCCCGGCTCGATAGTAATCACCATCCCCGGCTCCAGTATCTGTTCCTGCTTCGCCGCAATCCTCGGTCCCTCATGAATCTCCAACCCAACGCCATGCCCGGTCGAGTGCGAAAACGCCTTCTCCAGCCCGGCCCTGCGCAGCACCGATCGCGCTGCCTCATCTACCTCACCACAGCGCACTCCGGGCGCAACCGCCGCGACCGCCGCCTGCTGTGCTTCCAGCACCGAATGATACACGTCCCACTCATACTCGCTCGCGCGGCCCAGATGCACGGTTCGCGTCATGTCCGAACAGTACCCCTCCAGCAGCACTCCAAAGTCCAGCGTCACAAAGCCCCGCTTGGGCAGCTTTGCCCCCGTCGCCCGACCGTGCGGCAGTGCCGACCGCTCTCCACTCGCCACGATTGTCTCAAAGCTCATCGCCTCGGCCCCTGCCATCCGCGCCTTAAACTCAAGCTGGGCCGCAACCTCCGCCTCCGTCGCTCCTGCAAACACGTACTCCAGAGCATCCTCGAACAGCCTGCATCCCAGATCCGCAGCCTTGCGCATGAGCACGATCTCATCCTCGTCCTTCACCTGCCGGATCCTCGCCACCAAGCCGTCCGTCGCCACCAGAAAACTCCGCCGCACCGCACCTGGCAGCGCCTTTTTCATCGACTCCAGCGCCGCCACCGTCGTCTGCCCCGCGTCAAAAGCACACCGCGTCACGCCCGCCGCNNCCCGCCGCCGCCAGCCACTCCACCGCCTGCACCGCCGGCGCCGGTTTGTCGATCACCACCCGCAGTCCTTCAGCCTCAGCCTTGGCCTGCGTCCTATACCGCCCGTCCGTGAACAGCGCAGCCCGTCCGCCAACCAGCGCGACCGCCCCACTCGACCCCGTAAACCCGCTCAGATAGCGCACATCCGGCCCATGCGTAACCACCAAAGCCTCTGCCCCGGCTGCTACCGCGGCCTGGATCGCTCTCTTCCGTCTTGCTCTTTCGCGCATCTGCCCATTTTACCTGCGTAAGCCACCAATCACACCCCTCTACTCCTTACGCATTAGCCTCTATGCCTTGCTGCCCGTTATCATGGACTATGCACCGTGGTTCTCCCCCCACCCCTCACCCC
>PLHC01000057.1 GCA_003138795.1 Granulicella sp. | reverse complement strand
CCCCAGCAGCAGCAACAACGCGTTCAGCAGCAGCAAGCACCACGTCAGCAAGCAGCACCACGCGCTGCACCGGCCCAGCAACAAGAGAACAAGAAGCACTAGGCCACAAACCCGGCTGCAACAAACCAGGGCTCGCCATCATGGCGAGCCCTTCTTCCTGCAGCAGACGGCCTCTCTCAACCCATCGCCAACTGCACCAGCAGCACCGCATTCAACGTGACAATAATGGTCGCCACGGTCCAACCCGCAACCCGCATGCGCCGTGCACTGCAGAACTTCCCCATCACCGACCTGCGATTGGTCAGCAGCAGCAGCGGAATCAGCGCCGCTGGCAGCGTAAAGCTCAGCAGCACCTGGGACCCAATCAGAATCTTCAGCGGATCCCATCCCACTCCGATCACCACCAGCGCTGGAATCACGGTAATCATCCGCCGCAGAAAGATTGGAAACTTGATATCCAGGAACCCCTCGATGATCACCTGGCCGGCCATCACGCCCACCGTCGAACTCGATAGCCCGGAGCACAGCAGCGCCACCGCAAACACCACCGCCGCTCCCGGCCCCAGCAGCGGCCCCAGCGTGTGATACGCATCCTGGATCGTCGGCGACACGCCTGGCCCCTGGAACAGCGCCACCGCCGCCATCACGATCATCGCGGAGTTGATCAGCCACGCACCGTTCATCGCGACAAACACATCCACCAGCTCAAAGCGCAGGTACTGGCTCAGAATTCCGGGCTTCGGCAGTCCACTGTCCGGTGAAAGCTCATCCAACCGCGGCTGCACCAGCGCCGAGTGCAGATAGATCACATGCGGCATCACCGTCGCACCCAGCATTCCCACGGCCGCATACACTGACCCCCGCAGCGTGCTGGAGTTGTGCATATCGAACGTCGGCAGAATCGTCGCAACGAACGCCCGATGCCAGTCCGGATGCACCAGGAACACCTCAAACCCGTAGCTCAAACCAATCACGCCAACGAACAACATGATGCCGCGCTCCAGCCATTGAAACCCCGCCAGGTCGAGCGCCAGAATCGCAAACACCGCCGCCGTCGCAATCGACGCCGTAATCATCAACGAGCCCGTCAGCGTAAACCCATGCGCCAGCAGCATTGGCCCCATCAGCAGGTACAGCCCCAGCGCCGCGCCCAGGAACTCCGCCATGTCCGTCGCAACCGCTGAGACCTCCGCGCACAGCCATAAAAATATCGTCGACCGCCGCGGGAAGTGTTTCCTGCAGCTCTGCGGCAGCGTCAGCCCGGTCACAATCCCCAGCTTCGCCGACAGGTACTGAATCACGATCGCCATCACATTCGACCACAGCAGCACCCACAGCAGCCGATAGCCAAACTGGCTGCCGCCCAGGATGTTGGTCGCAAAGTTTCCCGGATCGATATACGCAACCGACGCCACGAACGCCGGCCCGAAGTAGCTCCACACCTGGTCGCTGCGAAACGCGCTGCGCCCCTTACCCCCCGCGGTCTCGACCTGCTCCAATCCCGCGCTTCCCGCCGCTACGGCCGCCGGTGAGAGACTTGCCTCTCGCTCAGCGTCGGTGGGGTGGAATGGTTCCTCGGGCATCCCCCTAAGTATAGAGTGCAGCCCCGTTGTGATTAAAAGTTCAACCAGGAACTTTATCTGCTGCCAGCGGCGGAACGCCTTCGGCCCCGCCGCTCTCCTGCTTCTGCGCTACTTCAGCAACACACTTCTGTCCGTATCGCTCGCCGACACCTGCATCAGCTCCTGGCCGTTCACCTTCGAGTTTTCGTGTGAATCTGCGCGCACCCCGCACAGTCGCCGCTCACGCGCCGGTCGAACCAAACCCCGCAACCCCGCGCGGCGTCTCGGCCAGCATATCCGTCTCTTCGAACACCGCCTGTATCCGCTCGACGATCCGCAACTGCGCAATGCGATGTCCCGGCGCAACCATCTGCGGCTCCGCGGAAAGATTCGTCAGCACGATCTTCAACTCCCCGCGATATCCCGGGTCGATCACGCCCGCCAGCGTCGTAATCCCGCGCATCGCCAGCCCCGAGCGATCTTCCACCAGCGCCCCATGGGTCGACGGCAGCTCCATCGCCAGCCCCGTCCTCACCGCCTGCGTGCAACCCGGCTGTCCCGCCGGAGCCAGCGTCGCCGCCTCGGCGGCAAACAGGTCCGCGGCCAGATCGCCATACGCTCCGCTATGCGCATAGCGCGGCATTTGGGCCGAAGCCACCAGGCGTTGCACCAGAATTGTCGGAGAGCTCTTGATTGCGTTCATCGCACCCAAGTGTCGCATGCCTCCCTGTGCCTGCGCGGCCCTGCGGCCAGGCAGCGAGGTTCATTCTATGCACAGCGATCACTCCTTTCCAGGANNTTTCCAGGACGTTTCCAGGATGTACCCGGCCACTGGTTGACCCGAGGCCCACTTTCCCGGTAAACTCTTATAGTTTGGCGATGCAGCGGGAACTCTCCCTCTGCAGGCTTGGACGAGTGTAGCCGAGTGCAGACGTAGTCCACCTCGCTATCTCGCTCTCCGGCCGGGCAGAACCAGGGTTTCCGGCGAGCGCACCTGCTCGCTGGGATGGAAGTCCCTCCTGAAAAGACATTTTGCAGATTTCCTTTGCAGAGAAAATAGACAGGCAGTGTGTGGCATTTCACGCCCTGCCGTGAGGTTTCAAGCTATGTACGCAGTCATCAAAACCGGTGGTAAGCAATACCGTGTCGCTCCAGGCGACACCGTCCGCATCGAGAAGGCCGAGCACAACGACGGCGCCATCGAGTTCTCCGAAGTCGTCGCCGTCTCCCTCAACGAAGGCAAGTTTGAGTCCGACCTCTCGGGCGCCAAGGTCGTCGCCGAGGTCGTCAGCGAAGGCCGTGGCGACAAACTCCTCGTCTTCCATTACAAGCGCAAGAAGCAGTACAAGAAGCTCCAGGGCCACCGCCAGAGCTTCGTCGAAGTCAAGATCAAAGAGATCTTCGTCGGCAACTTCAGCTACGACACCGCAGCCAAGCACCACCCGGCCAAGCACCACGCAGCCAAGCAAACCGCAGTGAAGCACACCGCGGCCAAGCACACTGAAGCGAAGCATACCGAAGCTAAGCACGTCGAAGCTAAGCACACCGAGGCCAAGCACGCCGACGCCGAGTAACTCGCTGGCAAGCAAGACGCCGGCAAACAAAACGCTTTGGATAGGTCCGGGCTTCAGCCCGGACAACCAGGCAAAGAAATCGATGGGGCTTTAGCCCCTGGGACTAAAAGCTCCGCCGGTCCGTCCGGCACGAAAGAGACAGAACAATGGCACATAAAAAAGGTCTAGGAAGCTCTAAAAACGGCCGCGACTCAAATGCCCAGCGACTTGGCATCAAGCGCGGCGACGGCGAAACCGTAACCGGCGGCAGCATCCTCGTCCGCCAGCGCGGAACCCCCCATAAGCCCGGCCTCAACGTCGGCCGCGGCTCCGACGACACCCTTTTCGCCAAGGTCACAGGCGTCGTCAAGTTCCAGAACAAGGGCCAGCAGGGCCGCTTCGTCTCCATCATCGCGACCGAAGCTGTCCCCGCCTAACCTCGCAAGTATCGGCAACGCATAAAAGCCCCNNGGGGCTTTTATGCGTTGCCGATCAGCTCTTCTTCTCCAGCGGCCAGCTCAACCGGTCGATCGTAAACGTATCGCGCGTGGTGCAGTACCCGCCCGCGCCGTGCATTCTCCCGATCAGCCGCAGCTGCGCCGGATCGATATGCAGCCGCTCCAGGTTCGAAAACGCCGACGTCCGCACATGCACCTGCACGATCTTCCCCAGCACGATCGTGCTCGACCCACCCGGCTCGATCACCTCAAACAGCTTGCACTCCAGCGCCACCGGCGACCGCGCGATGCGCGGCACATCCACCACCTCGCACTTTTCCAGCTCCAGCCCCGCCAGCCGCGTCTCATCTACCCCCCGAGGCGCATTCGTAGCGGTCACATTCATCGCCTCGGCCAGATCCTCCGGCACCAGGTTCACGACAAACTCGCGCCGCTCCCGAATGTTCGCAAGGGTGTCCTTCCCCTCGCGATCCGGCGCCGGAGAGAAGCCGATCGCCACCAGCGGCGGGTCCGCCGAAAGGATATTGAAGAACGAGAACGGCGCAGCATTCACCCCGCCCGCCGCATCCCGCGACACCACCCACGCAATCGGCCGCGGCAGAATCACCGACGCCAGCAGCTTATAGCTATCGGCCTTCCGCATCGCCGCCGGATCGAAGTGCGCAAACGTATCCTGACCAGCCTTGTCCGTCCCAACCGCCATCTCTTGTCCCTTCAGTCTTCGGGCACCGCAACCGGCTTACCCTTCTCATTCCACTCTACATACGCCGCCGGGACCTGGTGGTCGTGCGTAAACAGCACCAGCCACCGCTCCGGAATCGCCCGCGCCCAAAACTGCTTCCGCTGCTCAATGCACGTCAGCGGATAAAGATCGTATCCCATCACCCAAGTCGAATCGAGATGGTTGTGCGTCGGCACCAGGTCGCTGACATAGCAGGCCCGTTCCGTCGCTCCCCCATGGGACCGCGCCTCGATATGCACACCCAGCATGCTCGCCGTATGCCCCGGCAACACCTCCACCGACACCCCGGGCACGATCGCAACGCTCGTCTGAATCCGCACCGGCGGCAGCACCTTCCCATCCGCCGGCCGCAGCCGCTCATCCTCAGCCGTAAACCCACCCACGCCAAACGGATCGATCAGCGTCAACTGCCCGCTCTCGATCACCGGATCGTAGTTCGGCCACAGGTAGCTCACGCGGTCGCGCTCCAACTGCAGCCGCCCATGGGCCAGCTCTCCAGCAGGAGCAAAGTACCGCGCATTCGGAAACGTCGGTCGCACCGTTCCATCTGCATCGAGCGTCGTATTCCATCCGCAGTGGTCGAAGTGCAGATGCGTGTTCACCACATGCGTCACCTCCTCCACGCGCACGCCCGCCGCCGCCAGCGACGCTGGCAGCCGCTCCTGATTCTGGTGAAAATCGCGCATCTTCGCTGGCTGTTTATTCCCGATCCCGGTCTCGATCAGCACCACCGCCGAACCGGTCCGCACCACCACCGTATTCAGCCCCAGCAGAATCCGGTTGTCTTCATCCGGCAGCGCTCTCTTCTGCCACAGCGGCTTCGGCACAACGCCGAACATCGCGCCGCCATCCAGCAGATACGTACCGTCGCTGCAGATGGTCAACTCAAGGTCGCCAAGCGCTCGTCGCGCCCGCACAAGTTCATCGTCTTTACTGGTATAGGCCGGATGCATCCAGCGAATATACTATGCTGCGAGCACACTGCGCACGCAGCCCTATGCCGGGGTATCCTCTGCGCCGCTGGCCATAAGCTCCGCCGAACCGTCGCCCTCCGCAATGATCGCCGCAGGCGCCTCGGCGATCATCTCCATCGTCGCCGCGGAAGAGGATGGCGGAACAACCGCCGTCGCCGCGGCGTCAAAGCCCCCATCCAGCGCCGCCGCCGCCGCCGCAACCTGGGCCGCAGGCGAGTCCAGATTCGCCGCTGCCGCCACACCCGATGGCACCCGCTTCAACTGGAAGCACGAGCGACACAGCACAGGCCGGCCCTGCGTCGGCTTGAACGGCACCGTCGTCTCGATCCCGCACGCCGAACACTCTGCACGAGTCTCGGTACGCGAATACGGCAGCGCCGCCACCGCGTTCGGGTTCGACGAACGCCCTAGACCGGCTCGCTTCGCCTTACACAGCTTGCATCGCTTGGGATCGTTCTTGAATTGTTTATCGTAGAAGAAAACCTGTTCCCCGGCAGTAAACACAAACTCATTGCCACAGTCGGAGCACTTCAGCAACCGATCGACAAATTGCATTGCGCCTTCTCCCATCGTGCGGGATAACGGATGAATCGCAGCCCGGTGCTCTCTATCTTCTTGCCCGGCTTGCGTTCAAACCCTGGTCTTGCCTGCTATCGGGCCCGCCTCACGTTCCGCAGGTTCTCTGTCCCATCAGAACAAGCGGAGTGAGATGGGGAGGAGACGCCGACATCAGCAGCTCCTCCCCGTCGATGGTTTTCTTTCCTTCGCCCGGAGCAGCTTTCGCTCCGCGCGCCGGGTTAATCCTGTTCCTTAGGAACTGAACTAATCCTGCTCTTTACGAATCTTCTTGCGGTTGCGCTTGCGTGCGAGTGCTTCCTTCACGCGTTTCTTTTCGCCTGGTTTCAGGTAAAAGGAGTGGCGTTTTACCTCTTTGATAATGTCTTCCGTCTGCACCTTACGCTTGAAACGGCGCAGAGCATTCTCCAAGGGCTCGCCTTCTTGAACACGAACTTCTGCCAAGATGAAATACACCTCCAAACCTGCCAAATCGGCTATCTAACTAGCATATTCCACCCTGACCCGTTAGCGCGCACAAAATCGATCGAATCTCACGAAATTCGCGGCGACCCCACGCCCCAGCCGCTCCCCACCCCGCCGCTATACTGTATTCATGATCCGCCCCTACCGCGGCCTCTCGCCCACCATCGCCCACGACACCTACATCGACATCTCCGCCCAAGTCATCGGCGACGTCCACCTCGGCGCCCAGTCCTCCGTCTGGATGAACGCCGTTCTCCGCGGCGACACCCACACCATCCGCGTCGGCGCCCGCACCAACATTCAGGACTGTGCCGTCCTCCACGGCATGCGCGGTCTCCACCCTGTCATCGTCGGCGACGGCTGCACCATCGGCCACAACGCCACCGTCCACGGCTGCACCATCGAGGACGACGTCCTCATCGGCATCGGCTCCGTCGTTCTCAACGGAGCCCACATCGGCAAGGGCAGCATCATCGCCGCCGGCGCCGTCATCCCCGAGGGCACCCAGATCCCTGCCGGCAGCCTCGTCACCGGAGTCCCCGGCAAGATCCGCCGCACCGTCACCGCCGCCGATCTCGACCTCATCCACATCTCCGCCAACAACTACCTCGACTACATCCGCACCTATCTCGCCGAGCCCACCCCCTAGCCGTCACTCTTCCGCTTCCAGCCCTCATTCCGAGCCCAGGGCGGGAGCCTTCGAAGCGCAGGGCGGGAGCCTTCGGAGCGCAGGGCGGGAGCTACCCCGCCCTCCAGCGCCGCTCCTACTGTGGCTGCCCCGCCGCGTCGGCCGCCTTGTTCTCATGCCTCACGGCCTTGTTGTGCTCTTTCCGCGCCTTCAGACGGTCATTCGCAGCCTTGCCCTCCTGCTTGTGAACCTTCCTCTGCGCCTTCATGTCTGAATGGGTCATCGGTTCTGTTGTATTCGTAGTCGTCGTCTGCGTCTCCCGCGTCGGGGTCTCCGTAGTCGTAGTCGTCGACTCCTGCTGCTGCTGCGCTACAGCTACCAAAGGCAGTGCAAAGCTCGCGGCAAGAACTGCCAAACAAATTGCTTTCATCAGATATTTCCTCTCTCTGGGCGATCAGCGCGAATCCGTACTCGTACAGCCGCGCAAACGCCGTCCTGCCTGGTTTGATGCCGCAAACGCTCTCCCACGATGCTCCACCGCGCCGCATCTCCCCACCGGGCCACTGTTCCCGTGCCGAACGCATCTCACATTGCGGCACGCAGTAGCGACCAAATATCGGAAAGCGAGACTCGCCCCACCATGGTACACAAGGATAAATCCATCACCCGCAAGGAACTGATCGACCTCCTCAACGAAGACCTGCAGCGCGAATTCCAGGCCGTCATCGGCTACGTCAACTACTCCCAGGTCCTCAAAGGCGCGGCCTACATGAACATCGCCGCCGAGCTCGCAATCCACGCCACCGAAGAGCTCGCGCACGCCATCATCATCGCCAACCAGATCGACTATCTCGGCGGCATGCCCGCAGTCACGGCCAAGCCCGTCAAGACCAGCCAGAAGCCCGAGGACATGCTCCGCTTCGATCTCGACAACGAAGTCCAGACCATCCGCAACTACCGCCGCCGCGTCAAGCAGGCCGACGAGCTCAACGAGTTCGCCCTCGGCGAGCACATCCGCGACATCCTCCTCCAGGAGCAGGACCACCTCGTCTCGCTCGCCACGGCGCTGGGCATCGATCCCCCCGACGCCGGCATCGCCGACTAATTCACACCTGGGCAAAAAGCCGCCCGCAGCCGCTCCTTCGATAGACTAGATAGTCTATGAGCGACAGCAAGAATCAAGCCGCGCCGAAGTCCCCAAAGACTCCGGCGCGTCCCACCCTCAAGGCCGTCCGCGGCACCCGCGATCTTCTCCCCGACCAGACCCCGCTCTGGAACCACGTCGAATCCACCGCCCGCTCCCTCTTTGCCCGCTACGGCTTCGGCGAGATCCGCACTCCCATCTTCGAAACCACTGAACTCTTCGCCCGCGGCGTCGGCGAAGAGACCGACATCGTCTCCAAGGAGATGTTCACCTGGGAAGACCGCGCCCGCGCCGCCAGCGAGAAGGCCCAATCCCTAACCCTCCGTCCCGAGTCCACCGCAGGCGTAGTCCGAGCCTACATCGAGCACAAGCTCGGCGAAACCGGCCAGCTCCAGAAGCTCTACTACATCGGCCCGCAGTTCCGCCGCGAGCGCCCCCAGCGCGGCCGCTACCGCCAGTTCTGGCAGATCGGCGCCGAGGTCCTCGGCCCACAAAGCTCCGGCTCCGACTCCCCCCTCCGCGACGCCGAAGTCCTCGAGATGCTCGCCTCCCTGCTCAACGAGCTCGGCGTCCGCGACTGGAAGCTCGAGCTCAACTCCGTCGGCAACACCGAAGACCGCATCCGCTACAACGCCGCGCTCCGCGAAGCTCTCGCGCCGGTCAAAGACCAGCTCTGCCCCGACAACCAGCGCCGCGCCGAGACCAACCCTCTGCGCGTCCTCGACTCCAAGGACGAGGCCGACCAGGACCTCATCAACGCCCTCCCCAAAATCGCCGACCACCTCGGCCCCGAATCGCGCGACCACTTCGCCCAGGTCCTGGCCGCGCTCGACGCCTGCAACGTCCCCTACCACCTCAACCCACGCCTCGTCCGCGGCCTCGACTNNCCGCACCACCTTCGAGTTCACCGTAACCACCGGCCTCGGCACGCAGAACGCGCTCCTCGGCGGCGGCCGCTACGACGGCCTATCGGAGATGCTAGGCGGTCCCAAAGCCCCCGGCATCGGCTTCGCCATCGGCGAAGACCGCCTCATCCTAACCCTGCAAGCCCAGGCCGAAGCCGATGCGGCCGCCAACCCGGGTGCCCCACGTCCTGAAGGGACGTGGGTAAAGAAGCTCGACGCCTACATCGCCCCCCTCGGCGCCGCCCAAAACCCCGCCGCGCTCGCCCTGGCCCACGACCTCCGCGCCGCTGGTCTCACGGTAGAAGTCGGCGACGGCACCTTCAAGCTCCGCAAATCCTTCGACATCGCCGACACCCTGGCCCGCCACATCATCCTGCTCGGCGAAGACGAAGCCGCCACCAACATCCTCACCGTCAAAACCTTTGCCACCGGCGAACAAACCAAGGTGCCGCGCGCAAAACTCGCAGAGACTCTCGCATAGATTCGGAGCCAGCCCCCAAACTTCGTACAAGCGCCGCGGCAAACTACAATAGAAAGATTGTGACTCTCGACTTTCTAGGCACCCTCCAACGCACGCACATGTGCGGCGACCTGCGCAGCGCCAACTCCGGCGAAACCGTCACCCTGATGGGCTGGGTCAACCGTCGCCGCGACCACGGCAATCTCATCTTCCTCGACCTCCGCGACCGCTCCGGAATAACCCAGGTCGTGCTCGACAAAGAGGTTTCGCCCGAGGCCCACGCCAAGGCCGAAGCCGCGCGTCCCGAGTACGTCATCGCCGTCACCGGCATCCTCCGCAAGCGCGGCGAAGGTCTCGTCAACCCCAACATGCCCACCGGCGAGATCGAACTCGTCGCCCACTCGCTGCTGCTGCTCAACGACGCGAAGACACCCCCCTTCTCGCCCGCCGAAGACGCCATCGCCAACGAGGAAGTCCGCCTCACGTACCGCTACATCGACCTGCGCCGCGCCGAGATGCAGCACAACTTCGCCGTCCGCTCGCGCGTCGCCATGGCCATCCGCAACTACCTCGTCGAGCAGGGCTTCCTGGAGATCGAAACCCCCTTCATGACCCGCTCCACCCCCGAAGGCGCACGCGATTATCTCGTCCCCAGCCGCGTCCACCCCGGCCACTTCTACGCGCTCCCGCAGTCGCCCCAGATCTTCAAGCAGATCCTCATGATCTCCGGCTTCGACCGCTACTTCCAGATCGCCCGCTGCTTCCGCGACGAAGACCTCCGCGCCGATCGCCAGCCCGAGTTCACCCAGATCGATCTCGAGATCAGCTTCCCGCAGATGTCCACAATTTTTGCGGTGGCCGAAGGCTTCCTCCGCGCGGCGTTCTCCGCAGCAGGAATCACCCTCAGCGAGCAGCCCTTCCTCCAGATGACCTACGACCAGGCCATCACCCGCTACGGCATCGACAAGCCCGACATGCGCCTTCCCGCCATCGCCGATCTTTCCGAGGTTCTGACGCCGGAACTTCGCACCACCCTCAAGATCGATCCCACGCTTCCCGTTCTCGGCTTCACCATCCCGCGCGTCGGCGAGCTCAGCGGAACCGCGCGCAAGGCTCTCCTCTCGGAGATCCGCGCCTTCTTCGGCGACTCCGGCCTCGACCTCCTCGATGTCGCACGTCTCCGCACCAACGCGGCCTTCCAGCCGCTCGCCGAGGCCATCTCCGCAAAGCTCTCCACAGAGCTCCTCCTCTTCAGCAACTCCACGCTCACCCCCGAAGACCTCGCTGTCGTCATCACGCCCAAGCCCGGAACGCCATCGTCGTGGAACTACGATCCACAGTGGATCTACAAGCGCGTCGGAGCTCTCCGCCTCGAGCTAGCCAAGAAGTTCGCCGACAAGCACAAGCTCTTCGAGCAGACTAAAACCGCCGCCGACTTCAAATTCGTCTGGGTCACCGACTTCCCCATGTACGAGTGGAACGAGGAGACTAAGACCTGGGACGCCGCGCACCATCCCTTCACCTCGCCGCACGAGGAAGACATCACCAGCGGCGCCCTCGTCAACGACAAGGGCGCCGTCCGCGCCCTCGCCTATGACATCGTGCTCAACGGCACCGAACTCGGCTCCGGCTCCATCCGTATCCACCGCAAAGACGTGCAGTCCGAGATCTTCCGCTCCCTCGGCATGTCCGACGAAGAAGCCCACACCCGCTTCGGCTTCTTCCTCGATGCGCTCGAATACGGAACGCCTCCCCACGGCGGCATCGCCCTCGGCCTCGACCGCATCGTGATGATCCTCGCCGGCGCATCCTCTCTGCGCGAAGTCATCGCCTTCCCCAAGACCGCCAAGGCCATCGACCTCATGGTCGACGCCCCCACCACCGTCAGCGACCAGCAACTCCGCGAACTCAGCTTGCGGACCGTCACCAGGAGCTGACACCATGCGCAACCGCACGAAGTGGCCAATTTGGAGCAAGTTTCTCGTAGGAGCGTTGCTCATCTACAGCGGACTTCTCTGCGCCCTGGGCCTCCACATCTTCTCCGCTGCCGTCTGGCAAAGTTGGCAGTTGAAGGTCGCGGGCATCACCGTCCAAACGCTGACCATCGTCTTTCTGCCCCTGCTCCTGCTCGGGCTATGGAAGCCTCGTCTCACCAGTGGGCTGCTGTTTGGCGGCGCAGTCATAAATCTGGCAATGACGCTCTCCGTGGGCCACGGAACCCCGGATGAAATGACCGGAATCATTAGCGCAAGCCTGCTCTTCCTCGGTGTTCCCATGCTCGGCTCGGCCATCCTCTTGCATTGCCTCTCGCGCCCAGCCCCACCGGCCAGCCAATAGAATGCTCGCGTGAGCCTGGCGATCGACATCCACCGCATCCAGCCACAGCAGCCTGCCAGGAACAACGTCTCGGTCCCGCTGGAGAGCGCCTGGAGCTCAACCAGATCCTGTAAACGGTGGCCATCCGCTCGCTAACCGTCCACCGACCATCAACGAACTCTCCACCACCGCGCCCTTCCCCGACCGCAAACATCCAACCTCCATGCCGACCGTCGCCATCTCGCCTAACCCACCCGCCACCCAGGCACGCGACGGCCTCAAGCCCTACACACCGCTCCTCGCCGTCTTCCTCTGCGGCACCTTCGCCTTCCTCGATCTCTACTGCGTGCAGCCGCTCCTGCCGCTGTTCTCGCAGGTCTTCCACGCATCCGAGACCCATGTCGGCCTCACCATCAGCTCCTCCACCCTCGGCGTCGCCATCTCCGCCGCACTGCTCGCCACCTTCGGCGAACGACTCAACCGCAAGCGCACGATCGTCCTCTGCATGGCCCTGCTCGCGATCTGCACGCTCCTGACCTCCACCGCCACCGGCCTCACCACGCTGGCCTTCTGGCGCCTCTTGCAGGGCCTCCTCACCCCCGGCATCTTCACCATCACCATCGCCTACATCACCGAGGAGTGGCCCGCCCTCCTCGTTCCCCGCGTCATGAGCATCTACGTCGCCGGCACCGTATTCGGCGGCTTCATGGGCCGTCTGCTCGGCGGCACCATCGCCGCACACTTCGGCTGGCGCTCCGTCTTCTTCGTCCTCGGAACCGCAGGCCTCTGCGGCGCAGTGGCAACGTACCGCCTTCTGCCGCGAGCCCGCCCTCACGCCGGCCACGCACCTCACGCCTCGCGCTTCGCGCCCGTGCTCGCCAACCTTCGCAACCCGCGCCTGCTCGCCACCTTCGCCATCGGCTTCTGCATGCTCTTCACGCTGGTCTCGGTCTTCAGCTTCGTCACCTTCTACCTCAGCGCAGCGCCCTTCCACCTCTCCACGTCCGAGATCAGCTATCTCTTCGCGGTCTATCTCGTCGGTCTCGCAGCCACGTTGGCCGCAGGAACAGTGCTGGCGCGCATTGGCCTTCGCCACGGCATGGTTGCCGCCATCTGTTTGTGCCTCACCGGGCTCGCCGTCACGCTGATCCACGTCCTCGCCTTCGTCGCTCTCGGCCTCGCCATCACCAGCTCCGGAGTCTTCATCGCACAGACCTGCGCCAACAGCTTTCTCCGCGACGCCGCACCCGCCGGCAGCCGCGTCTCCGCCGCTGGCCTGTACATCTGCAGCTACTACATCGGGGGCACCTTCGGTGGCCTGCTCCCCGGCATCGCATGGCGTCACGCCGGATGGCCAGGCTGCGCCGCCCTCACCGCGACCCTCCTGGTCATCGCCTGCCTCACCGCTCTATTCGGCTGGCCAACGAACAAAGCAAAACCCGACCCCATCCCGCTGTAGAGCAGTTTCCCTGCTACTCCGAATTCCCTGCTACTGCGAACCGGACGAGCTAGGAGAGTGCCATTTTCCCTGGGAAAAAATAGCATTGAAACCTGTGGCTTCGATGTGCCCCATCAGGGGAAGCTGCTCTAGTACGCGCTCGCGTCCGTCAGCAGCGCCACCTGCTGCGCCGTCAACTTCAACTCCACCGCCGCGAACAGCGCCTCCATCTGCTGCGTGCTCGTCGCGCTCGCAATCGGAGCCGTAATTGTCGGCTGCGCCAGCAACCACGCCAACGACACCGCCGCCTGCTCCGCGCCCGTCTCCGTCGACACCTGCTTTAGCGCCTTCAGAATCTTCATCCCGCGCTCATCAAAATACTTCTGCACGCGGGACTCACGCTTCTTACCCTTCGCATCCTCGAGGCTCTGGTACTTGCCCGTCAAAAATCCCGACGCCAGCGAAAAATACGGAATCACGCCCAGCCCATACTTCGCCGCGACCGGCGCAAGGTCCTGCTCGTAGTCCTGACGATCATGCAGGTTGTACTCCGGCTGCAGCGTCTGGTACGCCGGCAGCTTCTTCCGCTCCGCCAGGTCGATCGCCTCCGCCAGCCGCGCGCCCTTGTAATTCGACGCGCCGATATACCGCACCTTCCCCGCATCGATCAGCTGCGCATATGCCTCCAGCGTCTCCTCCAGCGGCACACTCTGATCATCCGTGTGCGACTGATACAGATCGATATAGTCCGTCTGCAACCGCTTCAGCGACTGCTCAACCTCTTCGAGAATGTACTTCCTCGACAGTCCCTTCCCACCCGACTTCATCTCCATGCCGACCTTGGTCAGCAGCACAACCTTGTCGCGCTTGCCACTCCCATTACGACTCCGGGCCAGCCACTTCCCGATGATCGTCTCCGACTCCCCGCCCTGATGCCCCGGCAGCCACGTCGAGTACACATCCGCCGTATCGACCGCATTGAACCCGCGATCCACAAACGCATCCAGCAGCTCAAACGACCTCGCCTCATCGGCTGTCCATCCAAAGACATTCCCACCAAAGACCACCGGAACGATCGCCAGATCCGTCTTGCCCAAACTGCGTGTCTGCATGTGCTCTCCTCTACAACAAAATTGGACTGCCTCCACACCGCAGAGGATGCTCTAATTCATCCACCGCTTGTCGTTTGGATCATGCCCATTCGGATCTCTCGGCTTGCCCTCCGGATCCACATAGCGCCCATCCTCATCGAGGCTCACATCCTTACCCTGCTTGCGCATGTACACCGTAAACTTCTTCGCCGCGCGCCTGCGCTTCGCCCGGTAGTACAAGTTCCGCAGCGCGAACCACCGCTCCGACACGCCCACGCGAAACCCACGCCGCGGCGCCAGCCGCAGAAACCCGTAGCCCGCCAACGCATTGCACAGCGCTACAAGGGCGCCAAACCGGTCCCCGCCAATCAGTGCCAATGCCAGATAAAACAGCACATAAATCGCCGCAATATACTTCGCCTTGATCGTAAACAGGAAGCTGAAATTAATCTGATCTTCCGCATGAAACCGTGCATACGCCACCAGCACCGCGAGCACCGCTGGCCACAATCCGGCGGTCGCAAATCCCATCCCAAGGCCCGGAATATGTCCTTCCGCGGCCCTGCTCAACAGCGACGCAACCACTCCGCCGCCGATCGTCGCCGTCAGGAAGTACTCGGTCATCCACAGCGACCCGCGCTCGTCCTCCAGCGCCGACCCGAAGAACCAGATCGACAGCATCGCAAACGCCACGCTGAGCAGCCCCTCCCCCACGAACGGATAGGTCACAAACTGCCAGATCAGCGGATGCAGCGCCTTACCCGACAGCACCAGCGGACCACGCAGCACCCCCTCAAGGTCCGGCGAGAACAGTCCTATGGCCGCCAGGCCCAGATAAGCGCACAGCGCAATCAGGATGATGCGCCGCGTCACACCGCGAAACGGAGGAAACACCAGCGAAATCGGGCTATTGGATCGAAATGCCATCGAAACGTCTCACCCCTGAATTCGTACTCAGCTACCGCGCCGGCAGCGGCGGAACTGGCAGCGACCGGTCACCCGCAGCACTCACCGCCCGCACGCCAAACAGCACGTTGTCTTTACTCACATCCAGCTTTAGATGCGTCTCGCTGCCCGCGCTTTGGCTGTGTGTCCACTGCGCCGCATCCGTATCGCGCCACACCACCTCATACGTCGTGCCCACCGGCGCAAACGCCGCCGCATCCCACGTCAGCTCGCTGTTATTATCCAGCGCCTTGGTCAGGATGCGCACATCCTGCGGCTCGCTCGGCGCAGCCGCCAGCGACGCCAGCGTCAGCGCATTCAGCCGCGCCACCTTCACCACGTAGTTGAAGTCGACAAACTTCAGCAGGTCGCCAAACTCCACGCCGCTCTCCGTGCGCAGCGTCTGGTGCTGATGATCGAAGTTCTCCCGCCACTCCGTAAACCGCACCGCCGCAAACCCCTCCGCATTGAAGCTGCTGTGATCGCCGCCGCGCAGATACCGGTCCCGCCGCAGCACCAGCACGGGGTGAAACGCCGTCTTCTGCATCATCGGACACATCATCCCACCCTTCATCATCGGGCACGACATTCCGTCCTTCATCGCCCCATCCTTCATCGTCCCATCCTTCATCATCGGGCACATCGTCCCATCCTTCATCGTCCCATCCTTCATCGCCCCATCCTTCATCGCTCCGTCCTTCATCGCCCCATCCTTCANNCTTCATCGCCCCATCCTTCATCATTGGGCACATCGCCCCGCCCTGCATCGCCCCGCCCTGCATCATCCCACCCTTCATCGCGGGCGGTGGTTCCGTGGCCGGCTTGAAGTACGACGGCGCAAGCTCCGCAATCTGCCGCGCCAGCTCCCGCGAAGGCGAATCGTTCTCCGCGCCCAGTCCCAGCATCATCTGCTGCTGCTCGGGCGTCGCCGTCGCCGGCACGCTCTCGCTGAACACCCGCACCGCATCCTTGTCCTGCCCGCTCTCGCCCGGCGTCGTATCCCCGCCGACGATGTCATTGTTCAGCACCGCCTCCAGCGGCCACCCCTCCGCCTTCGCCAGCTGCGCCAGGTGCCTCGACCCATACAGCCCCTGCTCCTCGCCCGCCACCGCCACAAACACCATCGTGCCCGTGAGCTTCACCCCCGCCTTGGGCAGTCCGCTCAGCGCACGCGCCGACTCGATCGACACCGCCACTCCGCTCGCATCGTCATTGGCCCCCGGCGACGTCAGCTTGTCGTTCATCACATCCGTCGCGCGCGAATCATAGTGCCCGGTCACCAGCACCCACGGTGCTTTGTCTCCGCCCGTCCCATGCAGAATCGCATACACATTCACCAGCTTCGTCGGCCTCGGCACGCGTCCATGCGGCCCCGTCGCCGCCGGCTCCACAAACTCATCGCGCTTCACCTCCAGGCACCCGCCGCACTGCGCCGATATCCCCTGAAACTCGCTCTCGATCCACGCCGCAGCCGCATTGATTCCCTGCCCCGGCGGCAGCTCCGTGTCCATGCTCGAGAGCGTATTCCGCGTCCCAAAGCTCACCAGCTTCTCGACGTCGGCCCTCACCTGATCCGCCGAAATCCCCGCCAGCGCGCTCTTCACCGCCGGATCCACCGGCAGCGGTGCCAGTGGATCCGATGCCGCCTGCATCTGTCCGCCCGCGCCCGCCGCTACACCCAGCAACAATCCGCACACACCCAAAATCCGCTTCATCCGAACCTCCCTACCGCGTTGTGCACCGTATTGGCGCCGCCTTGCATCTCAAGGTTGACGAGCCGCCACTGTCCCGCTAGAACTAGGGAAGGTGGTCGTGGTGCCAGCACCATGGTATAGCGTAGTCTGCACCACATATCAACATCGGCTTCAAGCCCGGAACAGAGGAGAACGTGTATGTCAGTCGTCTGCCCAGAGTGCGACAATCCCTTGGACATCGATGTCGACGACATCGAAGAAGGCGAGATCGTTCAGTGCGATGAGTGCGGGACCGATCTCGAGGTCGTCTGCTGCGACCCGCTGGAACTAGCTGCTGTCGATGCAGAAGGCTACGATGACGAAGATGTTGCGCTGCATGTGGATGACGAAGAAGATGAGTAGCCGCACCGCGCTCAACATATTGGCCCTGTCGCTGGCACTGGCTGCCGCCGTGCCGCCCGCAGTCGCCGCCCCGATCCATCAGCAGAACGGCCCCGTCAATCGCGGGCCCCAGGAGCGCATCGCCGAGGGCAAGGTCGTCAACAAGAGCGGCGTCGCCATCGCAGGCGCGGTCGTCTACCTCAAGGACTCCCGCTCCAACGGCGTCAAAACCTACATCGCCGACGACGGCGGCAACTTCCGCTTCGGCGAGCTCTCCCAGAACACCGACTACGAGCTCTGGGCCGAGTCCAACGGCGCCCGCTCCAAGTCCAAAGAGATCAGTTCCTTCGACAGCGCGAACAACCTGCACTTCACCCTCAAGGTCGACGCCGCCAAATAACCCCAGCGCCTTAATCCAATCCCGGCCTCAAGCCCGGCTTCAAACCCAGCTTCAAACCCGGATTCAAACCCAACGGAGGCCTGACGTCCCGTGGCTGCGGGCCTCCGTTGCGATACAGTAGGCCATGCTGCCTCGCGCTGCCCGGACGTGGATCGACACCAACTGGCCGTACGCAGGCTTGACCGCCGGACTGTTTCTGCTGGCGATCCTTCCGCTTCTGTGGCGCGCTTGGCCACTCACGCTTCTGGTCGTCTTTCTTCAGCTCCCCATCTACATGGCCCATCAGGTGGAGGAGCACCATCACGACCGCTTCCGCACCTTCGTCAACGACCATCTGGCGCACGGCCGCAACGCTCTCACCACCCCCGCCGTCGTCTTCATCAACCTTGTCGGCGTCTGGCTCGTCGATCTCGCCGCGCTCTACCTCGCCCGCTTCGTCGATCCCAGCCTCGGCCTCATTGCGATCTACCTCGCCCTCGTCAACGCGCTCGCCCACGTCGCCGTCGCCATCCTCCTGCGCGCCTACAATCCCGGCCTCATCACCGCCATCCTGCTTCTGCTTCCAGCGGGCTCCATCGGCTGGTGGATCATCGTCCACAACGACCACCCCTCCCTCAGTGCCCACCTCCAGATAGCCGGTCTTGTGATCCTCGCGCATGCGGCCATCCTCCTCTACGTCCGCTATCGCATCCACCAACTCGACAGCTCCGCCGCCGTCTAAAAACCGTAGCATGAGCGAATAAAAGACGAATACAATCGCATCAGGTCTCACCCATGTCAGCCGCCGCCCAGTCCGCAACCTCGCCGCCCGCCGACCTCTTCGGCTTCCTCCACGTCGACCTCAACAGCTTCTTCGCGTCCGTCGAGCAGCAGCTTCATCCCGAGTACCGCGGCAAGCCCACCGGCGTCGTTCCCACCATGGCCGACACCACCTCCCTCATCGCCGCCAGCTACGAAGCCAAGGCCCTCGGCATCAGGACCGGCACCCGCGTCAGCGAAGCCAGACGCATCTGCCCCGACATCATCCTCGTCAACGGCAACCACTCGCAGTACGCCGAATACTCCCACAAAATCGTTGCAGCCGTCGACCGCGTCTGCCCCGTCGCCCACACCCCCTCCATCGACGAGATGGTCTGCCAGCTCCTCGGCCGCGAGCGCCAGCCGCCCAACGCCCGCCGCATCTCGCTAGCCATCAAGCAGGCCATCAAGGACGACGTCGGCGAAACCCTTCGCTGCTCCATCGGCATGGCGCCCAACCGCTATCTCGCCAAGATCGCCTCGGACATGCAGAAGCCCGACGGGCTGATCGGCCTCTTGCCCTCACAACTGCCAAGGGCCATCGCCCACCTCGAACTCCGCGACCTCCCCGGCATCGGCGCGCGCACCGAACTCCGTCTCAACGCCAGGGGCATCCGCACCATGCCCGAGCTCCTCGCCCTCGACCGCCCCGCCATGCACCAGCTCTTCGACTCCGTCTGGGGCGACCGCATGTACCACTGGCTCCGCGGAGCGACCTCAGAAGACACCGGCGACGACGGCGCTCCCATCGCCGCCGACCTCCAGAAGTCCCTCGGCCACTCCCACGTCCTCGCCCCCGAGCACCGCTCTCCCGAAGGCGCCTGGGCCGTCGCCCACAAGCTCCTGCACAAGGCCGCCATGCGCCTCCGCATGGAGCACTTCCACACCGGCTCCCTCGCCGTCACCATCAAATACGCCCTCACGCAATCTCAGGCAGCGCAGTCGGCCCACGCCGAGAAGGTCAAGAAGCACCTCAGCGGCCTCACCCAAACCGGCTGGGGCATGGAGGCCCGTTTCCGTCCCTGCCAGGACACGCTTTCGCTCCTCGAAGCCCTGCAAGGCTGCTGGAAGCAATCCCCCACCGGCCCCGAACACCAGAAGCCTTTCTTCGTCGGCATCACCCTGCGCAACCTCATCCCCGAGTCCGACATACAGACCACGCTCTTCGAGGAGCCAGGCAACCGCAACCAGCTCTCGGCCACCATGGACAAGCTCAATCTAAAGTACGGACACACCACGCTGCACTTCGCCGGCATGCTCCCCGCCCGCGACTCCGCCCCCACCCGCATCGCCTTCACCCAGATCCCCGTCCAGTACGGCGTCGACTACATGTAGGTCAGCCTCCGGCTCCAACTCCGGCGCCGCTTCCTCCACCTTCACCAGCCGCGTCGCCTTCTTCCTCACGTCCACCACAATCGTCTCGGCCATCCGGTCCTGCACGCACATCCGGTTCGTGCTCCAGAAGTACTGTACGAACCCAATCCCCTCGGCGGTCGCAACCCCATAGCCCAGCACCCGCTCCACGCACTGCCACAACCCCAGCCGCTCGTGCACCAGCGACACCACCCGGCTCCCGGCGATCCGCTTGCCCAGCGTCTGCCCATTTCCATAATAGGTACTCAGCGAGAAGTACAGAATCAGAAGAAACAGGCTCGGTCCCGCGTGCCAGTCGAACGAAAACTCGAGCCGTGTGGATCCATGCAGCTTATGACTTATAAAGGACTTCCATCCAGCGACAAGGCAAACCCACACC
Source organism: Granulicella sp. (assembly GCA_003138795.1). Classification (GTDB taxonomy): domain Bacteria; phylum Acidobacteriota; class Terriglobia; order Terriglobales; family Acidobacteriaceae; genus Granulicella. The sequence continues at coordinate 24,162 of PLHC01000057.1, read as the reverse complement.
GAAAACAGCAGCAGGTTGTCGATCCCGAATCCCACCGCGCGCTGCCAAAACCCCGCCAGCGGCAATCCGTCCAGCACATCCATCCGCGCGGTCTCGTGAGCATGGAAATGTTGTGTGGCATTCATAGTGTTAATCCCTTCACTCTACCCGCGCATACCAATCGTCACAACCCTTTTCTAACGCCCCTCTCTGCAACTCGCGCCCCGGTCCGCCTCCGCATGGAGAAATTCTTTACCGGCTCCCTCGCCCCCACCCGCATCGCCTTCACCCAGATCCCCGTCCAGTACGGCCTCGACTACATGTAGCCGCATTCACCTGTGCACAGAACTAGTCACGGATCGCGTCGAACGAAAAGCTGCCCGCGCTTGCCTTCTGTTGCATATAGGCGTCCTCGATCGCGACGTTGAGTTCGCGCGATCGGCGTACTGCGCCGATATAAACGTTAGCGCACGACAGATTGTGTTCCACGCCGTGAACGGCGGCAATAAATTATTCTATATTTGCGCCAGCGGAGGCTTTGCTATTCACATCGGCTATCTAAGACGCGAGAGGCTCTTCGCAGGCACCTTTATTCTCTTCGTGTCCCTCATCCTCACTCGCCTTATCCGCCAGGGATGGCTGGCTCTATGCGGCGGCATCTGCACCGCATCCCCCACCGCATCGTTTTGGTCCACCGCGTCGTTTGGGTCCACCGCGCCGGAAGCATATCGTGTCGCAATTCCGATCGCGCAGCGTGTTTTGATTCGCCTGTTTCATCTCCACGATGGAACCTACGGCGATGCTCTAATCCAGTTCACCTGCTGTTTCCTGGCTCTCTTCCTGTTCTACTCCCTGGCGGTGAAGGGGCTCGATGCTTCAAAAGATCGCATCGTCTCCTTGGCGATGTTTCTAGCTTTCATTCAGTTTCCCTTCGCGTTTATCTTATTTCGCCAGCGGCCCGAAACCTTGCCGACAGCGTTGTTCCTCGCGCTTTCTCTCTTCTGCATCTCGCGTGTTGGACACCGATGGACCGTTGCCTTGCTGTTTTTCACGCTCATTCAATCGTTTGTGCGAGCCGACGTTCCGTTTGTTCTAGGCCTTGCGCTTGTCCTGATTAGCCTGCGCAACCCCAGCTCACATTCAGCCAATCTCTTTCGTGGCCTGGGCACGATGCTCGTCGCAGGCTGCGTGCAGCTATACCTGCAATTCGTTTGCTTCCCGCACCTCCCTTACTCAAGCAGAGTTCTGGTGTTCCACGAAAACCTTAGCCGTAATCACCTGATCATCTTATTTCTGGCGCTCGCGCCGTTCCTATATGTATTGCTCCTGCTTCGCTCCTCTCGTATCAACCTTCGGGAGATTGATCTGCTGGCAATCATCGCATCGCTGTTGTACCTGCCTCTGTGGTTTACCGTAGGCGTTGTGGTGGAAGTTCGCATCTTCGTCCCATTCCTTCTGGCGCTGTGCGTTGTAGCTGCGAGAGTATCTTCCGGCTATCTCTCGAGTAACTCGCGTGCAGCAATGGTCGCGGATGAAAATTGATTAAATCAAGATCGTCGACGATAAGAATCAGCCCAACCATGGGATAGTAGCTCGAAGACCATGCCCACCCCCTACACCGGCCGTCTCGCCCCATCGCCCACTGGCCTGCTCCACCTCGGCCATGCGCGCACCTTCTGGACCGCCCACCAGCGCGCCCGCGCCGCGCACGGCAAACTCTATCTCCGCGACGAAGACCTCGACCCCATGCGTTCGCGTCCCGAATTCTCCGCCGCCATGCGCGAAGACCTCCACTGGCTCGGCCTCACCTGGGACGCCGAGCTCCGCCAATCCGACCGCCTCCCCCTCTACCGCGCGGCCATGCAACAACTCCTCGCCGCCGGCCTCGCCTATCCCTGCACCTGCACCCGCCGAGACCTCGCCCACTCCACCCAGGCCCCCCACGAAGACGACGACGAACCCCTCTACAACAACCACTGCCGCCCCTTGCTCCCCACCCCCCTTGGATCTGTCATCCTGAGCGGAGCGCGCAGCGCGGACTCGAAGGACCCCAGTGGTCCCCATCTCGCCCCTACCGCCGGAACCGTTTTCACCCTCCTGCCCAACACCAACTACCGCCTCCGCACCCCCGACCACCAACCCATCGCCTTCACCGACCTCCACGCCGGCCCGCAATCCTTCACCCCCGCCGTCGACTTCGGCGACTTCCTCATCTGGCGCAAGCCCCTCACCTCAGACCCCAACGACATCGGCCTCCCCAGCTACCAACTCGCCTGCGCCGTCGACGACGCTCTCACCCACATCACCGAAGTCGTCCGCGGCCGCGACCTCCTCAAGTCCACCGCCCGCCAGATTCTCCTGCAGCGCGCCCTCGGCTATCCCACGCCAGCCTACTTCCACTGCGACCTCCTGTGCGACGCCTCCGGCCTCCGTCTCGCCAAGCGCCACGACGCCCTCTCGCTCCGCGCCCTCCGCGCCTCCGGCCTCACCCCATCCCAGGTGCTCGCCATGGGCTAAACACACCACCTGACAAAAACAGAAATGCCCCGCCAATCCACCGGCGGGGCATTTCTTCGTCCTTCACTACCCTCTGCTTTACTGCGCCGCTTAGTTCGCCTTCACAATCTCCTCATACGACTCCGGCACAAAGTCCATCGCCGGCACGCCACCCGCGAGGTACTTCACAAAGTAGTCCCACCGCCGCTTCATCACATACGGAGCCGCCGCGCCGTAGCCATGATGCGCATTCGGAATCAGCAGCAGGTCGAAGTCCTTGTTCGCCTTGATCAGCGCATCCACCACCAGCAGCGAGTTATTCGGCGGGACATTGTCATCCATCGTTCCATGCGCCAGCATCAGATGGCCCTTCAGGTTCTTCGCATAGTTCTCATTCGCCTGCGCGTCGTAGTTGCTCTTCCCATCCGGCGCAATCACCTCTAACCCCACCCAGCGCTCATCCCAATCGTCTTCATAGTCGCGCTGGTCGTGGTTGCCGCTCTCCGCCCATCCCACCTTGAAGAACTCCGGAAAGTGGAACATCGCCGACACCGTCGCATTGCCGCCGCCCGAGTGTCCCCAGATCCCCACGCGGTCCAGATCGATCCACGCATACCGCGACGCCAAATCCTTGATCGCCGACACCTGGTCCGGAATCGTGTCCTCGCCCATCTCGTCCGGACTCGACGCATGCGCATCATGGAAGCTCTTCGACCGATGTGGATTCCCCATCCCATCGACGCACACCACCACGAATCCCAGGTCCGCCAGCGGCTGTTCATCTCCCCGCGCAGCCTCAAAGCCCGGCGGCCCCATCACCGAGCACGACCCATCCTGCGGCCCCGGATACACAACGTCCACCACCGGATACTTCTTCGTCGCAGCGAACGTCGTCGGCTTCCACAGAATCCCGTACAGCTCCGTCTTCCCATCCCGCGCCGTCACCTCGATCCGCGTCGGCGGCTTCCATCCCGCCGCCAGCAGCTGCGCGATGTCCTGCTTCGCCAGCGTCAACAGCACCTTGCCCGTGTTGTCCCGCAGCACCGCCGTCTGCGGCCTATCCACGGTCGAGTACACATCCACAAACGTGCTTCCATCCTTCGCCGCCGTCACCGCATGGTTCGCCGCCTCCGGCGTCAGCAGCCGCTGATTCTCTCCATCGAAGTCCACGCGATAGTAGTTCTGGAAGTACGGGTCTTCACCCTTCTCCTTGCCCGTCGCCGTGAAATAAATCACGCGATTCTTCTCATCCACAGCCTTCAGGTCAGCCACCGGCCCATCGCCATGCGTAACCTGGTTCTTCAGCTTGCCCGTCGTCAGGTCATACAGATAAACCTGCGCCCAGCCGCTCCGCTCCGACACCCACAGCAACTCATTCGACTCCGGCGAATCCAACAGACACTTCCAGTCCGTCTTGCTCTGCCATCCGTAGTACGTATCCACGTGCTCGTGATACACATCGCGCACCTCGCCTGTCAGCGTATCCGCAACGCGCACCGTCTCGTTCTTGTGGTCGCGCGACGTCGCCACAAACGCCAGATGGCCATCGTCCTTTGAGAACTCAACATCATTCCACCGGCCATCGCCGTCGCAGCTCACGTCGTCGCACTCCATGCTGCGATGCTCCAGCGCCGCCGTCTTCAGCCGCACCACCGTCGCCGTCGCCACGTCGATCACCACCGGCTCGATCATCGTGACGTCCTTATCCCCCACCAGCGGATACCGCCACGCCTCCAGCACCGGATGCCGGTTCGTCACCGGAACCAGATACATCATCCCCGTCTTCCGCTGGTCCTGCTGGAACGTCGCAATCTTCGTCCCATCCGCCGACCACGTCAGAATCGCCGCATCCGAGTGCTGCCACCCCGCATTGTCCGTCGCATAGCCAAAGTCCGCGACGCCATCGCTCGTCAACTGCCGCTCTTCGCCCGTCGCCACCGTGCGCACCCACAGGTTGTTGTCGCGAATAAACGCCGCCATCGACTTATCCGGCGAAACATTCTCCGCCCCCGCATGACGTCGCGCGATCGCTGGCTTCTTCGCCGCCACCCTCCCACCCGGCTTCACCGGGGTCTTCTCCCCACTCGGAGGCGCCGGCTCTGCCGTGCACGTCGTCACCGTCGCATCGCAATGGAACACTCGCGCATCCGTCGTCACCGCGAACCCACCGTTTGCCTCAACCTTGTACCCGGTCACGTCCAGCTTCCCGGCCTCGACCGTCTTCTTTGTCGCCGCGCCCATTGCCGCCGCCAGCTTGGCGTTGTCGAACGCCAGCGCCACCGACCACGTCGTTGCACTTGGAGACGACGTCGTTGCACCTGGAGATGACGTTGTTGCACCTGGAGACGACGTTGTTGCACCAGGAGACGACGTTGTTGCACCAGGAGCCTGCCCCGCAATCCGATACGCCGTCCCGTCCACCCCCGGATCGCGATAGAACACCCGCCCATCCGGCAGATACTCCACCCCGCGAATCGTATGGAGCACCAGGTCATCCACGTTGTACGGCATCCAACGTTCAGCCTGCGTATAGTCCTGCTTGGTATAGACCTTCTGCGCGAAGACAGGCAGCGTGGCAGAGGCGAAGGCGAGCGCAAAGACAATCGAAGAGCGGCGGTTCAGCATAGGTGTGGGAGATCTCGTCGTTGGAGTTTTTGTGGAAACAGCAGTCCAAACAGCCTAGACCAAAACCCCCCATCACGCGAACCACGTCGCCCCCACCCTCCCCTGCCACGTCCGTTAAACCAAGAGCGCGCTCACGGCAACGGGAGTCTGCTGTTGCAGAATCCCATTGCCGTGAGCGCGCGCCTTGATTTGGCCGAAGCCCGTTACTACATGTTCCCAATCATCCGAGTCGCAAACTCACTGGTCTTCACCTTCGTCGCGCCCGGCATCCCGCGCTCGAAGTCATACGTCACATACTTCTGCCCAATGGTCTTCTCAATCGACGACTCGATCAGACGGGCTGCTTCCTTCCATCCGAGGAAGTCAAACAGCATCACGCCCGACAGAATCAACGAGCCCGGATTGATCACATCCAGGTCCGCATACTTCGGAGCCGTACCGTGCGTTGCCTCAAACACCGCATAGCCATCGCCAATGTTCGCGCCCGGTGCGATCCCGAGCCCGCCCACCTGCGCCGCCGCTGCATCCGAGATGTAGTCGCCGTTCAGGTTCGTCGTCGCCAGCACGCTGTAGTCCGCCGGACGGGTGACGATCTGCTGGAAGATCGAATCCGCAATGCGGTCGTTCACCAGGATCTTCTTCTTCCATTGACCATTGCCGTGCGACTTGCCGATGCTCGCAATCGTGTCCTTGACCTCTTTCACCACGGCATCCTGAAACTCCTTCGATCCGAAGTCCAGGCCCGGCTCAATCAGCGCCGCGTTCTGCTCGACCGTCAGGTTCGGGTTCGACTCCAGGTTGCCCAGGATCCAGCTCTCGCGCTCGGTCACGACATCGTTGCGGAACTCCTGCACCGCAACCTCGTAGCCCCACTCGCGGAACGCTCCCTCGGTAAACTTCTGGATGTTGCCCTTGTGCACCAGCGTTACCGTCTTGCGACCTACCTCCAGCGCGAACTTGATCGCCGCACGCACCAGCCGCTTCGAACACGTAATCGAGATCGGCTTGATGCCAATACCCGAGTCCAGCCGGATCTTCTTCTTCGTGCCCTTCAGCATGTCGTCATTCAGGAACGAGATGAGCTTCGCCACCTCCGGCGTGCCCTCCTGGAACTCGATGCCGGCATAGATGTCCTCCGTGTTCTCGCGGAAGAGCACAATGTTCATCAACTCCGGATGCTTCACCGGGCTCGGCACGCCAGCATAGTACTTCACCGGGCGAATGCACTGGTACAGGTCCATCAACTGGCGCAGCGCCACGTTCAGCGACCGGATACCGCCGCCGATCGGCGTCGTCAGCGGTCCCTTGATGGACACGCGAAAGTCCATCGTCGCCTTTACCGTATCGTCCGGCAGCCAGTTCTTCGTCTGCGCATAGGCCTTTTCGCCGGCCAGCACTTCATACCACTTCACCGAGCGCTTGCCGCCGTACGCCTTCTCGACCGCCGCATCGAACACGCGCTTCGATGCCTTCCAAATGTCTCGCCCCGTGCCGTCGCCTTCGATAAAGGGAATGATCGGGTTGTCGGGGACAGTGTATGTGCCGTCTTTGTCGTTATATTGAATGGGCTGGCCGTCTGTCGGCACTGGAATTCCGTTGTAACTCGTCTGCATAATTTAATGACTCCGGAGAACGCTATAAAAGATCAGTGGGCCGCGGCGCAAACATCAGATCGTCGGGATCACACCGCAACAATCCTACTCCTCGGATAAGTTCTTTATCGACCAGCCTGAGCGATAATCGAACGCAACCCGGCCCATTCGCCTGGGATGATTCAGCCCAGCCCTGCTTGGCTATTTCCTATCCTTCCGCCATAAACACGCTGGTTTCTATCGGAAGCGTCTCATTCCATAGCTGAAACCAGCCGAAATCGCTGACCGGCGGCGCACTGACTCCGCCCCTCGCCATCCCGCAGGAGAACATCGTTCTTCTGGTCTAGAATGGCTGGGCCATGGCATTCAAGTATCAAGGCGTTGACTTCATCGACTTCGATTCCCTGCTCTCCGAAGATGAGCTTCTGGTTCGCGCCAACACCCGCGCCTTCATCGAAGACAAGCTCATCCCGATCATCGAGCAGTGCAACCGCGACGGCCGTTTCCCTCGCGAGCTCGCCCGGCCCATGGGCGACCTCGGCTTCTACGGAGCCACCCTCGCCGACTACGGTTGCGCCGGCATGAACAACGTCGAAGCCGGCCTCCTCTACCAGGAGCTCGAACGCGGCGACTCCGGCATCCGCAGCTTCGTCAGCGTGCAGTCCGCGCTCGTCATGCATCCCATCTACGCGTTCGGCTCTGACCAGCAGAAATCTTTCTGGCTGCCCAAGCTCGCCAGCGGAGAAAAAATCGGTTGCTTCGGTCTCACCGAACCCGACTTCGGCTCCAACCCCAGCGGCATGCGCACCCGCGCCCGCAAAGATGGCGACGACTACATCCTCAACGGCGAAAAGATGTGGATCACCTCTGGCAGCATCGCCGACGTCGCCATCATCTGGGCCAAGCTCGAAGAACCCAACGACTCCTCTGCCCCCGGCGCCGCTCCTGATAATGGCGCCGCTGCTAATAATCCCGACTTGCGCATTCGCGGCTTCCTGGTCGAAACCGATCGCCCCGGATTCTCCGCCAAGGACGTCCACGGCAAGTGGTCTCTGCGCGCCTCGGTCACGTCGGGCCTCTCCCTGCAGGACGTGCGCATTCCGGCGGCGAACCTTCTACCCAAATCCGACGGCCTCAAGTCTCCGCTGGCGTGCCTCAGCCAGGCCCGCTACGGCATCGCCTGGGGAGCCATCGGGGCGGCCATGGCCTGCTACGACGTCGCCCTGCAATACGCCAGGCAGCGCAAGCAATTCCGCAATCAGCCCATCGCCAGCCACCAGCTCGTGCAGGAAAAGCTCGCCTGGATGATCACCGAGATCACCAAGGCGCAACTCCTCGCCCTCCAGGTTGGCCGTCTCAAGGACCAGGGCAAGGCGGCCTTCCAGCACATCTCCATGGCGAAGAAGAACAATGTGTGGATGGCGCTCGAATGTGCCCGCACGGCCCGCGGCATCCTCGGCGCCAACGGCATCGCCGACGACTACCCCATCATGCGCCACATGATGAATCTCGAATCCGTCAAAACCTACGAAGGCACCGACGACATCCACACCCTCATCATCGGCCAGAGCATCACCGGCATCTCCGCCTTCTAGGTCCTATTCACCGAAGGCCACTGTAAGGCGATTGCCCTTACGGCTCAATCTCCGAGTCCTCCTCCAGTTCCACCTCGACCTCCTGCGTTCTCCGCCGCAACCGTGCCGCCAGCGCCCGCGGCCGCAGCGACTGCGGATAGTGCAGCATCGCCCCCATAAACCCGCCCCACGTGTCCTGCGCAATCTTCAACGACGACGGCAGCACATACGCATCCATAATCAGCTCGCTCAACAGCAGCGACCCCGCCGCACCGAACAGCCCATACCGCCGCGCCGCAAAGTACGTCACCACCACCGTCACGCCGGTCGCAATCGAGTACATCATCGCCAGCCGCTCATGCAGATTGATCGCCGCCACCAGCGTCGAGCTGGTCGACCACAGCGAATAGAACACCACCACCACCAGCAGCAGCCCCACCAGCCCCGGGCTCGACGGCACCTTCCCCAGCGTCCATTTATGCAGGAACGTCGGCCCCAGCGCCGCCACAATCACGACCACACTCAACGAAACAAACAGCGCAATCTGGCAGGCCCTGCGATGCAGCGTCCGCACCAGCTCCATGTTCCCCGCGCCAAACGCAATCGAAAGCTCCGGCCACACCGTATTCTTCACCATCTCCACGGCCTGCAGCGCCAGCCGCGACACCGTCCTGGCCGTCCCGAAGATCGCGACCGCATCCGCTCCCAGCGCATAGTTCACCGCCAGCTGCGACCCTTGAATATTCAGTGCATTGCCCAGCGGAAATCCCATGAACGCCAGCGACGGCCGCGTCAGCCGCTTGATCTCCTGGAGCGAAGCGTGGCTCCACCCATAGCTGATCCACGGAATATCGCGCTTCACCATGAGGCAAAGAATCAGCGTCACCGTAATGTTCGCCAGCGCGAACACCATCGCCGTCGTGCGCGGCCCATAGCCCATCATCACCGGAACCAACTGCACGCCAAACGCCGCCAGCGACAGGCAGCTCTTCAGAAAATTTCCATAGGAGAGTAGCGCGCGATGCACCGGTACGCCGACTGCAGCAGCTGCTCCAGCTGCCCAAACAGCACCGCCAGCCCCAGCCAGAACAGCGCCCAGCTCACATCATGCTCGCTGATCGTTTCGATATTCAGCAGCCGTCCCATCGGCAGCAGCCACAGCGCCAGCGACATCGCCGCGACGGTCACTCCCAGCACCAGCGAGATCAGCCACCAGCAGCTCTGAAACACGCTCAGCGCGGCCTCCTGCTCCTTGCGCGCCATGAGCATCGTCATCTCATTGCCCGCGACCGAGCCGAACCCAATATTCGAAAAGCTTAAATAAGTCGGAATCCCGGTCAGCACCAGCCAGACGCCAAACACCGTCTCGCCCCAGAAGTGAAACAGCACCGGAACCTGCACCAACTGGATCTCCGTCGACGCAGCCTTGCTCACCAGCGTCGTCGCAAACCCAACCAACAGCCGCCGTTTGGTGCGATCATCCATAGCGAGCACCGGGCCTGACGAGGAGCATTCCCGCCATTCTACCAACGCCCACCGCTTCAACTCCCCAACCTGCGGCACGACCCACAAAACCGGGTACCGGGTACCCCACATCTCTCCTTTGAGACGTGGGTGGAGACGGCTCCAGGCACCGGGTGGCCCATCCTCGACCGGCAGTCTTATCGCCGGGCAGGCCGGGGTCCCCGGCGGATGTTCTTTGTCCGCTGGGGTGGAGCGTGGGGTATCGTTTGCGGTAGCAAACGACCGCTCCACCCGGCCACCACCGTCCCCTCATCTCACGGTGATCTGCTTCTCACCTCTACCCCACATCATCCCCGCCACGCGAAGCCTCTCGCCGTCCGCGCAGGACCGCAGGACCTACCGCTTCAACTCCCGATCCAGCCTCAGCTTCTCCTGCGCCAACCGCAGCAGCATCGCCTCATCCCCGCGCCGCTGCGCCTCGGCCATCTGCACCCTCAGCTCCCGCAGTCGCCGATCGAGATACCGGTCATGCAGTGTATCCAGCGCCCCCTGCACCTTCGTCGCAGAGCTCTCGCCATCCTCTTCCGCCGCATTATGCAATGCACTCGCCAGCAGCGCCCTCGAACCATCATCAGGAGCCGCATCGAACGGATTCTCCGGAGCCGGCGCATTCACCAGCACCTCCATCACCCCCGCCGACGCCAGCTCCCGATACCACTCCGGATTCGCCCCCAGCCGCTCCTCCGCCAGCGCCCGTGCCGAGTCCGCCTCCGGCAGCACCAGCGCGCACAACAAGATCCTCTCGACTTCTGTCACCGCCCTCGGTTGATGCGCCTTCACGCTCTCCAGCCGCTGCGCCGCCGCCTGCTTCAGTTCCTGCCGCATCAGCGAGCTCTCAATCCCCAATTTCTGCGCCGCATTCTCCGCAAAATCATTCCGCGCAATCGGATTCGGAACCCTCCGGATATGTGGCAGCAGCATATTCAGCGCCTTCACCTTGCTCTCCGGAGTCCGCGCCGGAAACATTGTCCGCGCGCGCTCAATCAGATAATCCGCGTACCGCGCCGCCCCCCGTACCGCATCCGAGTACGCCGCAATCCCCCGCTCTTTGATGTACCGATCCGGATCGAGCCCGCCCTCCAGCGTAACGACCCTCACCTCAAAACCCTCTTCCACCAGCAGCGCAATCGTCTTCTCCGCCGCATTCGCTCCTGCTTGGTCGGGATCGAAGTTCAGCACCACGCGCTTGGTAAACCGCGACAGCAGCCGCACCTGGTGCTCGGTAAACGCCGTCCCACTGGTCGCCAGCACATTCGCAATCCCGCCCATAAACACCGAGATGCAATCCATCTGCCCCTCGACCAGCAGCGCAATATCCAGCTCCCGAATCGAAGCCTTCGCCTTATCGAGATTGAACAGCACCTGCCCCTTCGTATACAGCGGCGTCTCCGGCGAATTCAGATACTTCGGCCCCGCCTTCGCGTCTACATCGGCGCCGTCCAGAGCCCGCGCGGTAAACGCAATCGTCTTCCCCTGCTCATTCGCAATCGGAAACGTAATCCGCTTCCGAAACCGCGCATACATCGCTCCAGCGCTCCCGTCAGCCTGCTCTTTCCAGCTAAACAGCCCACTCGCGCGCAGCACCTCTTCGGAGAAGAACTTCCCCAACCGGTCGCGCATGTCATTGAAGCTCTCCGGCGCATACCCGATGCGGAACTTCGCAATGGTCTCGGCGCTCACGCCGCGCAGCGTCAGATACTCTCGCGCGCGCGCCGCCTCCGGCGAGTGCAAGCTCTGCTCGAAGTACTGCGTCGCCGCCTCATGCACATCGAGCAGCTGCCTGCGCAGCCCGGCCTCGCGGGCCTCTCCGGGAGAATTGAAATCCCGCTTCGGCAGCGCAATCCCCATCTTGGTCGCGACCGCCCGCACCGCCTCCGGAAAGCTGAGCGTCTCCATCTTCATCACGAAGGTAAACACGTCCCCATGCTCATGGCAGCCAAAGCAGTAGTAGCTCGCGGTCCCCGGATACAGATAAAACGACCCCGACTTCTCCTTATGAAACGGGCACAGCGCCGACCAGTTCGCCCCACTCTTGCGCAGCTTCACATACTCGCCCACAATGCGAACGATATCGGTCTGCTGCTTCACGGTCTGGGCAAAGTTGTCGGCCATAGCGCTCTCACCAGTGTAGTGGTTCGGCGGATCTGCTCTGCATTCCATCCCACCGCTGTCGTCACGGCGCCCCCCGCACGCACGCATCGCCATTTATAGTGAATCTCGTGCAACCGGCCGCAGCCACGACCATCGATAGCCCTGCCATTGGCGGGCGTTTCTCCGTCGTCATCGTGAACTACAACGGAGGCGCCATGCTGCTCGACTGCGTCTCCTCCGCCCTGCGCGAGGGCGTTCCCGCCTCGCAGATCGTCGTCGTCGACAACGGCAGCCACGACGACTCTCTGCACCTTCTCGAAGCCCATCTCCCCGGAGCCCGCATCCTGCGCAACGCCTGCAACGCCGGCTTTGCCCGCGCGGTCAATCAGGGAATCAATCAGGGAATCGCGCAAACTTCATCCGACTTCATCCTTCTCCTCAACAACGACGCCCTGCTCGAGCAGAATGCTCTCCGCGCCTTCGCCGACGCCTTCGACACCCTGCCCCGGCTCGCGATCGCCGGCGGCCAGCTGCGCTATCCCGATGGCCGTCTGCAAAACGCCTTTGCTCCCCTCCCGACCCTCACCGAGGAGCTTCTCCCTCTCCCCCTCATTCGCCTCTTCGCTCCCGCCCACGCCCGGCGCAAGACGCTGCAGACCGAGCCCATCGCAGCCGAGAGCGTCTTCGGCGCCTGCCTCTGTGTGCGCAGCGCCGTCCTGCCGAAGCTCGGCTTGCTGGACGAAGATTATTTCTTCTTCTTTGAAGAGATCGAGTGGTGCCAGCGCGCATGGCAGACCGGCTTTGAGGTCTATCACCTGCCCGGAGCCCGCGCCGTCCACCGCGGTGGTCACACCGCCAACCGCTTTCGCGGCGGCGCCCGCGTCGAGTACCAGCGCTCCAAGCTGACCTTCTTCCGCAAGACGCGCAGCCGGACCTCCTATCTCGTGCTGTCGATCTTTCTCATCTTCAGAACCTTCATCAACGCCCTCTCCGGCCTGGGGATGTGCTGCGCGACGCTCTTTCTCAACCGGCGCCTGCGCCTCAAAGCGCGCACCTACTGGTTCGTCTTCCTCTGGCTTATTCTTGGCCGGCCAGCGAGCTGGGGCCTTCCCGAGAAATGCAAGGCCAGCTGAATTCGGCCAGCTCGGCAGATCAAAATCTTCATGCCCACACATCCTCATCTCGACCGAGGCCCCACACTACCCTCTACTCACTCTATCCTCTACCCTCTATCCTCTATCCTCAGCATTTCTCGCATGTAGGATGATCCTCGCAGCAACATGTGCAGCACCTGCGTGTTTCAACCAACGAACCCGTACCCTCGGAAGCTCGGCAGCATCTCACCGCACAGAGGCCAGTACTAAGGAGAACGACCATGTCTTTTCGCTCAAACTTTCGCGGTCTGTTGATCGCCGCAGCCATCGCTGTTCCGATGTTCACCCTGCCCATCGCGCAGGCCCGCGCCCAAATCATCCTCTCCGTCAACATCGCTCCGCCCGTTCTCCCCGTCTACGCGCAGCCCGTCTGCCCCGGCGACGGCTACATCTGGACCCCCGGCTACTGGGCCTACGGTGACGAAGGCTACTTCTGGGTTCCCGGCACCTGGGTCCTCGCACCCGAGCCCGGCTACCTCTGGACCCCCGACTACTGGGGTTGGGAAGACGGCAACTACATCTTCCACGAAGGCTACTGGGGACTGACCGTCGGCTTCTATGGCGGCATCAACTACGGCTTCGGCTACGGCGGCGTCGGCTTTGAGGGCGGTGAGTGGCGCGGTGGTCACTTCTTCTACAACCGTTCCGCGGGCAACTTCGCCGGTGCTCACATCTCCAACGTCTACAGCCGACCGGTCTCTGGTGGCAGTCACTCGACCGTTGCCTTCAACGGTGGACAGGGTGGCATCCAGGCACGTGCCAGCCAGCAGCAACTGGCTGCCGCGCATGAGCGCCACATCCAGCCCACCAGCGAGCAGGTTCAGCACCAGGGCTTCGCCGCGCAGAACCGCGCGCAGCTAGCCACCGTCAACCACGGCCGCCCCGGAGTCACCGCCGCAGCCACCCCAAGCTCCTTCCGCTCCAACCCAACGAACCCCGCGGCAGCCGCCCGCCCAGTCGGCAACGAGCGCGGTGTCACTACCGGTGCACGCCCCACCCCAGCGTCCCGCCCCACGGAGAACTTCGGAGCCGCACCAAGGACCGGAGCTGCACCAAGCACCGAGGCTACTCCAAGGAACGAGGCCGCACCAAGGACCGAGGCTGCACCAAGGACCGAGGCTGCACCAAGGACCGAGGCTGCACCAAGGAACGAGGCTGCACCTAGAACAGAGGCCGCTCCAAGAACACAGGCCGCTCCCCGCCCACAGGCCGCTCCTCGCCCACAGGCTGCTCCTCGCCCACAGGCTGCCCCCCGGCCACAACCCGCTCCCAAGGCTGCACCGCAGGCCAAGAGCCAACCCGCTCCAAAAGACGAGGACCACCGCTAACCGATTCACCCCCAACCCAACAAAGCGAAACGGCTGGCAGAAACGCCAGCCGTTTCGCTTTTGCCGTCGCACCGCCGCCACCCGGGTGCCCCATCCTCGACGCGCGTCCTTCGCGCGACAGGCCGGGGTCCCCGGCGGACGTTCTTTGTCCGATGGGGTGGAGCGTGGGCTATCGTTTGCGGTAGCAAACGACCGCTCTCCGCCCGAACCACCCATACATCCCATCTCGACCGAAGTCTCTCACTACCCCTCTGCCCTCTACCCTCTGCTCTAATCACCTCATGCTCACCACCGCCGACCGCGCGCGCCTGGCCATCGTCCTCGTCGGCGCGCGCAACCCCTCCAACATCGGTGCCGCAGCGCGCGCCCTCCAGGACTTCGGCTTCTCCGACCTCCGCATCGTCAACGACTACGCCGCCCCCTTCGAAGCCGCCCAGCTTGAAGCACCGCCGCTTGAAGCAAAGTCCGCCGTCGCCGCCGGCCACGTCATGCGCTCTGCCCGCCGCTTTGACTCCCTCGCCGCAGCCATCGCGGACTGCACCCTCATCGTCGCCACCACCGCCATCGGCGAGCGCGAGATCAAGCAGCCCATCCTCCCCCTCCAGCAAGTCTCACCCCAAATCCTCACCGCACTCTCCACACCCCAACACCGCGTCGCCCTCCTCTTCGGCTCCGAGAAAACCGGCCTCACCAACGAGCAGCTCAGCCACTGCTCCCTCCTCACCACCATCCCCATGTTCGCCCCCAGCGCCGCGGCTGGAGAACCAGCACCGCGCCACCTCTCCATGAACCTCGGCCAGTCCGTCGCCGTCTGCCTCTACGAACTCACCCGCTCCGGCTTCGAGGGCGCCGTCGACATCCCAGCCCTCCACGAAGCTCCAGCCACCGCCGAAGACCGCGAGCGTCTCACCCAACTTCTCCTCGACGTCCTCCACGCCACCGGCTACACCCGCCGCTTCCCCGCCAACGCCTCCGAGCCCCTCGTCCGCCAACTCACCCAGCAGCTAGCCGCCCCCCACCGCGAGGCCGGTCTCCACGGAGCCATGACCCACCGGCAGGCGATGACCTGGATGGGAATCCTCCGCCAGGTCCTCTGGTGCGAAAGCGCCGCCGTGCAGCAACCCGGCAGCTCGAAACCGGGCTGAACCTGCCCTCGCGCAGCACGAAACAGGGTTGTACGTGCCTGAAACGCACCCCCTCGGCACGCACCAAACCAGCCCGATAAAATAGAGTGTGTGGCCGACCTTCTCGCAAACATGAACCCGCAGCAGCGCGAGGGAATTCTCGCCGTCGACGGCCCCGTGCTTCTGCTCGCCGGCGCCGGCAGCGGCAAAACCCGCGTCATTGTTCACCGGATCGCCTATCTGATTCAAGCCCGCGGCGTTTCGCCCGACTCCATCCTCGCCGTCACCTTCACCAACAAGGCCGCCAAGGAAATGGGCGAGCGCGTCGAGAAAATTCTCGGCCACTCCACCCTCGCGCAGCCCACCATCGCCACCTTCCACAGCTTCTGCGTGCGCGTCCTTCGCCGCGACATCGAAGCCATCCGCGTTGGAAACACAGGACTTACGCGCAACTTCGCCATCTACGACGAAACCGACCAGCAGGCCGTCGTCAAGCAGGCCCTCAAGCGCCTGGCCCTTGACGACAAACAACTTAAGCCCCGCGTAGCCCTCGGCCGCATCTCCTGGGCCAAGAACCACATGATCGACCCCCAGGAGTACTTCCTCGCCTCCACCAACCCCATGGAAGAGAAGATTGCCCACATCTTCGAGATCTACAAGAAGGAGCTGGCAAAGGCTAACGCATTGGATTTCGACGACTTACTGCTCGAAACCGTGCGCCTGCTCAAGTCCTCCAGCGAGGTCCGCGAGCGCTACAACCGCCGCTACAAATATCTCCTCATCGACGAATATCAGGACACCAACCGCCCCCAGTACGAGCTCATGAAGCTGCTCGGCAAACACGGCAACGTCTGCGTCGTCGGCGATGAAGACCAGTCCATTTACTCCTGGCGCGGCGCAGATATCCGCAATATTCTCGAGTTTGAAAAGGATTTCCCCGCAACCCAGACCATTCGCCTCGAGCAAAACTATCGCTCCACGCAAACCATTCTCGAAGGCGCCAGCGCCGTCGTCGCACAAAACACGCAGCGCAAGGGCAAGAACCTCTGGACGGCCCGCGAAGGCGGCTCGCTCATCGGCTACTACGAGGCCCCCGACGGCGAGAACGAAGCCCTCTTCATCGCCGACCGCATCGCGAAGTACCTGCGCGAGGCCGGCGAAACCGACGAGGCTCCTCGCTGCGCCGTGCTCTACCGCACCAACTCTCAGTCGCGGCTGGTAGAAGAGGCTCTACGCCGCTATCAGATCAAATACCACATGGTGGGCGGCTTCAGCTTCTACGACCGCTCCGAGGTCAAGGACATCCTCAGCTACCTCAAGCTGGTGCAGAATCCGCACGACTCCATCGCCCTCGGCCGCGTCGTCAACTCCCCGCCGCGCGGCATCGGCAAGACCACCATGGAAACGCTCGAGCGCATCGCCCTCACCACCGGCATGAGTTCCTGGGACGCCATCGCGCGCGCTGTCGAAGACAAGCTGCTACCCGCACGCGCTCTCACTGCGCTCAGCAACTTCCGCAAGCTGATCGAAGACGCCCGCGCCATGCTCGGCCCGGACTTCCTTGCCAGTCTGAACAGCGACGTTTCTGCCGAAGCGGACGCGATCACCTTGATCGAGAACGAACTCGAAGCTGCCGCCGCGATCGTCAGCCTTGAATCGCTCGCGAACGACGATGCCGAGAACTTCGACTTCGGCTTTGCCGCCGGGGAACAAACACCGCTCTCCATCGCAGCCAACGACGCGAACACAAGCTTCGACACCAGCTTCAACTTCGACTTCGACTTCGGCCCCAGCGAAGAGATCAGCACCATCGCGCCGGAGAATGCAGCCGAGTCAGCTCCCTCCGAATCAGCCAGCGTCAACCCATTCGCTCCGGTTCCGCTGAAGCTCTCCGCCAGCGACACCATCAAGGAACGTCTCCGTCAGCAGAACGTCGAAGCGCCGCAGACTGAAGAAGCCCGCGCACCCTTCCGCTCTCCCGGCGCCCCAGCCACGCTCCCCGAGCTCATCAAATTTCTCAACGACCGCTCGGGCTACATCCGCGCGCTCGAGGACGAGGCCACGCCCGAGAGCTTCTCCCGCATCGAGAACCTGAAGGAACTCGCCAACGCAGCGCAGGACGCAACCTCGCGCGGAGAATCCTTAGCCGAATTCCTCGACCACGCAGCCCTGGTCTCCGACGCCGACTCCTACTCCGCCGAGGCGCACGTCACCCTGATGACCCTCCACGCTGCCAAGGGCCTCGAGTTCCCCCTCGTGTTCCTGGCAGGAATGGAAGAAGGTCTCTTTCCGCACTCCCGCGCCCTGCAAGACCCCACGCAGATGGAGGAAGAGCGCCGTCTCTGCTACGNNCGTCGGCATGACCCGCGCCATGGACACGCTCATCATGACCCGCGCACGCTATCGCCGCCGCTACGGCAACGACAGCCCCGAGTCCTCCATGCCCTCGCGCTTCCTCGAAGAGGTGCCCTCGCGGCTGATCGAAGACCTCTCCCCCACCAGCTACGGCAACGCCTACGCCACTCCCTATCCGCAGCGCAACAGACGTTCTGGCGGCGACGACGACTTCGGCGCCGAACGCCACTACAGCTATGAAGATGAAAGCCAGGACACGAGTCAATTAGCTAACCAGAACACGGGCGGCAGCGCCAAATCCTATGCAGCGCAACGCTTCAGCGCTGGCAAACGCGGCATCGGCAGCGGCCCGCTCGACAACACCGCAGCCTTCTTCGGCAAGGGCGGAACAGGCTATACAGTTCGCCCTCGGATGGACCTCTCCGCGCCCACCGGCCGCACCGGTCTCGGCAAAGGAGCGCGCGTCCGCCACCCCAAGTACGGCGAAGGCGTCATCTTCGCTCGCGAGGGCGAAGGCGAAGATGCCAGGCTTACCGTACAATTTAGTCATCACGGCATGAAGAAGTTGGTCGAGAAGTTCGCCCAGCTCGAGCGCCTGTAGAGGAAGTTCAATCTCACCTCTAAGCGCACCTCCAGCCGGCAACTTTGCACCTCGAGCCGCACAGCTCGCATCCCAAGTTTCAGAGAGAAGACACATCATGGCAGACACCTCCAGCATCACCGACAAGATCGAGCGCAAGAAGGTCAAGCGCGCTGCACGCAAGGCCGCCGCTCCCAAGGCTCCCCGCACCGGAGCGCGGGGCGAGAACAAGGCCAAGGTCAAGAAGGCAGCACGCGGCGCCGCCAAGCGATAGAAAGATAGAGAAACCCTGGGATAGAAAGATAGAGAAACCCCAGGGAATAGAAAGACAACAGGAAGTACTTAGGAATTTCAGCGCAACGGCGAGCGGAGTCCCCTCCGCTCGTCGTCGCTTTTCCGTCTCACTTCCACGAATTGCGACTGGCCTCGCCACCCCGCCTGCTCCCGCATACAATCGTTGCTGATCGAATCATCTTCTGCACGACGAGGAATGAGCACCCTGGCACGACAAATCTTCGCCACCAAGTCCATCGACAAGCTCATCCACGAGTCCGAGATGCCCGAGACCGCTCTCAAGAAGTCCCTCGGCCCCATCTCCATCACCGCCCTCGGCATCGGCGCGGTCATTGGCTCGGGTATCTTCACCGTCATCGGCACAGCCATCGGAGGCAATCCCTCGACGGTCGCCACCTGGCAGCAATCGCCGGTCATCGATCTCCTTCTGCATCACGGCCTCATCGCCGGCCGTCCAGGCGCTGGCCCGGCACTCGCTCTCTCGTTGATCCTCGTCGCGATCGTCTGTTGTTTCACGGGCCTTTGTTACGCCGAGCTCGCCAGCATGATTCCCATCGCCGGCTCGGCCTACACCTACACCTACGCCACGCTCGGCGAGCTCATCGCCTGGATCATTGGCTGGGACCTCATCCTCGAGTACGCCTTCTCCAACATGAGTGTCTCCGTCGGCTTTGCCGCCCACTTCGTTGATCTGCTCAACTGGCTCGGCATTAATCTCAGTCCCAAGTGGCTCTCGCCCGCCTATCTTCCGCAGGGCCTGCAGGACCTCGCCGGCAAAGACATCTACGCTCCCGGCTGGCACTTCGGCTTCAACATTCCAGCGTTCATCATCGTCATCCTCCTGACCATGGTCCTGGTGCGCGGCATCCGCGAGTCCGCCCGCACCAACAACATCATGGTGCTGATCAAGATCGTTGCGATCCTGGTCTTCATCTTCGTCGGCCTGCACTTCATCCACCCCACAAACTACGTTCCCTTTTCGCCCAACGGATGGTCGGGAGTGCTCGCGGGCGGCAGCATCATCTTCTTCACCTACATCGGCTTCGACTCCATCTCCACAGCCAGTGAGGAGTGCAAGAACCCGCAGCGCGACGTGCCCTTCGGCATCATCGCGACCCTGATCATCTGCACCATCCTCTACGTCGGCGTGGCGCTGGTGCTCACCGGCATCGTGCCCTGGAAGTCGGTCGTCGGCGACGCCGCCCCAGTCGTCAACGCCCTCAAGCGCCTCACCCTGCAGACCGGAAGCCCGCTGCTGCACTGGACGCGACTGATCGTTCTGGTTGGCGCAATCATCGGGATGGTCAGCTCGATCCTGGTCTTCCAGCTCGGCCAGGCGCGCGTCTGGTTCGCGATGAGCCGCGACCGCCTGCTCCCCGACGTCTTCTCGAAGATCCACCCACGCTACCGCACGCCCGCCTTTGCCACCTGGGCCGCGGGCGTCCTCGTGGCCATCCCCGCCGGCCTCTTCGACGTCGGCACCCTGGCCGAGCTCTCCAATATCGGCACGCTCTTCGCCTTCGTTCTGGTCTCGATCGGTGTCCTTGTCCTGCGCCACAAGCAGCCCGATCGCAAGCGCGGCTTCCGAGTACCCTGGGGCCCGGTCTTCCCCGTCCTCAGCGTAATCTTCTGCATTCTCCTGATGGCCGGTCTCCCCGTCCGCACCTGGGAACGCTTCTTCATCTGGCTGATCATCGGCCTCTTCGTCTACTACTTCTACAGCCGCAAGCGCAGCGAGTTCTACAAGGGCTAATTTGCCACGATTCAGAACTCTACGATCGAAGTCGTCGCACCCCGCAGCGAAGGAGATATTCTGCTGTGCAATCCATTTCAGTGGGTGATCTGGTCGTGTCGTTCACGTCTCCAGCCGGTACATAAATCACGGTACCTTGGCGTGCACGCGTCAGAAGGACGCGATAGGCATTTATTCTATATTGCCTTTGTGCATCATTCTTGATATGTATCCACTTCGGAATGCCTGGTGTCCAGAACTTACGGGTTCGCCACTCATTGCCCTCACGAATGAGATCACCTCCCCAGCAAAGACCGATCCAATCGAGTTCCAACCCTTGAATCTCGAATTCCGTTGCAAACACTTCGCAAAAGTAACTTGATCGAACATCGTCCCGGCCAGCCAGATACCAGTGGTGCCATGGATAATCTCGATGGAACGATCCGCTAGGTTCCAAACCCTCTGCCCTCAGGCGATCAGCTTCTGAAGAGCCCACCAATCCGAAGCGGCTCTCGCCTAGAGATTCGTGTCGCAACTTATTTCGAGCCTGATTTAGGCTCCGCGTCAGGAACAAGGGAAACTTATCAGCGATGTTGAACTTAGCAGTTGACTCAGCTTCGCCTGCCAGCACGGCATTGACCCAAGCAGCCAAATTATCCGCTCTTAGGCTTCGACTGGACGTTCTCAGATGAAGCATCGCGCTGGTCTGGACATTTCGGGGTTCTACGCCATTACCAAACAAACGGCGATGAGCTGTCGAAGTGCCACCATTTATAACCTCCGGTGACGCATGGACGCGCCATGGCACCGGCCGTTGAGACAATGCTTTTCCCCATTCTTCTAAGCCCGCCTCACCATCATTTATCTCTTGCCCTCCGCCAACCAGCGCCACTACACATGCCCAATCCTCATGTCGTTCCATGATTTTCAGGAGCATGTCCGGTTCCGAATCCTCGCGAGCGAATTTCCGGCGACTCTGAGCCAAATCCCATGCCCGCTGTGCTTCGTCGAATACAACCACGTGGTTCGATGGTGCTCGATCTCTGTCCTTCTCGGTGTATTCCTTTGCAAAGTGATGAACGTTTTCGATTAGCGTCTCTGCTCTGATCTGAGCTTGCCCGGATGGCACCCCTTCCTGCATAGCGTGACGCCGGAAAACCTCCTGCAGGACGCTGACCAAAGGCCCATTGCCGCTCATGAAATGAATCGCGTCGGTCCGGCTTTCGCTCAGGTGCGCAAGACTCAGCCCAACTAAAGTCTTTCCCGAGCCCGGTACACCGGTTAGAAAAACAATCGTGTGCTGACGCTCCGCTCGTGTCGTCTCAACGATTTCCTGAATAGTTCTCGTGACATCAGCGATATCCTGCTCAGCGGCCTCGGACTGCGCGATGTCGCCAACGCTCAGTCCGCTGCGCAAAGAAAGAGCCGCTTCAATGATTGTCGGTGTCGGTCGGTAAGACCCTTCGTTCCATTCATCTCCACCAATAGCGTCAGTGGACTCGGGAACCGATCTGCTAAGCATAGCGGGTAGATCATGCCAACTGCTGCTTTGTGTGGGCGATATCCAGTATGAGGGCAATGAAGGAAACTCAAGTTCATGCTGACGCAGGGTCACTGTATTTCGCTCCACAGAGCGCGACACTACGATCGGAAGCAGACGCTTTTGGTCGCTGGGCTTATGGAAGTAGTGCAATAGCAGCGCATACTCCTCCACTTGACGCCGCGCCTCCGAATTTATGCTGCCAGTCTTGCACTCTAAGAGAACGATGGCGGCGGAGGTCACCAGCACCACGTCTAGGCGCTTCATCTTTCGGGGTATCGTAAACTCCAGCAATAGATGCCAACTGGCCGCGTCTGGCCTCTCACCGACCACCAGATCCATGGCCACCCGTAATGAGTCCAGATCATTCCACCATGTCAGGGGTAATTCAGTTCGCATCTCCGCAAAGCCATCGGCAGCATGGCGCAGCGTTAATTGAGTTAACACGTCGCTAGGCGTCGTTCTTAAAAACTCTGCAACCGATGAATGGAAATAACAAGCCATAAGGTTCTAGCCAGGATAGCCCCCACAAGGAACAAGATTGTTCATATCCACCTTCCTCACGGCCGGGCGGCGCAAGCTCATCATGCTTCCCCCATCGCCCATCGTTCCGGCAGCCACTTCTCCGCCTCCCGCAACGCCGCCGCAAACGTCTGCAGCACGCCGCGCGTCCGCTGAAAATCCTTCAGTTCTACCCACTTCCCGAAAAACCGCGTCAGCAAGTCCGGGTGAAACGGGTACGCATCCCGCAGCTTTTCCTCAGCGTTGGGCAGCTTCGCTTGCGCCGGGTCAATCGCTTTCATCCGGTCCCAAAACGCCGTCACCGGCGGATGCCGGTCCGCTGGGTTCTCGGGAAACTCCTTGAACATCCGGCGGCGCAGCAGTTCCGCCAAATCCCCTTTCTCCACGGGCGACTGCACCGACGCCTGCCGGTTCAACCCCTGGTTGCACGCATCCAATACCGCCTTTCCCACTGCGTCATTCATCTTGTCTGGGTCGGTGGCGAGCAAGGACACAACCAGGCACGAACGCTCACAGTTCTCCACCGGTTGGCTCAGTCTTTGGAAGAAGTTCTTCAGGCGGTCAATCCACTGCGGTCCGCGCCACTTATTCGTCCCCTCCGCGTCCGGCGTCGCCGCGTCATGCGCCCACATCAGAAACTCATCCACCAGAATCAGCGCTCCCTTGCCGCTCTTCTCGACTTCCTTGAGGACCTGCCCCCACAGCAGGTCCGCCGGCGGTGTGTCATAGTCCGGCTTCGTTTCATCCCGGTCTAGGATATCCAACCCCTTCTGCCCCAGGAGCTGCCACGCGATCATGTTCCACGGCATGCGAAACGCCCGCACCTTCCCTTCAGGCGACTTTGCTTCGATGCCCTTTTTCCAGTCCACCTTGTCGAATGACACGGCGGCTACCACCGCCTCCGGCGGGTTCTCCAGCTTCGCTTCCGCCATGATGTGCTCCACCGCGGTCGCCTTGCGGGGCAGTTTCTTCCCCAGCGTCGTCAGGTAATACAGCGTCGTCAGCGTGTGAGACTTCCCGCCGCCGAACGTCTGCGCCACATTGATGATCGGCTCGCCCCCATCCTCCTTGGCCAGCCGCCGCAACACGTCACGGCAGAACCGCCTCAGGTTCGGCGTCGCATAGCTGGTCGCGAAGAACGCGTCCGGGTCGGTGTAGTACTTCCCGCTCCCCGGCTCGAATATCACGCGGTGCAGGTCCACCGCGAAATCAGCCATCGTCAGCGTCTTTGTCTTAATCTCATCCCGCAGGATGCAGACCTGTTTCCAGGGTTTCAAAACGTGTTTAGCCATGTCTTTACTTTCTCTCTTTTCGGTAACTCACCTTCGTTCGCGTCGCCTCATCAATAGCCGGGAAGAACGGTCCCTCCTTTAGCACTCCAGTTTCATCCACCTGCTGCCGGGTCAACTTCAGGTGCGACCCCACCGCCTCTACCAACCGTTGCTCCTGAGCCCTACCATCCTCATGCGCCAGTTGGCGGATCGCCAACAGCAGCGGAGGGAACGCCGGCTCGCTCGCCAGCCCCCACTCCTCGTAAAGTTGCTGCACCTCGGCCCCCTGGTTGCGCTGGAACAGCCCCATCATCCGATGCAGCTTGTCTATCAGCGGCGATGGTAGCCCCCCCGGCTGTCCCCTAGCCTGCATATTTCACA
>PLHC01000115.1 GCA_003138795.1 Granulicella sp. | reverse complement strand
CTCCATGGTGACTAGTGGCGCAGGAGGGCCAATTGCGCGGGGACCAGCAGGGCCATCGGGAGGCGGCGGAGGCAATGGTCCGCGGGCGATTCGAAGAGACTCCGGGCTTCGAGAGCCAGCGATTTCCGGAGGCGGAGGTGGGGGTGGAATCATGCCGCGTTCTGCATCCGAAGCGTCCGGCGCGATGGAAGCAAAGTTTTGAGAGTTGATGGTGAGGCTTTTTGCAGCAATGATTTCCTGTCCCTTGATCTCGGAACTCGCGCCTGTCACGCTGATGCGCTCTCCCTTGCGAACCGACGAAGTCAATCGCTGGCCGAGGTCGGGAGCGACGTTCACGACGCTGCCGTTCTGTAGATAGAGGCTCAGAATCTGCCCATCCGGGCCGGCATTAAAGCCACGGATGCGAGAAGACTGCGTAACGATGTGTAATTGCGGCAGCTCACTCGGCGACAATCCGGCATCTGGAGCATTCAACGGCAGCGGAGGAGATGAGACATTTGAAGGCACGCTCTGGGCAAACGTCGCCGTACCGGCTGCGAGGGCGATAACAAGTATGGGCTGGGATAAACAGAAGTGCATGTGTATTACCTCTTGCTTCAGTAAAGGCAATGCGCGTGCCAATTCCGCATGTCCTATAACTTGCTCATTTGATGCGCATTGAGAAAACGGAGCAGCGAACGTCTTCTACAAAGGTGTTCGGTATCATCTCGCAAGCTTGTGGCGTAAGCGGACAGCGAGCACCCTCAGCGCATGGCTTAGCTCAACAAGTGTCAAGAAACAAAGGAAGCGGCTGCAGCGGGATAATGGAAGGTGAGTTGCACTACCTCCGTCGTAGCTCACAGATCTAGCTGAAATGGCGGAAAGGATCATCGTGCCAAAGACCCTTTGGAGCAGTCTGCGCATCCTGGGGCCACCGGTTGGTCCTCGCTCAGAACCTCAACCACCACAGATGTGTCCATGACGTGATAGGCCTCTCCGCGGCTGCATTGACTGGCAATCACGTTGCATTCGAAACAGTCGTAGATATCAAAGACGGGCGCTCGGAAGCCTTTCTCAATCTGGGTTCGCGCCAGATCAGTCAGGATCTCGGAGTCCGTTGTAATGAATCGCGGCCGAATATGGAGGCGGTCTTCATCAGTTAACTGTGTCGCGATAGATGCAAGCACCGAGGGGTATCCCCGGATAACATCGGGCCTGAACTGTCGAAGTGCCGCCCGGGTCTCCGCCGATGGCGCGTAGGCACGAAGTGTCTGGCTCCGCAGGATGCCTAGCTGTTCGAGCTTGCCAGCGGGGCTTGGATCGCGCGCGCTCAACATCGACCTGCGGTCCCGCAGGCGGAGGCCGAGGCGCATGGTGGCCTGCAATCTGAATATGCGAAGCAAACGATCCTCAAATCGAGTAAATCGGACCTCAGTCGGCGCGCCGGTCGATCCTCCTGTGCCATATCGGAGCAGACGGCCCGGATCACAATCGCGTGCAATTGTGTCCGACGGAGATGCCATACGCAAATCCGATTTGCGGGTGATGGGCACCCGCTGCAGATCTTCGAGGGTACGAAACTGGTCCGGATGGAATCCGGCCTGGTCAAAGCGCCGCCGGTAGAAAGGAACAGTCTCGTAGGAGTGGCGGAGCAGCGCACGCAGACGTGCGGTCTGGTAGCTCCTGAGCACGCGAGCCGACCCCAGGCGTTCCACAAGGAGACCTGCCACACCCGCCGCGGCAGCTCCCAGATAAGGAAGTGATCGAAGAATATGTCTCTGCGGCATTTTGCTCCTCGGTGGAGTAGTCGACAGTGAGTTCTTTCCCTTGGATTCTCGCTTTTGAGTCTTGGAATCTGGATGGGAGATCGATCGCGATGCATGGCGAGTCTCACCCCATCGATCTGTTTTTCTAAAATAACCCCTATGTGCCATAAGCGCTAGCGACTCCATGATCTGCTGGCTCGCCTTTGCGGCCGCAATTGGCCCGCGGTATTCGGCACCAGCGCCATCATCCAGAGGGTGGTCGGGCAAAACCCCATCACGGACCATCTCAAACTCCCCGGCGAGTAAGGCTCAGGAATTCAGCAGCGGCCCCGTCTGCGTCTACATAGCGATCAATACCTTGCACCCAGTTGACCAGGTTGGAGGTCTCCCGGGATGCCACCGATGGTGGACTTCGCGGGGATCGTAGCTTGCATCACCGACGCCCGCAATCGCACAACTCTGGGATCACATGCAAGTGCTGACAGGCCTCGCTACTGCAATCGTTGAGCACGTCGAGCGAGGACGAGAAGAAATATACCAGGCTTTGAAGTCGTGCCCTGACACGCCCCCGCGTTTTTCTGCAGCCTGTAAAGTCGTGCCCTTTCAAAGCAGCAAGTTTTTCTGCAGCCTGATTGGTGCGCTGGCGATGGTTACTTCTTCAGTCTGCGGGCAATGCTGCGGAAGGCTTTCTTCAGGGAGTGGGCGGGTGAGGATTTGAGCGGGCCGAAGAGGCTGTGGCGGGCGGCGCTGAGGCGCAGAAGAAGGAAGGAAAGATTCTCAGAGGAGAGCTGGGTGCGGTATTGGAGGATGCCCAGGCCATATTGAGCCTTGATGCGGGTGAAGTGATAGTCCCCCGGATGCTCGGCAACGAAATCTTCGATGGCGGTCAACACTCCGTTCCTCGGGCCGCCTTCGTGGACGGCGTTGAAGTGAATGCGGTTGGAGCCTTCGGAGTCGGCCAGTTGGCTGCGGCCTCGAACGATGCCTTTGCGCTCGTATTCCTGGCGGAACTCGGGGG
>PLHC01000058.1:7889-8944 GCA_003138795.1 Granulicella sp. | reverse complement strand
CGGGCGCGGAGGCGGCCGCGGTCGTCAGCCACAAGGTAGACACCCTGCACGAGCGTGGACTGTTGGCCGGGGGTGGTGTCGGGTGCGGCGGCGGCCTTGCCGTGGTTATTGAAGAGTTTGGCCTCGGCGGCTGGGTCGCGCAGGACGAGGGCCTGAATGGGAATGGTGAGCGTGTCGGGCTTGTGCGCGGTGCTGATTTTGGCCGTGCAGGAGAGGCCGGGACGGAGATCCACCCTGGTGGGATCGAGGGTGACGACGACCTTGAAGTCCTTGGCCTCCTCGGTGCCGGTGGTGGATTGCGAGGTGGCGACGCCGGTAGTGCGGAGCAGGGCCTGATCGCCGACCTCGGTGACGCGACCGGTGAAGGTCTGGCCGGGGAAGGCGTCGACGGTGACGCTGGCGGTCTGGCCGAGGGCGACGTTGACGATGTCGGTCTCGTCGACTTTGACCTCGGCGGTGATAACGGACATGTCGGCGAGGGTCATCAGGGTGGAGCCCTCGGCGTTCTGAATGCCGACGACGACGGTCTCACCCTCGCGGACGGGGACGTTGGTGACGAGACCGTCGAAGGGGGCACGGCTGACGGTTTTGTCGAGGGCATCGTAGTTCGCGCGCTGGCTGGCGACGGCCTGCTCGACGTGGCTGCGCTGCGAGGCGGTCTGAGCCTGGGCCTGAGCAAGTGCGGCCTGGCGCTGGGCGAGGGTGGCGAGCGAGACGTCGAAGGCGGCCTTCTTGGAGTCGAAGTCCTGCTTGGCAATGAGTTGGTCGTTGTAGAGCTGCTGGGCACGGCCAAAGTCGAGGCGCTTCTGCTCGAGGTCAGCCCTGGCCTCATCCACATTGGCGGAGGCAGTCTTTTCGGCGGCGATGTAAGAGCGGACGTCTGTCTTGTTGCTGGAGATGGTGGCCTGCTGGGCGGCGACGGTGGCCTCGGGCTGGACGTTCTCGACGGTGGCGAGGATGTCGCCCTTCTTTACATGGTCGCCCTCTTTGACATAGAGGTGCGTGATGCGGCCGAAGGCGGTCGCGCCCACGTTGACGTAGGTCTTGGGCTTGAT
>PLHC01000058.1:0-7870 GCA_003138795.1 Granulicella sp. | reverse complement strand
GGGTTCCTAGGGTCAAGACACGCTCGCTTTGAGGTTCATTGCAGATGTGGATACGCAGTGTCCCTGCCTTCGGTTCCGTGCCAGCTGGAATCGTTGTTCGGGCCCAGAATCTGAGAGTGATCGATTGCTGGTTTCGGGCACGTGTTCAGGGAGCTCCTTCGATGACTTGATGATACCAGTGGGTCGCAAATGCGCCTTGTGCGAGCGGTCTGCGGGCGATAGAATAAGGGGTCTAACTAAGTAGGAGCAAGGGCCCTTCTCATGAAAACTCCGCAGTCACGCTTCATCCTTCCCGGTATAGCTCTTCTTGCGCTCTCGTGCGCGAGCACAGGAGTGTTTGCGCAGGCGGCACCGGTAAGCGAAACTGCAGGACAATCGGTGCAGGACGATGGGAGTGTGACCAAGACCCCGCCCATTGCCGAAAAGCCCGATCCGTTGAAGCGCCGGCTGAGTGACCATGAAGAGCGTGAACGCCGTAAAGCGACCGTTGCGGAGTTGAAGGGCGAGTACAAGAAGTGGCTGGACGAGGATGTGCGGTGGATCATCACCGACCAGGAGGCCAGGACCTTCAAGAGCCTGGCTAACGATGAAGAGCGCGATTCCTTCATCGAGCAGTTCTGGCTGCGGCGCAATCCGAATCCGGACTCGAACGATAACGAGTATCGGGATGAGTTATACGCGCGCATTGCCTACGCCAATGAACACTTTGCCGCAGGTCAGCCAGGGTGGAGGACCGATCGCGGCCACATCTACATCGCGTACGGAAAGCCGGACAGCATTGACTCGCATCCATCGGGCGGAACCTATGACCGGCCGATGGAAGAGGGTGGCGGCAATACATCGACGTACCCGTTCGAGACCTGGCATTACCGGTATCTGGAGGGTATTGGCGACAACATAGACATTGAGTTTGTGGATACATGCATGTGCGGCGACTACCACGCGACGATGGACCGCTCCGAGAAGGATGCGCTGAAGCATGTGCCCGGCGCGGGACTGACGCAGGATGAGGAGACGGGGCAGGCCAAGAAGGCCGACCGCTTCTCAGGCGGCGGCCTGGAGCAACTCGGCGCTGGACCAATGTCTTCATCGCAGCAGAGCAAGCAGTTCGACAGGCTGGACCAGTTCGCCAAGCTGTTTGCCCCGCCGCCCGTGAAGTTCACCGATCTGGATGCGTTTCTGACGTCGTCGAAGGTGCTGACCGGACCTCCGTTCCTGTTCGATGTGCGGACGGACTATGTGAAGCTGACCAACGAGACAGTGATGGTGCCAGTGACGTTGCAGATTCGCAACGGGGACATTACGTACAGCACCAAGGACGGCGACTCGGTAGGAACGGTCAACATCCTAGGGCGTGTGAGCAACATCACCCACCATATCGTTTACACGTTTGAAGACACGGTGAAGGTAGAGACGCCCAGCGATCTGCTGCAACGCACGAAGGGCAATATGTCGGTGTACTGGAATGCGATTCCTTTGCCCCCGGGACGCTACAAGCTGGAGATCGCGATTAAGGATGTGAATAATCCTGACCACGTGGGAACGTGGAGGCGCAGTGTGGATGTGCCCAAATTCGACGATGATCGCCTGTCGTCCTCTTCGCTGATCCTGGCGGGAGAGATGGAGCGGGTGCCATCGAAGGACGTGGGAACCGGAAGCTTCGTGATTGGCAATACGAAGGTGGTGCCGCGGGTTCCGCCGACGATATCGGCACCGGTGACCTATCATCGGGCGCAGAACCTGAACTTCTGGATGCAGGTCTACAATCTTGGCATCGGAGACAACAAGCGCAACGATGCGACGATCGAGTACCAGGTGCTGGATGTGGCGACGAACAAGCAGGTTCTCGATTCGGAGGAGTCGGCGGCGAAGTTGAACCCCAATGCCGATCAACTGACGCTGGAGAAGACAATGCCGCTGGCGGGCCTCGAGCCGGGCCGGTACCAGGTGACGATCAAAGTGAACGACGGCGTCTCGAAGCAGCAGATTGCACAGAGCGCTCCGTTCATCGTGGAGCAGTAGACTGAAGAAGAGTCGTTCCAGCATGACCGGGAGAGCGGCGGCACAACAACCGCTTCCCTGGCGAATGAGGAGACAAGCTACGCAGGACAGTACCGCGATAGCAATCTCCACCAGCTAGACCGCCGTCCGGGTTCCCGTCTGGGCGGATCTTTGGAGAGCCACAGGCGCGCAGGTGAGGGTTTGAGCGCGGTGAAACGAGTCGTACCAGGTTTGTTGCTGATGCTGTTCGTGGCAGGTTGGACGGGGCAAAGCTTCGCCATACCGACCGCTGCCATGATCTCAGGCACAGTACGCGACGTTCACGGCACACCGCAGATGGGTGCGCTGGTTCAGTTGTTGCGTTCCGACGCAAGCACGGTAGCAACTGCCACCAGCGACGAGCAAGGCCGCTACATCATCCCAATAGTGACGCCGGGCCGCTATCAGCTACGTGCTACGGCAGCTTTTTTTGTTCCAATCTTGCGCAATAATTTGCGACTGCGCGCAGGCATGCAGTCCGTGGTGAACCTGACCATGAGCGCCATATTTGAGGCGGACGATTGGCTGCCGGCACAGCGCCGCAGAGCCGATGAGCCGGTGGACGATTGGAAGTGG
Source organism: Granulicella sp. (assembly GCA_003138795.1). Taxonomy (GTDB): domain Bacteria; phylum Acidobacteriota; class Terriglobia; order Terriglobales; family Acidobacteriaceae; genus Granulicella. The sequence goes on along the minus strand of PLHC01000058.1, from coordinate 5,254 downwards.
ACGCTGCGATCAACGGCGAGCCGGCCGCTGCTGCGGCTGGTCGATCCTGAGGACAGGGAATCGATCTCCTCGAGCGCCGAAGAGATGCATCGGATGTCGTCGCAAGGGAGAATCATGCTGAGCAGCGGGGATGGCGCGTTCGGTGACGGCGGCCTGCACCAGGCGCTCGTGCTGGATCGCACGATGGCGGACGGCGATGGGGCGGTTCTGCGCGCGGATGTGGGCGATGTGCAGAGCGAGTACTCCTCCGGGCCGTCGGTGGCACTGATTACGGGCTACGAGCGGCGAAGTCCGCTGGGCGGAAGCACGCGCCTGGTGTCGAGTTTTCAGTCGCATCCGGAACTGACGGATGGAAACTCGATGACCGGCTTCCAGGTATTGCACCTGGCGAGTACCCAGCAGTTTGTGCTGGGCGACACGTTCCTGATCGATGTGGGGACGCTGATGGAGGCTGAGCGGCTGGAGGCCACACGGATTGAAGCAGAGCCGTTTGTGCGGCTGACTATAAGGCCAGGGAGCGATGTGGTGGTGGAGTACCGCTACGCTGCCGGACGTGAGTTGCAGAGCTCGGACGATCTCGATCGGCTGAAGCCGACGCTGACGGTGGTGACGGACGCGGATGGCCGGCCGCTCAGCAATCGGGGTATGCACCAGGAGATCTCGGTGAGCCGCAAGCTGGGAAGCCGCGTGGTGAGCGCTTCGGCCTATATCGACCGGTTCTCTTATGGCGCGATCGGAGGCAGCGGGTTGATGAATAGAGCTTCGCTACAGGTCGCGGAGGTGGTGGCCGATCCGACGACTGGGACATTTGAGGTGGCCGGCCCTGGATATTCGGGGCGCGGACTGAGCGTTTCGCTGATGCAACCGCTAACGCCGGCGCTCTCGGCATGGGTCGAGTATGACCTGGGGACCGCTCTGCGCAGCAATGGAGACCTGGTGATGACTGATCTGGCGGAAGGTGTGGCGCCACAGATGGCAGAGGCGGGGAGCGTTGCTCTGCGCGGCAGAATCGCGCACACGGGTACCGCGCTGCGGGTGGAATATCGCTGGCAACCGCTAAGCACGCTGACCCAGGTGAATGCGTATAACGCAGTACCAGAGGAAGCCTACCTGAGCTTTTATATTCGGCAGCGGTTGTGGTGCGGGCGTATGTTGCCGCAGGGCCTGGATGCGGTAGTGGAGGCGACGAACCTGCTCGAGCAGGGCTATCAGCCGGTGCTGGCGCCGGATGGGGAGACGCTGGTCCTGGCACAGGTTCCACGAGCGATTCAGGGTGGGCTGTCATTCAATTTCTAGAGAGTGCGATCCGCTCAGGCGCGATACGAAGCGCTCGTGAATCCGCGACATTCTTCGCCTGCAAATCTTCTTCCCCACCTGGATTTGCTGGATTTTCCTCATCAGGATGGGAGATGATGGAAGAGAACGCTCTTTATTGGCTTCCAGCGCATTGGATGGCCTTGTCAAATCGGCTCCGCCGAACCCTTTACGCTGGACCGGAATCTAAATGTACTGAAGCAGACCGACGACTTCAGCTTCTTTTATTCCCGCCGGCGGACTTCGTGACGAACCTCGAAGATACTCTGGCATCAGCCAGGCAGTGAGGAACCATGTGCGGTATTGTCGGCGTTTTCGGGCATAGTGCAGTTAGCTCTGTCCTCTATGAAAGTCTTTCCATGCTTCAACACCGCGGGCAGGATGCTGCGGGCATCGCCACGTGCTTTGAGGACCGGTTTTACCTTGAGAAGGGGAATGGCCTGCTCACGGATGTCTTCGGGGCGGGGAATATGGCGCGACTGCTGGGCAATATGGGCGTCGGGCATGTGCGGTACCCGACTGCGGGGTGCGCGTCGGTGGCCGAGGCGCAGCCGTTCTATGTCAACTCGCCGTATGGGATCATCTTCGCGCACAATGGCAACCTGACGAACGTTTCGGAGATCGTGGACAGCCTGTTCGAGACGGATATGCGGCACTTGAACACCAGTTCCGATTCCGAGGTGATGCTGAACGTCTTTGCGCATGCGATGGCACGGCGTGGTGCGGTCAAGCCCAATGAGTTCGACGTGTTCGCGGCCGTCGAAGAGGTTCACCGGCGATGTAATGGCGGATATGCGGTGGTTACCATGGTCGCTGGTGTGGGCATGATTGCGTTCCGCGATCTGCATGGGATTCGGCCATTAGTGTTCGGTACTCGAGGCCAGGGCAAAGAGGCTGAGTACATGATCGCTTCGGAGAGCGTGGCGCTGCAGGTGAGCGGGTTCGATCTGGACCACGACCTTGAGCCGGGCGAGGTGATCTTCATCGACATGGAGGGCACGGTCTACCGGCATGTGAGCCTGCAGGCGCATGAGAAGGCTCCTTGTCTGTTCGAGTTTGTCTATCTGGCGCGGCCGGACTCCGTGCTGGATGGTGCATCGGTGTATCAGTGCCGCATCAACATGGGCACCAAGCTCGCGGCAAAGATCAAGCGGGAGTGGGCTCATGTGCCGATCGATGTGGTGATTCCGATTCCTTCGACGAGCCGGGTGGCGGCGCAGGAGATTGCGACGCGGTTGAACCTTCCGTATCGCGATGCGCTGGTCAGGAACCGCTACGTGGGCAGGACGTTCATCATGCCTGGGCAGGCGCAGCGCAAACAGTCGATTCGCCGCAAGCTGAACCCGATTCCACAGGTCTTTCGGGGAAAGAATGTGCTGCTGGTCGATGATTCGATTGTGCGCGGCACGACGATTCGCGAGATTATCGCGATGGTGCGGGAGCAGGGTGCGAAGAAGGTTTACGTCAGCTCGGCTGCGCCGCCGGTGCGTTTCCCGAACGTGTATGGGATCGATATGCCGGCGCGGTCGGAATTGATTGCCAGCGGGCGGAATGTCGCGCAGTTGGCCAAAGATATTGGAGCTGACGAGCTCATCTTTCAGGACCTGGAAGATTTGAAGCAGGCAATTACGGACGCTGCTCCCGGGCTCACACACTTTGACGCATCCGTCTTCGATGGGGTTTATGTCACCGGAGATATCACGGAAGAGTATCTCAACACGCTGGAACGAAAACGGAACGACGCTGCCAAACATACTGAAGATGTCGCAAGCCACATCACAAGAAATCTCTCTGCCCACCTCTAGCGCCACGATGGTCCGGGTGCTGCCTGGGCCGTCGGCGCTGACGGCGTTCGAGGCAGAACGGATGGCCGATAAACTGCGCGCGAGCTACCCCGCGGAGGCGGCAGGCGTCGCCGCAGTCGAGGCGTCGTATCTGTACTTGCTGATGCTGCGCAAGGAGTCTGAGGGCGCGATCGATCACCAGCGACTGGCCGAGTTGCTGGGCGCCGGTGTGGAGATAGCGGCGGGGCAGTGCGTGTGGATCGCGCCGCGCGTGGGTACCCAGTCTCCGTGGTCGAGCAAGGCGACCGATATTCTGCACAACACGGGCTTTGGGGCGATCGAGCGGATCGAGCGTGCGCGCGTGGTGCGCATCATTTCCTCCAGCGAGGGGAGCGCGAAGGATGTCCGCGCGCTGGCTGGGGCGTTGCATGATCGCATGACCGAGAGCGTCTTCTTCGAGAGCGCCGACGAGTTGCAGGCGCTGTTTGCACCGCGAGAGCAGAAGAAGCTTGGACATATCGACGTGCTGGGCCTCGGAGCGGCGGCGATTGCAGCCGCCGATCGGGAGTTGGGCCTGTCGCTTGCGACCGATGAGATCGAGTATCTTGTCGCGGAGTTTACGCGACTGGGGCGCAATCCGACCGACGTTGAGTTGTATATGTTCGCGCAGGCCAACAGCGAACACTGCCGCCACAAGATATTCAATGCAAGCTGGACGGTCCGGAATGCCGAGGGCGAAGCGGGGGTGAAGCAGCCGCGATCGCTGTTCCAGATGATTCGCAATACGAATGAGGTGTCGGGCGAGAATGTGCTCTCGGCCTATCGCGATAATGCTGCGGTGATCCGCGGCGGGCATGGTGGGAGGTTCTTTCCTGAGCCGGGAGATGCGACGTACGCATATCACGAAGAAGACATCCACATTTTGTTGAAGGTTGAGACGCACAATCATCCGACGGCGATCTCGCCGTGGCCGGGTGCGGCGACGGGATCGGGCGGTGAGATTCGCGACGAAGGTGCGACCGGACGCGGAGCGAAGCCGAAGGCTGGTCTGTGCGGGTTTACGGTGTCGAATTTGAATCTGCCGCAGGCACCGCAACCGTGGGAGCGAGCGTATGGACGGCCCGCGCACATTGCTTCGCCGCTCGACATCATGATCGAGGGGCCGCTGGGTGCGGCGGCGTACAACGATGAGTTTGGCAGGCCAGCGCTGTGCGGATACTTCCGCACGTATGAGCAGTTGAGCTGGAATTCTGGAGGGCAGGGCACGGTCTTCGGATATCACAAGCCGATCATGCTGGCCGGCGGGCTGGGGAATATTCGCGCAGAGCATGTCGAGAAGGGCGCGATGAAGCCCGGCTACGCGCTGGTTGTACTGGGCGGACCGGCAATGCTGATTGGGCTTGGCGGCGGTGCGGCTTCGAGCAGCGTGGGCAGCGGAAATACGGATCTGGACTTTGCTTCGGTGCAGCGCGATAACGCGGAGATGGAGCGCCGAGCGCAGGAGGTCATCGATCGATGCTGGGAGCGCGGCGGAGAAAATCCGATCGCATTCATCCACGATGTGGGCGCGGGTGGGTTGTCGAATGCGTTTCCTGAGCTGATCAAGGACGGCGGCTGTGGCGGGAGCTTTGACTTGAATGCGATCCCGCGCGGAGAGGCGGGTTTGAGTCCGCTGGAGACGTGGTGTAACGAATCGCAGGAGCGGTATGTGATGGCGATTGCGCCGGAGGATCTGATCTCGTTTGAAGAGATATGCGAGCGCGAGCGGTGTCCGTTCGCGGTGATCGGGACCGCGGAGCAAGAGCCACATCTCACACTCAGCGATGGTGCCGCATCCGCAGAGACAGGGAAGGCGATCGATCTGCCGCTGCAGGTGCTATTTGGTAAACCGCCGAAGATGGAGCGCTCGTTTACGCGGACGAAGATTGCTGCGACGCCGCTGGATTTTGCGGGTGTAACGATTGCAGATGCAGTGGAGCGGCTGCTGCGGCTGCCGACGATTGCGTCGAAGTCGTTCCTGATTACGATTGGCGATCGCAGCATTTCGGGGATGGTGGTGCAGGACCAGATGGTTGGGCCGTGGCAGGTGCCGGTCGCCGACTGCGCGGTGACACTGGGTGCGTATGAGTCTGTCTGGGGCGAGGCGATGGCCATCG
>PLHC01000141.1 GCA_003138795.1 Granulicella sp. | reverse complement strand
TATAACGGTTTAGCAAACCGCCGCCTTCAGCCACTCGGCCAACTCTCCTGCTCGATCACGATTATATCCTGCGCGGCGGCATAGGGAACAACTGACGGACCCATCTGCGGAGATTTGGAGATTTAGCGATACATTGCAAACAGCATACCTTGCCCCTCTCAGGAGATCGCCCCATAGGACTCGCGAAAAACCCGGCTGCCGTGCGCCCCACGCGCCGCTACCTGCCCGCCAGAAGCAGGATGCGCCTGCTGCCGCTGCTGGGCGCGACCTATTTCATGGTTGCGGGCGGGCCGTATGGTCTGGAAGACATCATTGGCAAGGCAGGCTACTGGCGGGCGCTGGTGATGCTCGCGATCATCCCCATGATCTGGAGCCTGCCAACATCACTGATGGTGGGCGAACTGGCTAGTGCGATCCCCGCTGAAGGTGGCTACTATGTGTGGGTGCGGCGCGCGATGGGCCGCTTCTGGGGCTTTCAGGAGGCGTGGCTATCACTGGCCGCCAGCGTCTTCGACATGGCAATCTATCCCGCGATCTTCGTGCTCTATCTCAGCCGATTTGCGCCCACATGGACGTCTGGATACCGCGGAACGATGTGGGCGCTGGCCATAGTCGTTGGGTGCGCGCTGTGGAACCTGACCGGCGCGAAGGCGATTGGACGGGGATCGGTGGTGCTGTTCTTCGTGCTAATGGCGCCGTTTGTGGTGCTGATTGCGGCTGCCCTGTGGAAGTGGCACGGCCATGGGACGGGCGCGCTGCTGCACGCGGTTGGAGCTCCTGACATTGCCGGGGCGATCTCCGTCACCATGTGGAACTACATGGGCTGGGACAACGCAAGCACGGTTGCGCAGGAGGTCGATGATCCGCAGCATAACTATCCGCGAGCGATGCTCGGCGCGGCGTTGCTGGTGTCGCTGACGTATATTCTTCCGCTGGCCGCTGTGGGGCTTGCGGGATTGGCGGCCGATCAGTTCTCCACCGGCGCGTGGACCGATGCGGCGCGCACGCTGGTAGGGCCCGCGCTGGGATTGGCGGTGATAGTTGGAGGCATGATCAACGGTGCGGGAATGTTCAATCCGCTGATGATGAGCTACACGCGCGTGCCGTTTGCGATGGCCGAAGATGGGCTGATGCCCGCTGTGCTGCTGCGGCGAACGAAGCTCGGCGTGCCGTGGGTCAGCGTGCTGCTGTGCGCGGCGATCTGGGCGCTGGCCCTGCGGTTCACGTTTGAGCGGCTGATCTCCATTGACCTCGTACTGTATGGAGCGTCGCTCTTGCTGGAGTTCGTGGCGCTGGTAGTGCTGCGCCGGCGCGAGCCCAATCTGGTGCGGCCCTTCCGCGTTCCCGGAGGAATGGCGGGGACCGTCGCCGCTGGCGTGGGACCGGCGCTCTTGATTGCGTTTGCACTATGGGCCGCCCGGGATGAGCGCGTGCTGGGGTTGAACGCGCTGCTGTTCTCTGCAGTGGTCGGCATAGCCGGAGCGGTAGTCTACGCCGTGGCTGAATTGATTCGCCGACGCGTTTGAATCTACATGCAAAGAGATGGCCCGCGAGTACAGCGACCGCTGTTCGTCACGAGCCATCTCCTGTGTTTACAAAACTATTTGGCCTGGGCCTGGTTCTTCTTTCCATCCTCAAATGCTTGCTGCGCTTTGCTGATGATCTCTCGCGCCGTGGCGGCATCTTTCCAGCCGCGCACTTCGACGCGCTTGCCTTCCAGATCCTTATAGATGGAGAAGAAGTGTTTGATCTCCCGCAGGATATGCGGGTAGACCTCGGTGTACTCGCTAATGTTATAGCGCGGATTGCTTTCGCCAACCGCAAGTATCTTCTCGTCGGGCTGGCCCTGGTCGATCATATCGAGCACGCCGATAGGACGAACCTCCAGCACGCAGCCTGTGAAACTCGGTGTATCGACGAGAACCAGCACGTCGAGCGGATCACCGTCCTGGGCCAGCGTGCTGGGAATAAAGCCATAGTCGCCCGGATAGTGAACTGGCGAGTACAAATTGCGGTCCAGACGGAAGACGTGCAGTTTCTTGTCGTACTCATACTTATTGATGCCGTCAAGGGGGATTTCGATCACGGCGTTGACCAGTTCGGGGGCCTTCGGGCCCACCGGAAGCTCAAGGTAATTCGGCATAAGATTCGGGGTCTCTTCTTCTCTCAGCAATTTCGATACATGCGACTCGCTACCGGAGCTATGGATACATCGAAGCGATGTGAAGCCGGACGCGATGTTCTGCTGACATTCTATCGTCACCGGGCGCGGACTGAGCCTTCACAACCCCGGAGACCACTCCGGAAAGCATCAGTTTCACCTCGCCAGCAACTCTCCGAAAGCTCACCTCCTTTAGGAGCGCAACGCTGGCGCTGCAACGGTCCGGTAACCGCTCGCCGCCAATCGCACGCCGGAGCATGCTCCAGATGCTAGGCTGGAAGACGGGAGTTTGATCCACATTGATTGAATCTAAAGAAAATACCGCTGCACTCAACTTGCATCTGGAAGGCAGCAGCCGCTTTGTGCGCGCTTGCCTGAGACAACCCGTAGACCGCACCCCGGTGTGGTTTCTGCGCCAGGCCGGCCGATATATGCCGGAGTATATGGCCGTGCGCAAGCACCACACACTGCTGGACATCTGCCGCACACCGGAGATCGCCGCCGAGGTGACCATCACCGCCGCCGAGCGGCTGGATGTGGATGCTGCGATCATCTTCGCCGACCTGCTGCTGCCATTTACGCCAATGGGATTGGACTTTGAGTTCGTCGCGGGCGAAGGTCCGATGGTCCATACGCCGGTGCGTTCGCTCGAGCATGTCAAGGCGCTGCGAACCGATCGCGTCGAGGAACTGCGGTACGTCGCCCAGGCGATAGAGAAGGTCGCTGCGCACTTTGCAGCACCGCGCGCCGATGGCGATCGGCTCGGCATCATCGGCTTCTGTGGCGCTCCGTTTACGCTGGCCAGCTACATGATCGAGGGCGGAAGCTCGCGGAATTACATCGAGACCAAGAAGATGATGTACGCGGGCGATGCCGCATGGCCGCTCCTCATGGAAAAGCTCATCAGCGTGCTGGTTGCATATGCGCAGCAGCAGGTTGAGGCCGGTGCGGACGTCATTCAGATCTTCGACTCGTGGGTGGGCGCGCTTTCTGTAACCGATTATCGGGAATATTGCCTCAACCCAACAACCGAACTCGTGCAACGCATCAAAGCGCTCGGCGTCCCAGTAATTTATTTTGGCGTCGATACCGCATCCTTGCTGCCTGCAATGCGGGAGACCACCGCTGACGTGCTGGGGCTCGACTGGCGGACTCCTCTGGACGAGGGCTGGAACGCGGTGGGAGACGGCTGCGGCGTGCAGGGAAATCTGGATCCGATCACCTTGTTTGCACCAGAGAATGTCCTCGAAGCGCGCGTGCGCGAAGTGCTTGCGCTCGCAGCCGGACGACCGGGGCACATCTTCAATCTCGGCCATGGAATTGTTCCCGGAACACCCGTGGACAATGTGATTCAGGTGGTGGAGTGGGTGAAACAGTTTGGTGTAGCCAGGACGCCGCGGGCACGCCATGAGGCCGCCCGCAAATGACCGGTGAAAGCATCCGTCAGCCATCCGCAATTCTTCTGCTCGCCCACGGCACGCCGGACAAGCTCAGCGAGATGGCTGAGTATCTCCAAAAAGTCACGGGCGGCCGCCCGATGCCGCAGGAGGTCGTAGCGGAGTTGCAGCACCGCTACGCCCAGATCGGATTACGCGAGGAGCCTCTTCCTGAAGGGCCCCCGCTGACCCGCTGGACGCTGCAGCAAGGCCGCATGCTGAGCCAGTTGCTGGGCCAGCCGGTGTATGTGGCAATGCGCAACTGGCATCCCTACATCGCCGATGTCGTCGCGCAGATGAAAGCCGATGGCGTGCAGCACGCGCGGGTCCTGTGCCTTGCACCGCAGAACTCGCGGACGTCGACCGGCCTATACCGGCGAACCCTCATGGAGGCGGTCGGCGACAGCTTCACCGTGGATTTTATCGCTGGCTGGGCCGACGAGCCCCTGCTTGCGAAGGCCTTCGCCGAGCGCATGTGGCCCGCATGGGCCGAAGCCTGCGCCGTGACCGAATCGCGTGTTCCCATACTCTTCACAGCGCACGCTGTTCCCTGCCGCACGATCATGTCCGGCGCTGCAACGCGACCCGCCGCGGATGGCGCCCGCGCTCCTGTGCCCGCCGGGGGCATGCAGAACTACGGCAGCGCGCAGAACCCCGACCCCTACCCCGTCGAGTGCAAGCAGACCGCCATCGCCATCGCGAAGGCGTTGCGGCCGGTGGGTTTGACCGATGCGGATTGGTACTTCGCCTTCCAGAGCCAGGGCATCGCCGGAGCGCCGTGGATTGGGCCAACCGTACCCGACACGCTCAATGCGCTCGCGGAGTCGGGGCATAAGGGCGTCGTTCTACAACCGGTCGGCTTCCTGTGCGACCACGTCGAGATTCTGTACGACATCGACATCGACTTCAAGGCGCAGGCCGAGGCACTGGGCATGAAGCTATGGCGCGCCGAGAGCCTGAATGACTCCCCGACGCTGATCCGTGCGATCGACCAGGCGCTGCATCGCCCATCGATCCGTCTGGATCCCAACGCCCCACCCGAACCGCCGGCGCGCACCCGCCCCACCCCCGCACCCGCAGCATCCTGAAGCACTTTGCCCTCGCTGCAGTCCGCGGACGTCTCCCGGCAAAGGGTAAAATCTCCTTATGGGAATAACTCGCCAGCAAGCGCTCGACTGCCTCGCCTCCGACGACCTGATCGGCATCGGCATGGAGGCCGATGCGCTGCGTCGCAGCCTTCACCCCGAAGGCGTCGTCAGCTACACCATCGACCGTTCCCTCGACTGCTCCATCCCCGACCTTGAGGCCGCCTACGCGAGTGTCCGCAAGACCGTCGAGATGGGCGCCACCGGCCTGCTCCTCCACGCCAACGGCCAGCAGCAGGTCACCCTCGACCACTACGAGTCCCTCTTCACCGGCATCAAGCAGCGCTTCCCCGGCATCTGGCTGCACGGCCTGTCGGCGACGCAGATTCTCGCGCTCGCCGCCGCCGCCGAACTCCCTCTGCGCGACACCATCGCCCGCCTGCACGACGCCGGCCTTGACTCGATCGCAAGCAACGCGGTGATTCTCAATGACGAGATTCGACAGCGCGTAGCACCGGACAAGTGCAGCACCGCGGATTGGATCACCGTGCATCGCACCGCNNGAGACCGGCGGCTTTACGGCATTCACGCCGCTTGCCTTCCAGCCGGACCCTGAACTAGGCGCACCCGCGATCCCCGAACCAACCGCTGTCGAATACCTGAAGACGCTGGCTGTAAGCCGCCTGTACCTCGACAACATCGAAAATTTGCAGGGCTCCTGGGCGACACAAGGCCTCAAAGTTCTACAGATGGGGCTGCGCTTCGGCGGCAATGATGTGGGCTCCGTGTTGCTGGAGGAGCGCTTCGGCAAACCCGGCGGCGCCACCGAAGAAGAACTCCGCCGCATCATCCGCGAGGCCGGCTTCAAACCCGTCCAGCGCGACACCCTCTACCGCACGATGTTCCTGAACGAATGATCGCGATACGTTGCAACCTGCCGGGAGTTGCGCACTATCTGAAGGCAGAGTAGAAGATCGCGTAAAATCGATCTGCACACCTTCCTCTAACCGGAGAGCCCCCTGCTAAGCCAACTCAACGCGCTCGCCATGTTCCTGATCTCGCAGCACGGCATGGGGCACTACTGGAAGACGCACTACGCGGACCACACGTTTCGTAACGTCTATCGCTGGAACGCCTTCGACATCAGCATCCTGGTGCCGTACTTCCTGGTGATGATCATCCTGGCGTTCTACGGCATTCATCGCTATCAGCTGGTGTGGCTGTACTACCGCAATAAGCGGAACGAGTCGCACTCCAACGCACCGGTCGCAACGTTTGAAGAAGCGGAGCTGCCCTTCGTCACCATTCAGCTGCCGATCTATAACGAGCAGTTTGTGATCGACCGTCTGCTGGACGCGTGCTGCCGCCTGGACTACCCGCGCGACCGCTTCGAGATTCAACTGCTCGACGACTCGACCGATGAGACCATAGAAGTGGCTTCGGCGATGGTGGCACGATTTGCCGCCGGGACGCAGGGCCTCGCACCGCAGCCGGTGTATTACCTCCATCGCACCAACCGCCACGGGTACAAGGCCGGAGCTCTCGAAGAGGGTCTGCGCGTGGCCAAGGGCGAGCTGGTCGCGGTCTTCGACGCTGACTTTGTTCCGCCGCCCGACTGGGTGCGGAAGGTGGTGCACCACTTCGCCGAACCCGGCGTCGGGATGGTGCAGACGCGCTGGACGCACCTCAATCGCAACTACAGCTTTCTCACCCAGGTCGAGGCGATCCTGCTCGACGGCCACTTCGTGCTGGAGCACGGCGGACGCTCGCGCGCAGGCGTGTTCTTCAACTTTAACGGCACGGCGGGAATGTGGCGTCGGCAGGCGATCGAAGAGGCCGGCGGATGGCAGCACGACACGCTCACCGAAGACACCGACCTGAGCTACCGCGCGCAACTGAAGGGCTGGAAGTTCAAGTACCTGCAGGACGTCGAGTGCCCCGCCGAACTGCCCATCGAGATGACCGCCTTCAAGACCCAGCAGGCGCGCTGGGCCAAGGGGCTGATCCAGACCGCGAAGAAGATTCTGCCGTCGGTATTTCGGTCGGACATTCCATTTCACACCAAGCTCGAGGCCTGGTATCACCTGACGGCGAACCTCAGCTACCCGCTCATGATCGTGCTGTCCACGCTGCTGATGCCGGCGATGATCATTCGTTCGTGGCAGGGACCGATACAGATGTTTCTGATCGACCTGCCGCTGTTCATGGCCTCGACCATGTCGGTTTCGAGCTTCTATCTGGTCAGCCAGAAGGAGCTCTATCCGCGCACCTGGTACAAGACGTTTCTGTATCTGCCATTTCTGATGTCGCTCGGCGTCGGCCTGACCGTGACGAACACCAAGGCCGTGATGGAGGCGCTCTTTGGCATCAAGAGTGCCTTCGCGCGTACGCCCAAGTACGCCGTGAAGAAGAAGGGCGAAAAGTCGCAGGCTAAGAAGTACCGCAAGCGGCTGGGCATCATTCCGTGGATCGAGCTGGCAATTGGTTGCTATTTTGCGGCGACGGTCTGGTATGCCGTCACCACCGAAAATTACTTCACGGTGCCATTCCTTCTGCTCTTCGTGCTGGGCTACTGGTACACCGGCTTGTTGAGCATCTTCCAGGGCCTCTTCGAGCGCAGGGGGGCGCCGGGCGAAGAGATCCATGAGAAGCCATACCCGGTCGGCGTGTGAGCACAAGCCAGGCAGGAAATAAGTTGTTTAGGGAAAAGCAAGAGGCCCGCGAAAGCGGGCCTCTTGCTTTTGGCAGTGCGCCCATCCGGCTAACCGCTGCAAGTCATCGACGAACACCTACCGAGCCTCGGCATACAGCCGCTCCGATCCATACGGTGACAGTTTGTAAGTCACCCGTGAAATTCGCCCGCACCGCAGGCAAACCCGTTGCGCTCAACTCCGAACAACCGCTCCGATGCTCGTACACTGGTGAAGATCATGTCCATCGCATCCAATCTCGAACGCTTACAGAACGAAATCGCCGACATCTGCGCCCGCGCCCACCGCAACCCCGGCAGCGTCGCCCTGATGGCTGTCAGCAAGATGCATCCCGCCGAAGCGATCATTGAGGCCTACGACGCCGGCCAGCGGCTGTTCGGCGAGAACCGCGTCCAGGAGTGGCAGACCAAGCGCTCCGCTCTGGCCGACCTCTTCGACCCCACGCGAACCGCCTCGCCGGCTGCGCAGATCCATCTCATCGGGCCGCTGCAGAACAACAAGACCTCCAAGGCCGCAGAGATATTCGACGCCATCGACACGCTCGATTCGGCGAAGACCGCCGAGCGTCTGAACGCCGCCGCACAGGCCCTCGGGAAAACGCTACGCGTGCTGATTGAGGTGAAGCTCTCGCCCGAGGAGACCAAGCACGGCCTCGCGCCCGGCGGGTTGGCCGGCTTTCTCGCCGCGCTCAAGCCGCTCGGCCACCTTGAAGTCCGTGGCCTGATGACCGTGCCGCCCTTCGACGAGGACCCGGAGACCGCGCGCCCGTACTTTCAGCAACTGCGCCGCCTGCGCGACGAAAATCTGGCGACCTGCCCGACGCTGACCGAGCTCTCCATGGGAATGTCGAACGACTTTGCCGTGGCGATCCAAGAGGGCTCAACGACCGTACGCCTGGGAACGGCGATCTTCGGTAAGCGCATCTACGAGAATATCTAGCAGCGTATCCCGCGCCGCATTCAGGAGCGCATCCAGCCATGAGCCTCTCTCTTCGCAACGCGCCCGGCGGCTGTACGCTAACCGTCCGTGTCCACCCCGGCGCCCGGCGCAACGCCATCACCGGCACGCATGACGGCGCACTGAAGATCTCGCTCACCACGCCGCCAACCGACGGCCGCGCCAATGCCGCGCTGATTGCCTTTCTCGCCGGGCAACTGAAGATTCCACGCGGGCAGATTACGCTGCTGACCGGCGCGACCAGCCGTTCCAAAACATTGCGCCTCGACGGCATCAGCCCCGACGAAGTGAACGCAGCACTGCTCAGCGAACTCAGCTAGGACTTACCGCGCGGCCAAACCATCGCGATCCCCACAATCACCGTGGCAGCGCCGCCGGCGAAGAGCCCGGCCATCGCTCCAGCGAGCCGCACCTCTGGCTGCATCGCCCCACCGCTGGCGACATGGGCCATGACGCCGCGAGCCGTCAGCCAGCCCACCCCAGCGAAGACCAGCAGCAGCACCAGCGCCCGCATCGCCACGCGCATGGCGCTACTCCCACTCGATCGTGCCGGGCGGCTTCGACGTAATGTCGTAGACCACGCGGTTGATGCCTCGCACCTCGCTGACGATGCGGCTCGAGATCGCGCGCAGCACCTCATACGGCAGCGCCGCCCAATCGGCGGTCATGCCGTCCTCGCTCTCGACCGCGCGGATCGCACAGGTGTACGCGTAAGTCCGCTGATCGCCCATCACTCCCACGGTCTTGATGGGCAGCAACACCGCAAAGCTCTGCCAGACTTTACGGTAGTAGCCCGCGCTCTTGATCTCTTCCACGCAAATCGCGTCGGCCTCCTGCAGGATCGCCACGCGTTCCGGCGTAACCTCGCCGAGGATGCGCACCGCAAGCCCGGGGCCGGGGAACGGCTGGCGCTCGAGGATCTCGGCTGGCATATCGAGGTCGCGGCCAATGCGGCGCACCTCATCCTTGAACAGATCGCGCAGCGGCTCAATGAGCTTGAGCTTCATGTCCGCAGGCAGCCCGCCGACGTTGTGGTGGCTCTTGATGACGTGCGAAGGACCATGAACACTGGCCGATTCGATCACGTCAGGGTAAAGCGTTCCCTGCACCAGCCACGCCACTTCCTCGCCCGAGGACTTTTCAGCCTCGAAGATCTTCTTGGCTTCGTCGTCGAAGACGGCGATAAACTCGTTGCCAATCACCTTGCGTTTCTTCTCGGGATCGACGACGTCGGCGAGCTTCGAGAGAAAGCGCTCGCTCGCGTCGACCGCAACGACATTGAGGTGGAGCTCGTCGCGCATCGTCTGCTGAACCTTGGCGAACTCGTCCTTGCGCAGCACCCCGTTGTTGACGAAGATGCACGTGAGCCGCTCGCCGATCGCGCGCGCGACGAGCACTGCGGCGACACTGGAGTCGACGCCGCCGGAGAGACCGCAGATGGCGTGGCCGGTGGGACCAACCTGCTCGCGTATCTTCGCGACGGTCGAAGCGATGAAGTGTTCGGGGGTCCAATCCTGCGCGCAACCACAGATGTCGACAGCGAAGTTGCGCAGCAGCTCCGTTCCCTGTTTTGTGTGCGCGACCTCGGGGTGAAACTGCACCGCCCACATGCGACGCGACTCGTCGGCGATGGCCGCTATGGCGTTGGAGGTGCGGGCGGTGACACGGAAGCCCGGAGCCAGCGATTCTGCATGGTCGCCGTGCGACATCCACACCGACAGCGTCGCGGGAAGGCCGCTGAAGAGCGGTGTTTCGTCCACCACCGAAACCTCGGCGTGGCCATACTCACGCGCATCGGCGGGCACCACCCGCCCACCCAGATGATGCGTCATGAACTGCAGCCCATAACAAATTCCGAGAATGGGCAGGCCGGTGCTGAGGATCGCCGTGTCGGCCTTGGGCGCGCTGTCGTCGTAGACGCTCGATGGGCCGCCCGAGAGCACGATGCCCTTCGGATCGAGCGCGAGGATCTTCTCCAGCGGTGTCGTGCAGGGCAGCACGACCGAAAAGACATTGAACTCGCGGATGCGACGTGCGATAAGTTGCGTGTACTGCGAGCCGAAGTCGAGGATGACGATCGTCGACGAGACTGGGGCTTGGATAGTTGACGTGCCAGGAGTGTCCACGAATACAGTGTAAATCGCTGGCCTGTGGGGTTTACGCTTAGCTCTTGTCACGCTGCCGGGTGGAGTTGACCGCACCCATCAGCCCCGCGCCGACGAGCAGAAGAGCGATGGCCACCGTCCAGTGGGTGGGCATGTGCACGAGTTGGCAGATGTAGATGACACCCACGATGAGGATGAGCGTTCCGATACCGTAAAGAGCGAACGACATGACAATCCTCCAGAGCAAAAGAAACTCTATAAAGATTCGATGCGAATTATGGGGTCGGCGGGAGCGCTCAGGCGGAAAAATCGTGGGCGCGCCAAAGGGAGAGATATGCCGCTGAGCGGACAACGTGGAAGTAGTCCAGCGCGGCAAGATAGAGCGCGATGACGCCGCCCCACCAGCAGTTAAGAAACGTCTGTGTCTCGACGTTCGTAAATGGCAGCGGCGATGCGGAGAAGACCATCGCAAGCACCAGCACGGCGATCTTCACGATGTTCATGACAAGGTTGATCTCCATGAGCTCACCGCGCACGGCGGTGCTGCGGAACGCAGCATCGAGCGCGCCCAGTGGGCCGAGATTCCGTTGCATCGCAAGCAGCGGGGCAAGCTGAAACGGCCAGCTGGAGATGGCCCAGAGCACGTAGAGAAAGAGTGTTCCGCAGATCAGGATGGCGCAGTACAGTACAAGATTGGGCTCGCCGCCATGCGCGACCGGGCCCATGATGGCGATGCGCCCAGCCTGCACAATAAGCCACAGCCAGAGCATCCATGCAGCGGTCAGAAGCGCGGCGCGCAGCGTACCCAGCACGAGCAGCGTGAGCCGACGAGCGTGCAGCGCGGGATCGAAGCGTCGCAGAACCATCGTGCGTCCGACCGCGGCGGCGAGCATCCAGGCTACGGCTGCGAGGGGGAGCAACCACAGCGCAATGGGCTTCGCCGCAGGCAGGATCGCCGCCATTGCGACATCGATGGTGCGAAAAGCAGCGACCGGCTCGAAGACGGTCATCGCCTGCAGCGCGGCAGTGTCGACGGCGACAGTTCGCGCGAGGCGAAGCGTCGCCCACGCGGCCAGCGCGAGGATAGGCGCTCCGACGGTCCACCGCCAGAGCATCTCCAGCGCAGTCAGCGACGGCCTCCGCCAGATTCCGCCCATCACGCCGACGAAGGACTGCGTGCCGCGAATCGGTCCGCCAGCCTGCTGAACGCCGGACGCCTGGGTCATCTACCTCACCACCAGGTTCACCAGCTTGCCCTTGATTACAAGATGTTTGACGATCGTCTTGCCAACCAGCCGCGCCACAACCTTTGCGTCGGCGAGCGAAGCGGCGCTGATGGCCGCCTCATCCGAGTCGGCCGCGAGCCGGATGACCGTGATCAACTTGCCGTTCACCTGCACGGGAACCTCAATCTCGCTCTCCCTTGCAAGCTCCGCGTCGGCCATGGGCCAGGGTTGATGGAAGACGGCAGCGGTCTCGCCGAGCTGTTGCCACAGTTCGGCGGCCAGAAACGGAGCGAACGGAGTTAGCAGCAGCGTGAGTGCGCGGAAGAGTTCGGCGATCGTCGCAGGTGCGATTCCGCCTGTGTCCATGGCGGTTTCGGCTGCGGAGATCTCGTTCACCAGAATCATGATCGCGGCAATACATGTATTGAAGTGCCAGCGGCCGCTGAAGTCTTCCGTAATCTTGGCAATCGTCTGATGCAGCGTGCGCAGCAGTGCTGCCCCGTCCTCTGTCTGGCCCGCAAACTGCTTGGGAGCGATCTCATCCCCATGCGTGTGACTCTCCAGCGAGCGCACCACCGGCGCGTACTTGATCGTCAGCCGGTAGACGCGCGCAAGAAAGCGGCTGATGCCCGCGACACCCTCTTCCTGCCATTCAAGATCGCGATCGGGCGGCGCTGCGAACAGCGCATACATGCGCGTGGCGTCGGCGCCGTAGCGTGCAATCATGTCGTCGGGCGAAACCACATTGCCCTTGGACTTCGACATCTTCGCGCCATCCTTGATGACCATGCCCTGCGTAAACAGCCGCTCAGCGGGCTCGGAGTTCGCAATCAGGCCAAGGTCGCGCATCACCTTCGTCCAGAAGCGCGAGTAGATCAGGTGCAGGATCGCGTGTTCGACGCCGCCGATGTACTGATCGATCGGAAACCAGTAGTTCGCCTTCTCGCTGTCGAACGGCGCATGCGCATTCCTCGCATCCGTGTAGCGATAGAAGTACCAACTGGAGTCAACGAACGTGTCCATCGTGTCGGTCTCGCGGCGCGCAGGACCGCCGCAGACCGGACACGTTGTGTGGACGAACGCGGACACCTTACCCAGCGGCGAACCGCCCTCCTGCGTAATCTCGATCTGCTCTGGCAGCAGCACCGGCAGCGCACTCTCGGGCAGTGCGACGACTCCGCCGGGCTTCACGCCGTCATGGCCGTTGATGCAGTAGACCATCGGAATCGGCGTACCCCAGTAGCGCTGGCGGCTAACGCCCCAGTCCTTCAGTCGATAGGTCGTAGTCTTTTTGCCAAAGCCATTCTCCTCAGCAAAGCGCGCCATTTTATCCTGCGCTTCGAGCGCGCCCTCGCCCGTCCATTCGCCAGAGTCGACGAGCACGGCATCATCTTCGCCGGTATACGGCAGCGAAAGATCATCCGTGTCAGCGCCGGCAGCGTCTTTCGGAGAGATGACCGGAGCCACCACGCGCTTGATGTGCAGCCCATACTTCTGCGCAAACTCAAAGTCGCGCTCATCGTGCGCCGGAACGCTCATGATCGCGCCCGTGCCATAGTCGGCGAGAATATAGTTCGCAACCCAGATCGGCAAGGTCTCGCCATTGAAAGGATTGATCGCGTTCTTGCCCGTCGAGACGCCATGCTTCTCGATATTGCCGATATCGCCGGTCTCGCGTGCGGCCTTCTGCTCCGCGATCATCTCCGTGACAGCCTTCGCCAGATCCGGGTCGGCGGCAGCGAGCTGCTTCGTCAGCGGATGCTCGGGCGCGAGCTGGATCGAGGTCGCGCCGAAGATCGTATCCACCCGCGTCGTGAAGACCTTGATCGCTGGCGTATCCGCCATCGCGCTCACATGAAAGTCGACATGCGTGCCCTCGCTCCGCCCAATCCAGTTGCGCTGCATCGTGCGCACCTTCTCGGGCCAGCCGGGCAGCTTGTCCAGTCCATCCAGCAGCTCATCCGCGTACTTTGTAATCCGCAGGAACCACTGTTCCAGCTCGCGCTGTTCGACCAGCGTGTCCTCATGCCGCCAGCAACAGCCGCCGACCACCTGTTCGTTCGCCAGCACCGTCGCACACTTCGGGCACCAGTTCACCTTGCTCGAGCGCCGATACGCGAGGCCGGCCTCGACCATCTTCAAAAAGAACCACTGGTTCCAGCGGTAGTACTCCGGCAGGCAGGTCGCGATCTCCGTCCCGGCCCAGTCGTAACTGAGGCCGATGCGGCGCATCTGCACCTTCATCTGCTCGATGTTCTTCAGCGTCCACTCGCGCGGCGGCGTGTGATTCTTCAGTGCGGCGTTCTCGGCGGGCAGACCGAACGCGTCCCATCCCATGGGGTGCAGCACGTTATAGCCGCGCATGCGCATAAATCGCGCCAGCGCATCGCCGATAGCGTAGTTCCGCACATGCCCCATGTGCAGCTGCCCGCTCGGATAGGGCAGCATCTCCAGGCAGTAAAACTTCGGCTTGCCGCTGGTATGCGGCTCGGCGGCATAGAGCTTTGGGTCAGCATCCCAGAGAGCCTGCCAGCGCGGCTCGATCTCAGCCGGGTTATAGCGTTGCGGGTCGAAAACCTGCGCGTCGTTCTTCTCAATCTGTGGCATATACATTGATTGTAAAGAAAGACACCGGGTGCCCCATCCTATCCTCGGCGCGGCTTTATCGCGACATGGTGGGGTACCCGGCGGACGGCCTTTGTCCGCCGGGGTGGAGCGTGGGCTATCGCGCGCCAGCGCGACCGCCCCCGCCCATCTCCAAGCTCACCCAAATTCACCGCCCCACCACGCAAAGCCCCTCGCCGTCCGCGCAGGACCCTCATCCCGCCGACAGCGCCCGCAGCGCCATCACATTCCGCATCTCATCGCCGGGTTCGTCGACGGGTGTCTCAGCAATAAACGCGGAGTGTTCGAAGCGAGCATCCTGCAGCAGCCGCTTGAACGCCGCCGCGCCGATCGTGCCTTCGCCAATATGCTCATGGCGGTCGAGCTTCGATCCCATCGCAGCCTTCGCATCGTTGCAGTGCCACACCTTCACCGCGTCGAAGCCGACCGTCGCCCCGATCTGCTGCATGGTGGCCTCGTAGCCCTCGGTGGTGACCAGATCGTAGCCCGCTACGTGCGTGTGGCAGGTGTCCAGGCAGACGCCCACGGGAGCACAGGCCTGTAGCGTAGCAACCAGTTCGGCCACCTGCTCAAAGCTGCCGCCGAGCGAAAACTCCGCGCCCGCCGTGTTCTCGATCAGGATGCGAAAGTCGTAATCCTGCCAGTGCAGCCCACCCCCCAGGCTCCCGATCGCGCGCTCGATTCCCTCCGCGGCGAGACGCAGGCCCTCGTCGCGGCTGAGCCCCTTCCAGCTACCCGGGTGCAGCACGAGGAACTCCGCGCCGAGCGCCAGCGCACGCTCCACCTCTCCTCTGAACGCGTTGACCGAGTTCTCGCGGACGCTCTCGGTCTGGGAGCACAGGTTGATCAGATAGCTTGCATGGACGGCGACCGGATTCATGTCCAGCGCGGCGCGAGCTTCGCGCATCTTCGCCGCGTCTTCCGGCTTTACCGGCGACGCCTTCCACTGGCGCGGGCTCGCGCTGAATATCTGAAACGTGTTTGCTCCTGCGTCTGCTGCACGCTGCACTGCGGTAAAGCAGCCGCCGCTGGTTCCGACATGAACGCCAATTCGCTTCTTTGCCATAACCCCAAGACTATCGCAGCGAGGCCGCGTTATCATCGCTGCTATGGCCCAACCACAGTCCTACGGAAATCACACGCGTCGCGACCCGGCATTCCACTTTTTCGTCATGCCGCTGCTGCTGCTGAACCTGATCTTCGCGATCTACGCGACCATCCACGCGTGGCCCTGGTTCAAGCACTCGCACTTGTGGTGGATCGTGATGTCGATCGTGCTGCTTCAGTTGGCGCTGACCGTGCGTCACTATGCACTGCGCAACCAGAACCGCATCATCCGGCTGGAGGAGCAGCTCCGCCTGGCCGACCTTCTGCCCGAAGAGCAGCTTGGATTGATCGACGCTCTGACCATGGAGCAATTCATCGCGCTGCGCTTTGCTTCCGATGCAGAAGTGTCCGAACTGGCCCGGCGCGCGGTCTTCGAGAAGCTCACGCCCCCGCAGATCAAAGAGAGCATCGTGAGCTGGCGCGCCGACGATTACCGCGTATAAGCCGCAAGTACCCCGCAAGTACGCCGCAAACTAAGAATGCAGCAACAGCAAGGCCGCCCGGATGGGGCGGCCTTTGTCCTGTTTTACTGTTTCCTGCCTGTCTTCTAGTACACGTCACGCTGGTAGCGCTTCTGCTTCTTCATCCCCGTGAGATACTCGGCAGCCTGCTCGGGGGTACCCTTCAACCCGGTCGCGATCGAGTCCAGCAGCACCAGTTCAACGTCCTTGGCCATACGGCTCGCATCGCCGCAGACGTAGAAGTACGCACCGCGCTCCAGCCACGCGAAGAGTTCTGCACTGGCCTCCCGCAGACGGTCCTGCACATAGATCTTCTTCGCCTGATCGCGGGAGAACGCAGTCTGCAGCTTGGTGAGCAGACCGCTTGCCTGCATCGCAAGGAACTGGTCCTTGTACAGGAAGTCGGATACCTCGCGCTGGTCGCCGAAGACGAGCCAGTTGTCGCCCTTTTGTCCGAGCGTCTGGCGATGCTCCAGGAACGCGCGGAAGGGCGCGATTCCCGTCCCAGGACCGATCATAATGACCGGCGCATTGGTGTCTTCCGGCAGACGGAAGTTGTTGTTTTCGTGCAGAAACACGGGCAGCGTCGCTGCCGCTTGGGCGCGCTCGCCCAACATTCCTGAGGTCACACCCTGGCGCTCCTGGCCGTGGGTGTTGTAGCGCACCACGCGCACCGTCAGTTGGACCTGGCCCGGATGTGCGGCCTCGCTCGACGCGATCGAATACATGCGCGGCGTCAGGCGCTGCAATACCTCGAAGAGGTCCTGCGGCTGCTTGATGACGCCAGGGAAGTCGGTCACCAGGTCGATAAGCTCCCGGCCCCAGACATAGTCCTCAGCTGCCGCCTTATTGTCTGGTCCGAGCAGCGCCTTGAGGCCCTCGGGCACATTGTCGCCCGCAAGTTTCGCATACTGGTTCACGGCGCCGCGTGCCAGCTTGCCGATTGTCAGGCGCGAGGTGAGCGCCTCGCGGAAGGAGATCTCCACCTTGTTGTGGTCGAGCACGCGCTCGGTGCCGTTGAAGCCCAGCGCCTTGAGTACGGCGTCGACAGCCTCCGCGCGGTAGGTCGGGATGACCCCGAGCGCATCGCCTGGCACGTAGTTCATACCCTCTTCGAGCTCCATCTCAACGTGGATGGTCTCTTTTTCCGATTCGGGGCCAGTGAGGAGTCGATTGACCAGCACCTTGGATTGGTACGGCTGGTTGCGGGTGTATTTGCTGGCGTGACCTTTGCCGGTGGTGGCGGTCTCCGCAGGAGTTGCTAATGTCGTTTCGCTCATATTCTAAAAATTATAATAAGTCGAAGGTTTCCGTGCGAAATAAAGCAGTCACATTTCGAACATCGAACACTACATCGCAGGCGGATGATGCGGATCGACGACTACGTGGGCCGTGGCTTTTTTCGCCGCTCCACCGCTTTTAGGCGAACCTGTGGCTTCGCCGGGATTCACCAGGTCGCGAAGCTCTTTGCTGGGCTTGAAATAGGGCACACGCTTAGCCGGAACCGCGACCGATTCTCCGGTCTTCGGGTTGCGGCCGGTGCGAGGCTTGCGTTGCCGCGAGCGGAAGCTCCCAAAGCCGCGCACCTCGACCTTGTCGTTGGCTTTCAGCGCATCGATGATGGCGTCGAACAGTGTTTCGACGATCACCTCGCCATCGCGGCGAGTGAGGTCGCCAAGGGCCGTCACGTGATCGACCAAGTCAGCTTTCGTCATGAAACCTCCTACAGCAAAATGATGATTGGCACGTTCTCGAACATGTGACGAGTGCAGTCTATGGAAGCAAGCAAGCGGCAAACGGGGGAAACTCGGTTCGCTGACGCAAAGCCCCTGTTTCGTTCATCATAGACCCCGGATCGCGATCCGGTTCCTTCATCGTACCCCCAGAGACGCTGTCCGCGCACCCTGCTGCGCAGATTACTTCCAGAGGAAGTAAAAGCCCGGCGAACGGTTCAGAAGTTTCGACGGGTTCGGGAACAGGTCGCCCGCATCTTCGTGCAGCAGCCCGAGCAGGCCGTGCTTTTCCGTGGCCGGACGAACGACGTTTGGCTCGCCCTTAATCCCGACCGAACGCGCGGTGTCGATCAGCGCCTCGCGAAATCCTCCCTGGGCATCGATCAGTCCCAGCGGCTGCGCCTGCTCGCCGGTCCACACCTGTCCGGTAGCCAGCGGAGCGATCTTGTTGTCCGCAGTATGCCGTCCCACCGCCACGTCATGCACGAACTGCCCGTACATGTTGTCCACGAGCAACTGGAAGTAGGCCTGTTCCTTCGGCGTCATATCGCGCGTTGGATCGCCGGCATCCTTCAGCTCGCCGTGGGTAATCCGCACACTCTTCAGCTTCGCCCAGCGCAGCAGATCGCCGTAGTTCGTCCACTCCATGATGACGCCGATCGAGCCAACGACCGAGGCCGGATTCGCATAGATCTTGTCGCACGCCGAGGCGATGTAGTACGCCCCGGACGCGCCCACCGACCCCACCGATGCGACGATCTTCTTGTGCTTCTCCTGCCGCACCCGCAGCACCTCGTGGTAGATCTCCTGCGATGCCGCCGCTCCGCCGCCGGGGGAGTCGATGTGCAGAATGATCGCCTTGATACTGTCGTCGTCTCCGTACTTCTGCAGCTGCTTGTCGACTTTGTCCGCGTCGATGATCACGCCCGAAATATCGATCACCGCGATGGAATCCATGCCGAAGCTCAAACTGCCGCTCTCCGAGCCCGCCGCCAGGGACTTCACCATCGCAGCGAAGATGATGCTGACGGCGATAGCGGCCACGCCCACAATCCCAGAGGTGATCGCCGCCCAGAACCATCCTGAACGCCGGCACTGCGGTGGGTAGGGGGCAGGGTATCCGGTCGCATACGGGCTGCGAAACTCGGATTGCGGCGCCTGATATTGCGGTGGTTGAAACGGCGGCTGGGGCGGCAAAGGGTCCGGCATGGGCTGAGTTTACCAGTTCCGGCTCCTTCCATTCCCTGCCAACGTCTTGCTTGCCCATTTCATTTGCATCAACTTGCGCCTGTTCATGCGTCTAAAGGGTATCGTAGGATGAGAGTGGGTTGAGCCGGGCTCCGTCTTGCAATCTCGCCCAACTATGTTGGGCTGAGGAGAACCAAATGGAACTCATCGGCAGCGAAAGGTCGCACGACGCAATGGCTCATCCTCAACTCAGCATCGTCATCCCGGCGTACAACGAGAGCGCACGTATTGAAGCAACCCTTGCGAGCGTTCTGGAGTGCGTCGAGACACGCCACTGGGACGCTGAGATCCTCGTCGTCGACGACGGTTCGACCGACAGCACTGCGGCCATCGTGCAGAAGTGGATGGCGCGCAACCCGCATCTGCACCTCGTGAAAAACCCTGGCAACCGCGGCAAAGGCTATTCTGTGCGCAATGGACTGCTTCAGGCCGCCGGCAACATTGTGATGTTCACCGACGCCGATCTCTCCGCGCCCATCGAAGAAGCCGAACTCCTGATCGAGGCCATCGACGCAGGTGCCGATGTTGCCATTGGCTCGCGCTGGCTCGATAAGCAGAAGCAGACGGTG
>PLHC01000101.1:19672-35514 GCA_003138795.1 Granulicella sp. | reverse complement strand
TATTCCTGGCGGAACTCGGGGGGAACGGTCTCCGGCTGGTAATACATATCGCGGCGGCCGTAGGGACGGCCGACGTCGTGGAAGAAGATCATTCCGCTGGGAGGCAGCAGGTTCCGTTGGCGGATGAGGCGCAATTCGTTCGTGACGGTATACCAGTTGTGATCGCCATCAATGAGGATGCAATCAAAGGCGACGTCCAGATGAGGGAGGGCATCGAGGCTGTTGTTCTTGAGAACCGTTACGCGTGGGTCGCCGGCGTATTTTTGAACCAGATCGGCATCGAGGCAGGGGTCGAGGATGGTGTAGGAGATGTTGGGCAGCGTGAGGAATTCATCGGTGCTGAGGCCGGTGCTGGCGCCAATTTCGCAGAAGCTTTTCCAACCGCGCTGTCGTGCGAGGGGTAGGATGAAGTGCCGCACGAACTTTTGCATGGATAATCCTCTAAGGCTATTATTGTCCAACCCCGCGAAAATAAAAATCAGCTCAGGCTCGTGTCCAGAAACGATCTCTGGGTTGAGTTGCCGTCGGGGCAGGAACGTATCTAAACAGTTCGCCCTTCAGCGACGGTTGTTGCCGGTTCTTCGCTTGATTGAAGCCGGTCCTGGGTGTCTCCGCTATAGAGGAAATCGAGAAAACGCCGAACGTCATACGAAGCGACTCTAGCCGCATACGCCAAATTCGCTGCTATCGCGGGGACGTCGCTAGCAGCCTTGGGGTGCAATGACGAATCCTCAGCACCTGCGATCAAAGCGGGTAGCTGCAGCCAGCAAACAAATGCTTCGAATCGCTCTTGATCGAAGTGCTCCGCTTTCTCGACGGTGCCGTGTATGCCTGTGAGCCAGCGGACGTCGGGATCGTGCCAGAACTCGGCTAAGCGGACTGCAACGGAGCAAGACCCGTGGAGGTCCATGAGCAGTAGAGCGCGCACCTGGGCCGCAGCTCTCCACGCTTGCTCACCATTCACACCGACGGCGGAGAAGGTCTCGGCAAGCGCGTTCCTCAATTGAAGGGCATCGTAGATTGCGAGCGCAGAGACCCGCGAAGGAAGTGCGCGAAGTGCGATCCACGCAAGTACGGGTGCCCATACCTGAGCAGCATTGATACGAATGTCATTGCTTGGTAACACGGAACGAGCAGCCGTCTGTAAGGCTTCAGGAAACTTCAATACCAGGAAAGGCAGGTGGACCGAGGTTGCTGCGATTGCAGCGTAGCTTTCTGCTTTGGGCTTGATAGACCCGGTTTCGGCTGTCTCCACGAAAGCTGAATCCAACGCAGGCTCCTTAGCCGCAGCGCCGTTGTCCGTGGCTCCGGACTGCGAAAGGTTCAACGCTGTTTCGGCGAAGGCACGTACGCTCGCCAGGAAGTTGCTCAGTCCTGGATCTAGATTCGGTGTGGAGCGATCGGCTTGTGCCTCTGCTTCCGCCGCTTGCTCCTGGTTCGCAACGCTGAGCTTACGTTGCCTGGCTTTCTCTTCTACCTCAAGCTCCCGAGTCAGAAACTCGTAGGCAGCCTTCGAGAAGACGTGTATCGTCCCCTCGCTGATGACCCGGTGCAGCGTATCGACCAGAGGTTGCAGCCGAAGCTGAGAAACTGCCTCGTCCACGCTGTAAACCCCAGAACCGCCGAGAGCATCGCAGAGGCGATCCCAGGGTTGGGTTTCCGATGGATGGAGCTCACGCCACTCCACCAGAACAACGTGTTGGTATTCACGCAGATCCAGCGTGAGGCCATAATCACGAAAGTCCGTTGCCCTGCGCAGGTACTCCAGTCCCTGGGCCGTATCTCGATACGCAAGGATGGTCGATTCATCGTGAGGCAGTCTAAGCCCATCGCTCAGGCTCTTCTGTCGCAGCGAGCCAGTCTGCTTCTCCAAAAAGGCGACAGACATTTTGATCGTGCCATGGGTCGATCCGTATCTGTTGTTGTAGAGAATGATCGCGCGTTGATCACCGTGCGAGTTTGAGTACGCGAAGACATTCTCGTCTACAGTGCCGTAATCTGTCCAGAAGTCATACAACACGAAGTCTGTACTCTCTGCAAAGAGTCGACGGTTCTTAAGTAGAGGTGCGATCAACTGTTGATGCCGGGCGATCATGCCTTCGTTCGACTGCTCGTCCAGCCGTGCCTGTTTGAAGTCCATGCCATAGCGCTCGGTATATCCCTCAATCTGACCATGGCCAAACATAGGCAGGCCCGGCAGTGTTGCGAGCAGGACTGAAACCCCGAAGTACTTGTCGCCCCAACCGAATTGATCGATCGCAGTCCGCTCATCGGGATTGCTCATGAAGTTCACATAGCGCTTGAGAATGTCCGGATCGAACTCCACTGTCTTTTTCAGGTACGACCGATACTTGGCATTTTCTTCGTCGCGCAGCATGTTCATAAAGGCGCTGTTGTAGACACGATGCATACCCAGGGTGCGAACGAAGTAGCCCTCGAGAAGCCAGAACGCCTCAGCAAGAAGCAGTGTTCCTGGAACCTCTGTAGCAACACGGTCAACCACCTCGCGCCAAAACTCGTGGGGCATCAGAGCGTCAAAGGCTTCTTGTGACAAAGCGTTCTCAGCTCGCGACGGAATCGACCCACCCGCTCCCGGCAGCGGAAACCACAGGCGCTGAACATGGCGTTTCGCGAGCACCATGGCCGCGTCAAATCGGATGATTGGGAAGCGCCGTGCAACATTCAGAATGACCTGGATCACATGCTCACGGACATCGGCCTTCGAGTAATCGAGCTGCGCGGTGTCGTTCCACGCGAACGTCGTTCCATCGTTGCCGTGATACATGAATCGGGTAGCGCCGTCACGATAATGACGCAAGCGAAACACCACGGCGGCATCCGTCTGGTCGTAGTAATGATCTTCAATCTTGATTTCGACGCGACTATCCGTGGAAAGATCCGGCCCCTCGAAACTGTACGCAGGAAATGGACTTTCCCAGCGCGATATAAACCATTCCGGGTGGTCGATCACCCAGTCCGAATCGATTCCCATGTGATTCGGGACCATATCGCTCGCCAACCGCAGTCCTGCCCTGGCAGCACGGTGGCGCAGGTTCTCGTAGGCCGCTTCTCCCCCAAGATCTTCAGCAATTAAATAATCCTTCAGCGAATAGGCAGAGGCCACCGCGTCACGATTGCCCCGTAGCCGCTTGATCGTCTTCGAGGCCCGGCTTCGCTCCCAGAGCCCAATCAACCAGAGGCCCGTGATGCCGCGCGCCGCCAGCAACTGCAGTTCCTCATCAGGGATCTGATCCAGCCGATAAATATGACGGCCGTATTTTTTCGACAACTGCTCCAGCCAGACATACGTGCTCTTGGCGATGAGCACAACGGTAGGCATCCAGGCCTGGTCGGCGCTGAAGGCTTCATACTCGTTCAGTGGCGACTGATAGCCCTCAGCGTAGCGGCGACGCCTGATGCCATCGGACCCGGTGACAAATTCCGATTCAAAACCGATGAACTCGTCGCCGACGAAGCCTTCGCCGCCACGCCCCGGTTGCCCATGACGATGGTTGTCCGGACCGGCGGGATGAAACCGCATCCAGATGGCCAGCTCTTCTTCACGAAGGACATCGATTGCGAGCAGGACTCTGCGCAGATCGTCGCCCAGGTACTCTGCCCAGTTCTCGCTAATGAAGTCCAGTTGCCCGGTAAGTGAATCGGGTGAGGCGAGCATTGGTGCACGCAGAGCATCCAGGAGGCTTCCCAGGCTTGGTGCAATCGGAGGTCGGGTAGCGAAAAACTGCGGAAGACTCGTGGTGACACCTTCGTAGGCCGTTTGCTGCTTCAGTCCCTGGTCATCAAACAAAATGCGAAACGGCACAAACGCTGGGTTGCTGTTCGCAATCCACAACAGCAGCATCTCTTCGAAAGCGATTTCACGGTTGGACTTTCCGTCTGTACTGCCATTCAGCCATTGCTCCGCAGTCAGCTCGCCTCGATAGACAGCGACCGTAGGGAACTGCTTTGTGAAGCCGAGGAGCAGTCGGTCACTCTCAGCTGGAGTCACATGGTTGCCCAGCCAGCGGACCGCTTCCGACATGACATTTGGGTCCTTCTCTTTGCGGTAGCGAGCGACGAGC
Source organism: Granulicella sp. (assembly GCA_003138795.1). GTDB lineage: Bacteria > Acidobacteriota > Terriglobia > Terriglobales > Acidobacteriaceae > Granulicella. The sequence goes on along the minus strand of PLHC01000101.1, from coordinate 31,432 downwards.
GCGTGGCTCAGCTCGTCGATCATACCCATGGCAAACAAAGCGCCCGCATTCACCACTCGTTCAGAACCAGGCTGTGCTCCCGGGAGTTCGTTCAAGCGTTGCGCCAGCTTTCGCGAGGCGGCGACATTCGCAAAGACTACGTTTCCAGTGAAGCTGAACAAGAGGTCGTCCAGATCCAGTCTTTCTCGGATCGACTTGGAGATGTGAAATTCCATTCGGCGTAAGCTTTCCGGCATTATTGCGCCTGCGACCTACTACTATAGTGCCTCAGTGAGGCTCAACTGCATTTGCGGGGCTGCACCATTGGACGCCTGATGAGATCGACACACAGATAAATTCAGCCTGATGCAAGAATTTTACCCAGACAATTCCCGCTCCTTATTCGCTGGACAGATTCATGGCCGCTCTGGCCACGCGTGCCTGGGATAGCGGCGCATCAACTCGCGGCGCACTTGCGGATAGAGCCTCTCCCAAAAACCGGCAAGATCCGTCGTCGTCTGGACTGCACGCTGGTTCGGCGCGAGCAGGTGGATCACTAGCGGGGTACGGCCGGATCCAATTCGCGGCGTATCTCGCATACCGAAGAAGTCCTGCAGCCGAGATGCTATCCAAGGCGGCTTGCCGTGTTCGTAGTGAATCTTTACCTGGCGCCCGTTCTGTAACCGAACGGTCACCGGAGCTAGCTCACGGAGAAGCTTCGAATCCATCTTCTGTTCCAGCAGAATCACGAATTCCGTCGTCGCGGTCTTCAACTCACTAAAACTACGAAGGCCCGAGCACAAGTCATGTAGAACCTGCGGCATATCCGGCTGCTCGAAACCGGCAAACTCGACCCGCGCCTTGAATTGTTCCAGCAAGTCTCCATCGACGAAGCGGTCAATACCGATCTCCATCGCTTTCTGCCAGAGCAGGTCGGCGGCGGCGGCCACATCCGGCACCGCGCCTCGCGACTCCTGAATCACGAGATCGTCGTACAGCAGAGCGCTGACTGCTTCTACCCGTTCTGTCACGCGGTTCCAGGTGACGCTGGATTGTTCCCGTATGCGATCCGGAAACAGATCGATCAGCCATTCCGGCTCGATTCGTGCCGTCATTCGAACGAGCGGCAGCGGTTTCTCCTTGCGGTCCTCGGCATCGATCGCGACCATGAACTCGTACGCAGGAGGGTCGCCCGCGACCTCTGCCGATATGCCTGTCGACAGCAGCACCTGATTCCCTGCTCTCCGCCGACCAACGCGATCCGGGAATCCAGCAAGTATGGACACGAGCAGCGGGTCGTCGTCATGTCTTGTCTGCTTCGGAGGACGGGCGATTCTGCGGAGTTGCTTAATGTGCTGCACGGTGCGGGAGTCCTGCTGCGACTCCATTGCAGCAAGAAGCTCGTTCTTCTCGTTCCGTCCGCCCGACCCAAGGAGCGCCGCCGCGACACATCCGTCCTCACCCACACCACGCTCCATGGCCTCCACCAGAATGCGCGACAACCGGGGAGGCAACGGATACCGCGCCAGCTGCTCAGCCATCTTTCCTATAGCTCCCAGGCGATCGAGCAGCGCCTCAGCGTTTTGAACGGCCGCAACCGGCGGTGCATCCAGCCAGTCCGCATTCCTGAAATGGTTGATTCCAATCGCCCGCAGAGTCAGGCACAGCCGGGATAGATCGCTGCGCAGTATCTCCGGCGTTTCCTGCTCGGGCCGACGCAGATAGTCCTCCTCCGGATAGAGGCGCAGCACCTGGCCAGGGCCAGTGCGCCCTGCGCGACCAGCTCGTTGCTTCGCCGAGGCCTTACTCACTCGGCCGACATGAAGCGTCGGCAATCCCGTCCACGGGGAGTAGGTGGCGAAGCGAGCCAGACCGCTGTCGATGACGGCGGTTACGCCCTCCACCGTCACGGAGCTCTCTGCAACATTAGTTGCCAGGATGAGCTTTGGCTGCAGGGTGGGCGAGACTGCTCGGTCCTGTTCTGTGGGAGACAAATCGCCATGGAGCGGCAATACGAGCAGCCCTGCCCGTTGCGCCACCGCCTCGCACTCCCGCATCGTGCGCCGAATCTCCGCAACTCCGGGCAAGAAGACCAGGGTGTGGCCGAGGTGAGGGTCGTCGAGCAGCATCTCGACCGCGCTTCTCACTTGCACGTGTAGCGGCGCTGGCGAGTACGGCAGATGCTTGATGGTCAGTTCGAACCGTCTTCCTTCGGATCGCAATATCGGACAATCATCCAGATATTGCGCCACCGGTAAAGCATCGAGCGTAGCCGACATCACTACGATTCGCAGCTCCGGCCGGACCCGCTGTAGCCGTTTCAGCAATGCCAGGGCGAGGTCGCTGTCCAAGTGGCGCTCGTGGAACTCATCCAGCACAACAGCATCCACGCCCTTCAAGGTTGGATCAGAGAGCAGCCGCCGCGTCAGTATCCCCTCGGTGACAAACCGGAGCCGCGTGCGCGGTCCAATCACCTCTTCAAAACGGACCTGGTAGCCGACAGTTTCGCCAACCTGTTCGCCGAGTTCGGACGCAACTCTTCGTGCTGCCAATCGTGCCGCAATCCGGCGCGGCTCGAGGACCACTACTTCCCCGCTGACGATGCCGAGGAGCGCAGGCGGCACACGGGTCGTCTTGCCGGCGCCCGGTGGCGCTTCGATCACGAGGCTCGAACTACGCTGTAGAGAAGAGGCCATCTCCGGCAGAAGCATGTCCACCGGAAGAGAAGGTTTGCGGCTCACCATTTTCATCGGAACACGGTGTCTCGACCGGCGTCAATCGAGGCCTGATGTCACACACCTCACACTGCACGGCCACCACCACCTCAATGACCAGGTCTCGACACTGAGCCGATCTGCGGTTGATGGGGGAGTCTTGGGAATTTTCACCCCTGCATGTGCTCTCCGAGCGAATCAATTGGCCATCAAGTCGCACTGTCTTCGCTGCTGCTGTCGCCAAAACTAAGGCTTTGCGACCGGAAAAGAGTGTCATGCAGCCGCTGACCTCATATGCCGGTGATCCGTCGTGAATGGTTGGGGTCAAGGTGAGCGACGGGATTCCCTTCTGCAGCTTCTGTTTTGACCTCAGAGGGTAACCTCCGAATAACTTAACTCGGAGGCTGGCGGTGCATCATCAGCGGAACAATTGCCAGAAGCATGACCGCGTTGATTCTTTCGGCTAGTGAAGCCCGCGGACGGTGGCGATCGACGGGCTGCGTCTGTTGCTGCAGACGGAGTTGGGGTTGAGTGCGAAGGTGGTGAAAATGCGCATTTCGCCAAAGAAATCACTTTCTTTCTCAATGATCTGCACGCGAACACTTGATATATGATATATCTCTATCCACGTCCCTCTAACCTAGTTTTCACACGAGGCCTTCCGGCTTCGTGTTTAGGCACTCTTCTCCCCCTATCTATCTCGGAGGCCACATGATTTTTCGCCGGTATCTCTTTGTTGCAACCTTATTCGCAGTTTTCGTATCCGGAGCGTGGGGTCAATCCACGGCCGCTATGTCGGGTGTCGTCACCGACCCCAGCGGTGCCGTGGTTCCGAACGCTCATGTTCTGGTCCACTCGCTGGCCACAGGCCTTGACCGTGCCATCGTCACAGACAATGCTGGCATCTACGTTGTTCCCTCTCTTCAGCCCGGCGACTATAAGGTGCAAGTCACGGCCGCGGGCTTCAGCACCGACACCATCGAGAAGGTGACACTGCAAGTTGATGAAACTGCCACCATCAACCTGCACCTTGCTATTTCCTCCGCTGGTGAGACGGTGCAGGTAGAAGGCACAATCCAGCAGATCGAAACCCAGACGATGACGGTGGGCCAGGTCATCGGCAAGGACACCGTGCAGGATCTGCCGCTCAACGGCCGCCACTTCCTCGATCTCACGGTGCTGACTCCCGGAGGCGTTGTGGCTCCGACGGCGGGCAGCCTTACCGGCGCCAGCCGCGGTCTCGGCGCGAGCTCCTTTATCACCGCGGGTAACCGCGAAGACTCGGTGAACTTCCAGATCAATGGCGTCAACCTGAACGACATGAGCCAGAACCAGATCACGTTCCAGCCGTCGATCAATACGACGTCTGAGTTCAAGATCGACAACTCGACGTTCAGCGCGGAGTACGGCCGCAGCTCGGGTTCGATCGTGAACGTCAGCACGCGCTCGGGCACTGACAGGTTCCACGGTGAGGTCTTCGACTACTTCCGCAATGAGGCGCTGGATGCGCGCAACTACTTCAACCGCAGCGACAGCGCAGCGACGGGCCTTCCCCTCGGCGTGCCGGGCGACAAGGCTCCGCTGAAGCGCAACAACTTCGGAGCCTCGGTCGGCGGTCCCATCTGGAAGGGCCACACATTCTTCTTCGCCAGCTATGAGGGACTGCGCCAGCACCAGGGCATTCTCCAGAACAGCGAAGTCCTCTCGACTGCTCAGCGCGCGGCAACGGTCGCTGCCGGCAAGCCCGCCGCAAATGCTCTTCTGGCGGTGATCCCGATAGCCAACAGTGGAAACAACTACGTTGGATTCACGCCGGGTCCGGTGCAGATCGACCAGGGCACGCTGGATGTGCTGCACCAGTTCACCGCGAAGGACCAACTGCACGGCTTCTACGCCTTCCAGTCCGATTCTCGTATCGAGCCGGCGCTGCAGGGCGATACGGTTCCCGGATTCGGTGACCACCGCGATGCGCACCGCCAGATTCTCACCTTCAACGAGACACACATCTTTTCATCCAGCTTTGTGAATGAGTCAAGGCTTGGCTTCAACCGCATTGCGATTGCCTTTACCCCCAACACGCTCGACAACCCGGCGAACTTTTTCATCGGCGACGGAGCGACGACCAACATCGGGCTGCCGCAGACGACGTTCTCTGATCTTGGTCTCGTGATCGGTGGACCTTCGAGCTTCCCGCAGGGACGCGATGACACTCTTGGCGTACTGTCAGATACCGCGACGCTGCTGAGAGGCAAGCACACGATCAAATTCGGCGGCGATTTCCGGCGGTTCCTCGAGGCCGGCTTCTCCGGTGATACTGGAACGCTGACCTACGCAAGCACACCCAATGACTTTGAGCAGGATCTGGCTACTGGCTTCAGCATTACGCCGGGAACGATCGTCAGCCGCGTCTATATCAACGCTGCGGCGGGCTTTATCCAGGACAACTTCAAGGTGACATCGAGGCTCACGCTCGAGTACGGGCTGCGCTTTGAGTGGAATGGAACGCCGGTTGAAGGAGAGGACCGCTTCGTGCTCTTCAACCCCGCGGGGCCGTCACTCACCCGCGTTGGCACCAACGGCGTGAGTTCGCCGTACGGTCAGAACTATAACTACGAGCCACGTGTTGGCTTTGCTTACGATGTCTTCGGCAGCGGACAGACGGTGCTGCGCGGCGGTTATGCGTACCTGGTCGATCAGCCAGTGGAAGATGCTGTGAGCGGACTGACGACGAATCCTCCATTCACCAATAAGGTCTCGTATTCTTCGACGACGCCTATTCCAGTGGCTTCTCTGTATGCATCTGCTGCAGCGGCAGGGCTGTCGCTCTCGAGCACGAATCCAAACTTCAAGAATGCCTATACAGAGACGTACAACCTGAATTTGCAGCAGGCGGTTCCCTTTGGCATCGTCGCGTCGCTGGGTTACTACGGTTCGCAGGGTCATAACCTGCGCATCGCGACCAACGAGAATCAGCCGTTCGGTACGACTCCACGGCCCTATCTCACGCTCTCCGGGACCAGTCCAATCGATCCGGGTAAAGCGATGAACTCAAATATCACCGAGGCAAACAGCATCGGCTACTCAAACTACAACGCACTGTGGGCGGTACTGAGCAAGACCACCAGCCACGGCCTCGAGTTCAATATGAACTATGAGTGGGCGAAGTCGATGGACACCAACTCGCTGGGATCGCAGGGCGGCTTGAACCTGCAGGACAGCACCAACCCGCGCGGCAACTACGGGCTGTCGGACTTCGACGTGCGGAATCACTATGCGGGCACGGCGATCTATAATCTGCCGTTCAAGGGCAACCGGCTTGTCTCGGGCTATCAGCTTTCGACGATCATCCAGTATCAGACCGGCAACCCAATTAATATTACCGAGGGCAGTTCCACCTACACTGGCGTCGCCGGCGTGGTGCGGCCTAACCTGGTTGGGCAGATCCACACGGCTAGGGTGCAAAATGCGGGAGCAACCAGTGTGACCTTCCTTCCTGCGGCAGAAGCTTGCCTCACGACGACGGTCACTCCTGGATGCGCCTTCCAGTACACCTCGACGCTAGGTGACATCCAACGCAACGCGGTTACCGGGCCTGGTTTCGCAGATGTCGATCTCTCCGGCGAGAAGGACACCACGATCTTCCACAACCTGGTCTTCAAGCTGCGTGTCGACGCCTTCGATATCCTCAACCACCCCAACTTCGGTCAGCCGTCGGGCAACATCCAGGCGTCGGCCTTCGGTCTAATCACAGCAACGCGCTTCGCCACCAGCGACGGTGGATCATCGCGTCAACTGCAGATCAGCGGCAAGTTCCAGTTCTAGAACTGGAGCTCCTAGGGGAGTGCGCCTCGCCGGAGAACTATCCCCGGCGGGGCGCATCCTTCTTTCAGGTCTCCGCCGCACAGAAGCGCGCATGACAGGCAGTCATGTAAAATCCGCGGGGACGCTACGGTTATGTTGAAACTATCCAAAACTCCGAATCTCACTGAATTGGCTTATCTGAGCGTGAAACAGCAGTTGCTCAACGGTTCATTCCGCGAAGGATCGAAGCTCACCGAAGAGTACCTGGCGGGCCAGCTTGGCATCAGCAAATCCCCGGTCCGCGAAGCCCTTATGCGTCTTGAGAGCGAAGGTCTCATCTGCATCGAAGCGCGCCGCGGGGCTTATGTCCGCAAATTCTCTGAGAAGGAAGTCAGGGATTTATACGCCGTGCGCGAGCTGCTTGAGGTCCATGCGGTCGGTATCGCGAAGATCACGCCGGAATTGCTGGCCAGCATGGCGGAGAGCATCGAGCGCACGCGAACCCATCTTCAATCGGGAGACAAGCTACGCCACATTGAAGAAGACATCCACTTTCACGGTCTAATTGCCGCAGCGACGCAGAACGCGGAGTTCAGCAAGCTGTTCGACAACATCCAGCAGAAGAGTCTGCTGTGCCGCATGGCGACCTTCTATCTCTCTGCGATCATGGCTCCGATCAGCCACCAGCACATCTACGTTGCCCTCAGCGACCGAAACCGCGAGCGAGCGCAACAGGCGATGCGCGAACATATTGTCTTCGTCCGCGACTCGTTGCTGAAATCCCTGGAGACCGAACGGGAGATTATGGACTTAGCAGACCAGAAAGCCGTGCTCGACCCTCAGCATTAGAGCTATTTACCGTGCCGCAGCCGAAGCGAATCGGCTCAGTGCAGCCGGAACCTAAGGATCGAACGCTCGACACTTAAGGAGATTGCTATGCTTCGTCGCACATTTCTCGCAACGCTGCCACTGGCTGCCGCAGGATCGTCACCGCTCCTAAAGGGGGCAGGCGCTCCAGCCGGCGTTGAAGCTGCCGCGTCCACCGTCGCACCGCTTCCCAAATTCCAGGCAGCCGGAGAAGAGATCTTTCTTCGGCCCGACGTCCATGCAGGCGACCGGCCTGCGGGTGCGAGCTTTGCGTCGCGCTCCGCAGCGCTCGGATGTTCGGGCGCTGCGGGGACTGCCCATCCGCTCGCAACGCAGGCTGCCATCGAGATGCTCAAGCGGGGCGGGGCGGCCGTGGATGCTGCGGTCGCCGCAAACATAATGCTCGGCTTCGTCGAGCCCGTCAGCTCTGGCCTTGGCGGCGACTGCTATGCCCTGCTCTGGGACCCGAAGGCCGCCCAGGTTATGGGCATGGCCAGCTCCGGCCGCTCGCCAAAGTCACTGTCGCTCGCAACCGCCCGTTCCCGCGCAAAGAATGGCGTTCTGCCGCACTTGGGCGCCGTTACGGTCTCCACGCCGGGCGCGCTCGACGGCTGGTGGACGCTGCACCAGCGCTACGGCAAACTCAAGTGGGCCGAACTCTTCGAGCCTGCTATCCACTACTGCGAGGCCGGCGCCCCGGTCCCGCAGATCATCGGCTACTACATCAAGCGCAACATGGCGGCCTTTCTTCGCCCTGGCTCCGGCGTCGAGGAGACCGCCAACGCCGTTCACACCTACGAACCCGCCGGCAGAGCACCGAACGAGTACGACGTCTTCCGCAACCCCGACCTGGCCCGCACCTATCGAATGATCGCCGAAGGCGGCCGCGACGCCTTCTACGACGGCCCGATCGCCAGGACCATAGACGCCTACTTCAAGCGCATCGGCGGCTGGCTGTCGGCCGAAGACCTCCGCGAGCACCACGCGGAATGGGTGAAGCCGCTGGTGACCAACTACCGCGGCGTGGACGTCTACGGTATGGGTGCGAACACCCAGGGTCTCGCGACGCTGCAGATGCTCAACATCATCGAGCAGTTCGACGTGCGCGAGATGGGCTTCCAGTCCGCCGAGGCGCTGCATGTGCAGATCGAGGCCAAGCGTCTGGCGTATGAAGACCGCGCGCGTTACTACGCGGACCCTCATTTTGCGAAGATTCCCGTCGACTGGCTGAACTCGAAGGATTACGCAAGGGAGCGGGCTAAGCTCATCCGGCTCGACCGCATCCTCGAGCCCGTCTATCCAGGCCAGGCGCCGAGCCACGGCGACACCACCTACTTCAGCACCGCGGACAAGGACGGCATGATGGTCTCGATGATCCAGTCGAACTTCCGCGGCATGGGCTCCGGTCTTGTCGCCGACGGCCTCGGTTTTATGTTTCAGGACCGCGGCGAGTTGTTCTCGCTGCAGGATGGCCACCCGAACATCTACGCCCCCGGCAAGCGGCCATTCCAAACCATTATTCCCGGCTTCGCCGCCAAAGACGGCGTGCCCTGGCTGGCGTTTGGCGTCATGGGCGGCGACATGCAGCCGCAGGGACAGACCCAGATCATCCTCAATCGCGTCGACTTCGGCCTCGATGTGCAGGCAGCGGGCGACAGCCCCCGCTGGCACCACGAAGGCTCGTCGCAGAGCATGGGCGAAGACATCGGGGGGCTCGGCCCACGCGGCATTCTGCGCCTCGAAGCCGGAGTTCCCGTCGAGACCCGCGAGGCGCTCATCGATCTGGGCTGGCCGATGGGTGCAAGCGACGGCGGGTTCGGCCGCTACGAGTGCATCGAAAATCGAAGGCAGGATGCAGACCGCGTCTATGCAGCAGCCAGCGAGATGCGCGCGGACGGCGTCGCGCTCGCTTATTAGNNACAGGAGAACCGCTCTAGCTGGAGAAGAATGCAGATGCGTTTTGGAGTGAATCTGCTACGTCAGATAGAAGTGGCGATAACGAACGGAAAGCCAACACCCCAAGCATGTAAATAGGCTGGGATCGTTGATAGTCGTACTATCGGTGGCGCAAAGAGTATGGCGGTCTGCAGGTGACGGAAGCGATCAGGATCAGGGTATAAAAACGGATCTCTCAGCTCAGTTAGAAGTGCAGCTGCCTCGACGGGAACGAGGACGGTCTGTTCCTGCAAAGGAAGAGCGCTCTGACGAACGAGCGGATGGGCTGGTTGCCGCCCATTCGTAATACATCGCGTGCTGGAAAAGCACGGACATGACTCTTTCACGGCTCATTCGCCATACCAGAATCAGCAAGTAGCTGCTCGTAGGTCGACAGCGTTCTATCGTCGAAGCAGACAAACTTTACAACATCGATCCCGCTGCCGCCGATGTAGTTCTTCACCGTTGTGACAGCGATCTTCGCGGCAGATTGGAGCGGGAATCCATAGACGCCAGTACTGATCGCCGGAAACGCGATAGACCTTACCTGATGCTGCATGGCAAGCTCCATGCAGCGCCGGTAGCATGACGCGAGCAGCTCAAACTCCTTGTGCCCTCCGCCCTGCCACACGGGGCCGACAGTATGAAAGATCCACTTCGCCGGTAAGTGGAATGCTGGTGTTGCCTTGGCGTCTCCGGTAAGGCAACCGTTCAGCTTCCTGCATGCCTCCAGCAACTCCGGGCCAGCCGCTCGATGAATTGCGCCGTCCACACCTCCGCCCCCGAGTAAGGAGGTGTTTGCGGCATTCACAATCGCGTCGACATGAAACCTGGTGATGTCGCCACGTAGGGCTGTCAATTCTGCCATGAGGTATGTGTCCTCGCAGGTTGCGCCGATACACCATCCTGCATTCTGAATTCGAGGATAACGCGTAATGAGACACCGATGGGGTGGTCAAGACGGAGCTTTACGGGCGGAGATGACGGGTGTGCTCTCACCCTGCACGCGGAGCGGAGCGGGCAGCGGAGATCTGCGGTCCTGCACTAGCCCCAATATTCAAGGAGAAGCTGTGGCTATGACTTCCGGCGAAGGACCGAAAAAGATGGAGGATGGGCTTGGGACCAGCTATCCGTAGAATGCTAGCTTGTGACATAAGGATCGCAGCGGATGACATTCGACTGGACCGAAGGCGCGCTTGCGGAAGGACTACGGCGGTACGAGGCGGGGGAGTTCTTTGCAGCGCATGAGGTATGGGAAAGCCTGTGGCTCGAGTCACTGGAGCCGGACAAGACGTTCTTACAGGGCTTGATCCAGCTAACCGCCGCGTTCCACCATCTCCAACGTAACAACCCCCTAGGAACCGTGCGGCTATTGCAGGCTGCCCTGCGTCGACTGGAGCTTTATCCGCCACGCTTTGGAGGTATTTCCGTCACCTTGCTATGTAACGACATTCGGGAGCGGTTGCAAGCCCTCCAGTCAGACGAACCGCCTCTCGGATTGGCTCCGGTACGAATACGACCTCGCTGCTTATAACCCCACGTCATGATCCCATTGAGGGATGGAACACAGCGCGGAATGAGTGCGACCGCTACCATACCGCGGAGGAGACACGGGAGGTGCTTGTCGAAATGGCAAGCAATCCAAGGCACTAGACTGACTAAGTGCGAGGAGTTGCGCACGAAAAATGGGGTTGGCACGAGACCGGCCAGCCTTGGGGGACGCTTCCCGGCGTAGTTTCCGAAGAGCTGAGTGGAGATGAGTCAGCGATGAGCGAGCAACGGAACGATACGAAATTCATCAATCGGCAAAGCTTTATCGAACTGAGCGCGCGCGAACGGGCGGAGATTCTCTTTGATACGGGCACAGCTCGCGAATTGCTAGGCCCCTTCGACCGTGTGGAATCGCCCTGGCTCTCGATGCAGGGAATTACGCCACAAGCCGACGACGGCTGCGTCGTGATGAAAGGTAGAATCTCGGGACAGTCTACTGTCGTGATCGCTATTGACGGCGCATTTCTGGGCGGCAGCATGGGAGAGGTCTCGGGCGAGAAACTTACTGCTGCGCTGGATCTAGCCTGTGCCGATAACGAGAAAGGTATCCAGACAAACGCCATCATGCTCCTTGAGACAGGCGGGGTCCGGCTCCAGGAAGCCAATCTCGGATTTGCCGCAATCGCAGAGATCATGGCTTCGACCCTTGTGCTTCGCCGGTATGTTCCGGTCATCTGCATCACTGCCGGAACCGTGGGGTGCTTCGGCGGCATGTCCCTGGTCGCCGCTCTTTCGAGCTACGTGGTTATGACGCGCGAAGCGCGTCTGGGCATGAACGGACCGAAAGTGATTGAGCAGACGTCGGGCGTCGAGGAGTTCGATTCGAGCGATCGAGCGCTCATCTGGGCGATCCATGGAGGGGAGCAGCGATTCGCCATGGGTCTAGCCGATGCGCTCGTCGAAGATGATGCGC
>PLHC01000101.1:0-19617 GCA_003138795.1 Granulicella sp. | reverse complement strand
CTCCGCTTTCTGGTGACCCTGCCTCAGTGCTTACAGCAGATGCGCCCCTGGGCAAAGACAAAGCCCGTTTCCTATGTGTTGTTCCTAACCCTGCGGGGCGTTTCCCTTGCGCTCGGCATGGCGAAGTAGGCCTGGAAGAGGCATACACGCTGGCCACCCGCGTCCGTGAAGTAATCGATGAAGACAAAGACACCGTCAAGCGTCCCATCATCGCTATCGTGGACGTGAAAAGCCAGGCGTATGGCCGACGCGAAGAGACCGCCGCCATCTTCCTTGCTGCTGCTGCTGCGGCCGACGCTTACGGGTCGGCACGGCTCGCAGGCCACCCCGTAGTCGCGCTGGTCGTGGGCCATGCGCTCTCCGCAGCCTTCCTCGCCCACGGCTACCAGGCCAATCGCATTCTGGCATTCGATGATCACGGTGTCATCATTCATGCGATGGACAAGGAGGCTGCAGCCCGCATCATGCGCCGCTCGGTCGAGAGTCTCGAAGAGTTGGGTAAGACCATCGCACCTCTGTCCTACGACATTCGCGACTACGCGAAGCTCGGCCTTCTCTACAAGCTGCTTCATGTTGAGAATCCTGAGCACCCCTCGCAACCGGAGATTCAGACCGTACAGAACGAACTCATCGCAGCGATTGACGATGCGCGCAACAGCCCCGTTGACCTTCGCAGCCGGCTGGAATCAACGGGAGCGCTCGAAATGCGTAAAGCCTCAATTTTGACACGCACCATGCTCGCAGCTCAGTGGGCAGAGATAGGCCATTAAGGACCTCTCCTTTCATGACCTTAGCATTACGAGACTTTCAGGCTGCACAGGCGCACGGATTCACTCTATCCAACATCTCCGGCCCATTGTCGCGAGCGGGGGATGCACTATTTCCGGCAGGGAAGGTGAAGCCGACGCACTACGTCGTCACCTGCAAGCGATGGCTGGTCATGAAATTCATGGTGATGTAAGTAGTATGATTCTCTCGTAAATATTTTTTGGAGAAAAGCATGATTAATTCTGTGCCCCAAGGGTCTTCACGACTCCCAAGAGGGTTTTATCCTGCGATGTTTGGCCAGTGGATCGGCTTCATGTTGGATTCCTATGACATGTCACTTGTCCTAGTCATGGCGCCAATATTGACCAAGATCTTCACCTCCGGCAAGGGCAACCCCGCATGGCAGTACGTAGTTATTATTCTTACCTATTCCATCACGATGGCAACCCGCCCCCTGGGGTCTGCGATCTTCGGTCATTATGCGGACAAGGTCGGGAGAAGGAATCTTCTGATTGTCACGATGTCTGGCGTGGGCGTTTGTTCTTTGCTGGCAGCGTTTTTACCAACCTACCAGAGTGTGGGCCCAATGGCGTGGGTTCTTTTTGCCATGCTCAGGTTCGTGATGGGCATTTTCTTTGGCGGAGAATATGCGGTCGGTCATACTTTTGCCATAGAGTTTTCTCCGAGTGATATCCGGGGTCGCGTGGGAGGGTTCATCCAGTCGGGGTTTCCTCTTGGCTATGTTTTTGGAGCCGTGATGCTCGCCATTTTAGGCTCCGTGATGGGAAAAAGCGCCATGCTAACAATGGGCTGGCGCTATGCCTTTGCTACGGGCGTCATCCCAGTGTTGGCAGGCTTGTTGATTCGGTTCTTTACGAGAGAGTCCCCTGCCTTTATGAAGGCAATTAAAACGGGAGACATTGAAAAAGCGCCGTTTTTCAGTCTCTTCAAGAGACCTGCCCTTTGGACCTTCCTGCAGGTCTTCTTCCTTATGTGCGGTCTGTTTCTTACGGACTACGCTGTTTATGGCTTCCTGCCGGAAATGTTGACCATGCACGGCAAGGGCTTCGATACCACGACCTTTGCCTGGATTTATGGCTTTGCCCTATTTCTGGCCTTCCTCGGATATAACTTCTATGGATGGCTCTCGGACTATGTTGGAAGAAGAAGACTTACTCTGATCTACTCATTCATTCTTATAATTGTAGGTATACCAACATTCTTTGTTCTCCATAATGCAGTTGTGGCAAAAAACATCCGCTTGGCGATCGTTGGGACCATCCTGGCCGCGATGTGCAAGTTGGCATGGGGCATGCTTCCTGCGTATCTTTCCGAGAGGTTCCCGACCAAAAGACGTGCAGTAGGTTTGGGATTTGGCTATTCGTCAGGGGCCTTGATTGGCGCCTGGTTCAGCATCTATGTCTGGTGGGCGCATAAAATACCCTTTATCAAGGCCATAGAAGGAAATGACTTATGGCTGTCCCCCGCAGTCATTCTTGTTATAGGCGCGATGATAACGTTTATAAGCATGTACCTGGGACCGGAAACAAATGGTATATCTCTGGATGATGTGAAGTAGAAATTTTTCATGTTGGATGCGGGGCAGGAACAGATGGCCTTGAATGGGCCATCTGTTCCTGCGAGCCTCGCCATATCAACTCACGAGCTAAAAAATAAGGCTCCTTCCTACGGTGCGAGCGATGCGCCTTCAATACGATGTCGAGTGAGTGCGTCCGCAATAAACGGACTTGACTTCATCTCGGTGACGAAGGAGTTAAGCCAAACCGATGCCGGTTCTCCGCGGGTCTTCGCTATCCCCATCGCTTGCCGGATTACCATAAAATGGTCAGCCAGCAGGCGCAATCCTCCTAGACGCCTGGCATCGGCTTCGAGTTGTTGTTTGACCCCTGCAGCGACCTCCAGGTTGTTGGCCAGGAAGGTATCTACGACTGCCGCCGATGTCGGCGCACGCACAATCTCGGCTTGGCTTAATGCTCGCGTGAGATGTAAATCGTAGGCGCTGGCCGCACCTACCGAGACACGGATTCCAGGCTTGTCCACCTCGTCGTTGGTGAAAATTGGTGAGTCATTCCGCACAAGATAATTCCCCTCGATAAGGACATAGGGTGTCGTGAACGCTACGCCTGCACCTCGGACCGGATCGATGGCGAAGAACCCGATGTCGGCGTCGCCCTGGATGATGGCGGTCACTGATTTTCCCGCCCCATCAAATGTCACCAGATTGACGGGCAGATCGAGGCGACGCGCAAGCTCATGTGCCAGGTCAACCGACACGCCGAAAGGTCGATCCGTTGCAGGATCGCGCCTGGCGAGGATTGGATTTCCGTAATTGATCGCGGCACGCAGCACCCCCGTGGGTGCAAACGCGGCTCTGATGGACTGATCTACGCTTGTCATATTTTTCACCTCAATCTGTAAAGGCAACCGATCATGCCGGGAATCGCAGCGGCAACAGCGATTGTTACCGGAGCGTCTCAACCGGTGTGAGTACAAACTCTACCACCCTCCTCTGGATCTCGCGCTTTTGCGGTGTGTATCCTATTGCTTGTTGAGGAAGAGGAGCCATGAAAATCTTAGTGGGAGTTGATTCGAAGTTCTCCGGAGATATATCGCAGGCTATTGTCACGCAATTCCGGCCTGAGAATACGGAGATCCTGATCTTGCATGTGTTGCAGCCGGCTGGGCCGACTCCCCCGCAAATGGACCCAGGCTACGCTCCTGAGTTGGAGGGCAAGAAGAAGCCGGCCCACGCGCTGGTCGAGCACATCGCGAAGGAGCTGCGTGATGCCGGATTCAAGGCCGGCACCGCGATCAAGGTAGGTGACATCAGAGAGGTCATCATCGATTCCGCGGCAGAGTGGCGCGCAGATCTGATCATCGTTGGATCGCATGGGCAGAGAGGCATTCAGCGGTTTCTGCTTGGCAGCGTTTCAGAATTCGTCGCTCGCCATGCTAATTGCTCCGTAGAAATCATTCGCCCGCCAAGGAGCATGTGACGGAATACTACTGAGCCGATTGTGATCGACGCATGAGCGGCCCAATCCATAGGTCGCCGCTGAATTCGCGGTTCTCAAGCATCGAGCTGCGCTGGCGTATCAGCTTGGCATCGTCTTTGCCACGAAGACCGGACTAACGTGCGGTGGCGCCTCGCTACTTAGTCCCGTATGTCTCCAGCCACCCCAACTCCTCCCACTCCCCCGCCAGGATCGGATCGATCCATGCGTTGTACGGCCCATCGCCCACCGTGTTGTCGTACAGAAACGGCACCGACTCATGCAGATCGTGCAGCACCTGTGCATGCCAATCCAGATACGTGTTGAGCACATTGCTTGTCAGATCCAGCGTCATGCCCATCGCATCACGGTTGTTATCGTGCGCAACGTAGTGACCCCAGTACACCAGCCGCGGCCACTCCTTGCCGGGGTTCGCTCTGTGCCACTTATAGATATCCACCATGCGATCGCGGCCATCCACCTCAACGACTGGCGTAATCAACACAATCATGTGCGAGCGAATGTACTTGATGTACGGCGAATCATCCACCGCCAGTCGACACGCAAGCTCCATCAGCGCAGTCGGCGCGCCCGTCTCCGTCGAGTGAATCGTCCCCGTGATGTAGTACACCGGATACGAAGCGTCGATCAGCGGCTTGGCCTTGGTATCGTCCAGACCGATCGTCCGCGGATCGACAAGCTGCGCCAGCCGCTCACCATTCTCCTTCGCGCCCTTTAGTAAGCTCTCATCCGCAATGGCCGCAGCGATCATCTCGCGACCCTCTTCCGTGTGCCCGTTCGTGAACACCTGCACGCGTGGCGAGCTCGCAGCCAGCAGCCGGAAGTATTTATAGACATCCCCTGCATAGGGCAGCATATTCGGCGCGCCCGAGACATCGCCCAACACCTTCTCCGGCGTCGGCACCGTCTTCGACGCCGGCAAATAGTCAATCACCGGCGAGAGAAACGATGGATCCGTCGTATAGTCGTGGATCTTCTTTGTATATTCCTGGTCCACCGCTTGATGGGGGTCTCGATCCTAGTCGCCATTCATGATTTGGGCAGACGCACAGACACGGGCGGAGAGCACAAGGACGGCAATCGAAGCCGTGACAAAACAGGAGGGACGCATGAGGCTTTATATATCGGATCGGCTAAGGGGCCAACCTCCAATCTGCATCACCCACTTGCGCATCGACCCCACGTTGAAGCAGCTGCAGTAGAAATGTAAAACCGGCGCCAAGCAAAATAAGCCTGGCACCGGCGCTTTATTACGTCTTACTTCGCGAGCCTCAGCTCTCGCAAAAGCATTTTCTAGTTAGGTCTTGCCGGCGCCTGCGGGCCCCTGTTTTCCCAAGCACCTTCCGGACGGTGGAAGCTGTGGTCATGGTTGCGCAGCTTTGCCCACTGGTCGGCAGTAAGCACGCTTCGGATGTTGAGCAACATCTTGGCATGGGTCTTCTCCAGATCAGCTCGAGTGTCGGCAATCTTGTTGATCTGCTCGAGCGCCTTGGCTTGGTCGAAGGGGTTCGCACTCAGCAAAGGCTCGAGCAGCAACTGCTCCTCTTGCAGCGAAGCGTGCAAGTGGATGAGCTGCAAGCGGCTCTGCAAAAAGACATCCTCGATCCGCTTCTGCTGGTCGGGACTCAGACCGATACGTGCCGCGACATCGGGGTTCTTCCACCACATTCCGAAGGGCAGCAGGTTATCGCCGCGGCCACGGTGACCCCAACCATGCTCGGGCCTCCCACCACGTTCCATGCCTCTGCCATCGTTGTCGCCGTGGTCCCATCCACGCTTGGAACCCCAATCATGATCCACTCCGCTCCCATGATTTGGAGGAGGCGGCGCCGGAGCATTCTGCGAACTCGGGGCCGGAGCAGGCTGCGTTGTGTCCTGTGCGTATGCAAGTGGCGTAGCCAGCACGAGAGAGGCTACAAGAAGTAGTCGGGTAGTCATTCGTTCTCCTTTGATCTGTAAGTTGATGCTGTCGGGTCGGTGGACGCAACGCTCCCGGCGAGCGGAAGCATCGGTCTGGGAAGCGGAGAGGATAGGTCATCCTCAATATTGCTCAGCAGCTGTTCATCGGAGACAGCTCCCTGCAGTTGCTGTTTCGGTGCATCGACTGCAATTATGCGTGCCGGTCTCTGACGCACTGCAAGCGGGCCAGCAATACAAATGAGCGCCGCTGCCATAAGCAGAGACCACATCACCCGTGGCGTCCGGTGAGATGGCGCTGGCATTACGGCTACTCGCCGGTGCTGTTCGGCGGATGCGATAGCAGCAGAGCGCAGGTCACCCATCACCACCAGCAGCGATTCGAACTCTGCCGAGCACGCCTGGCAAACATTCAAATGCTGCGATCTATCCCTTGACTCCGGATCCAAGAGCAATGCTTCTATCTGTTCGCTGGTCAGGTGATCGTTGTTCATCTCCGGCCTCTCTTTCTCGAGCCTGCCCGGTGGCCGGCACGAATATGGTCCAACGCACGATACAAATGACTCTTCACTGTCGGCACTGGCATGTTCATCACTTTCGCGATCTCCGCCAGCTCGATCTCCTCGATAAAGCGCAATAGGAAGATCGTGCGCTGAGGACACGATAGCTGCTCGACCGTCTGCCAGATCTGCTCAAGCTGTTCCTGCGCGATTAGGCTCGATTCGACCGATCGGGCTGGGTGCGGCAGCTGAGACTTCAGGTCGTCAGCGTTGACCGCCGTTGCTCCAACACGCTTCCAGAACCGAAAGCTCTCCGTTCGCGTATGGCTGCGCAATAGATTCACGGCGATATACGTAAGCCAGGTGGCAATCGAGCAGTCACCACGGAAGCTGGCGCGCCTACGCCATGCATTCAGAAATGTGTCCTGGGTCAGCGAGAGCGCCACATCGCGGTCATGGACGGACAGCAATAGAAAACGGAAGATTCGCCCTTCATAGAGAGCATGCACAGCCGCAATATCGTCGAAAGGCGTGACCCTCTCATTGCTCGTTAGTGCCAGTTCGGATTGGAGGGTTTGCTGCGGCATCGTGCGTTGTTCTTGTAGAGAAAGACGCGCCCGTCGCCCAGAAGACTACACCAAGGGGAATATTTTCTGTATCAGACGAAGTTCTGGGCGAGCCGTTCGTCTCTCGGAGACCGGTCGATCCCCGGCGCTAGAGCCAATAAAGACGTGCGGCCCGGACGGAATCTCCGGGCCTCTTCATGGTGTGCTGTTTCGATTCCCCGCGCTCAGCCTCTAGCTACCAACATCCGACAGGGCGTGATGGCGCACATCCGCACCGCGCACCCAGAAGATCACATCCTCCGCAATGTTCGTCGCGTGATCGCCGATGCGCTCCAGGTTGCGCGAGATGATGAGCGCACTCAGCGCCTGTGGCGCCTGCTCCGGCTTATTCTTGATCAGGTTGCCAAGCGCGTGGAATGCTTCGCGATTCATATCGTCCACCTGGTCATCCAGCCGCAGCACCGACTCCGCCATATCCGCATCCCCTTCGATAAATGCCTGCAGCGCCTTCCGCACCATCGCTGCCGCAAGCAGTGCGAGCCGCGGGATATCTACCGGCAGGTCGACATTCGGCTGCTCACCCAGGTCCAGCACGCGCACAGCGATACTCGCCGCCTGGTCGCCCATCCGCTCCAGATCGACATTGATGTGAATCACCGCAAGAATAAAGCGCAGATCGACCGCCATCGGCTGTTCCATCGCCAGCAGGTCCAGCGCCAGTTGATCAATCTCGAGCTCCATTCGATTGATCGCCGACTCCGACATTTTTACCAACTCGCACAGGTGCTCATCGCGCGAGGAATACGCCTCTATCGCGCGCTGAATCGCCTGTTCCACCAAGCCCGCCATCACCAGCAGGCGTTCCTTCAACTCATCGAGACTCTGCTGAAACCTGATCCGTATCATCCGAATCTCCCTGTGATGTAATCCTCGGTGCGCTTGTCCGAGGGGTTGGTGAAGATCTTCGCGGTCGCAGCAAACTCCACCAGCTTGCCCATCAGGAAGAAACCGGTGTTCTCCGCGACGCGTGCGGCCTGTTGCATATTATGCGTCACAATCACAATCGTATACTGACTCTTCAACTTGAAGATCAGGTCCTCGATCTTCGCGGTCGAAACCGGATCGAGCGCACTCGCCGGCTCGTCCATCAGCAGCACCTCGGGATCCACGGCCAGCGCGCGCGCGATACACAACCGCTGCTGCTGTCCGCCCGAAAGACTCGCCCCGGACTTCTTCTTCAGGTCGTCTTTCACCTCGTCCCACAGCGCAGCCTGCTTCAGCGACCGCTCCACCACCTCATCCAGTATCCGCTTCTTCCGAAACCCGTTCAGCTTCAGCCCACTCGCGACATTATCGTAGATCGACATCGTTGGAAACGGATTCGGCCGCTGAAACACCATCCCGACACGTCGCCGAATCTCCACCGGCGACGCATCCTTGTAGATGTCGATGTCGCCCATGAGGACCGTTCCCTCGGCGCGCGCCGAAGGATTGGTCTCATGCAAGCGGTTCAAACAGCGCACAAACGTCGACTTTCCGCAGCCTGACGGCCCGATCAACGCGGTCACGTGGTTGGCCGGAATATGCAGGCTCACATCGTGGAGCGTATGCACCGTGCCATACCAGGCGTTCAGATCCTCCACACGAATTTCGACTCCCACTAATCTCCTCCCTTAAGCACGCCGCGGTTGGCGAATATCCGCACCAGCGTCACCGAAACCATAATCAGCACCATCAGCACCAGAGCTCCCGCCCACGCCAGGCGGTGCCACTCATCATACGGTGACAGCGCGTATATGTAGATCTGCAGCGGCAGCGCAGCAATCGGCTGATTCACATTGAAGTTCCAAAACTGATTCCCGAAGGCGGTAAACAGCAGTGGCGCCGTCTCTCCAGCGACACGTGCAAACGCCAGCATGCATCCGGTGATAATTCCCGGCGACGCCGTCCGCAAGCTCACCGAAAGCACCGTCCGCCACTTCGGAATCCCCAGCCCCAGCGCTGCCTCGCGCACCGGATTTGGCACCGTCGCGAGCATCTCCTCGGTCGTTCGCGCGACTGTCGGCACCATCATGATCGCCAGCGCAACGCCACCCGCAAGCGCCGAAAAGTGCTGCTGCTTCGCCACGATCAGCGCGTACGCCGCCAGGCCCATCACAATCGAGGGCACGCCGTTCAGCACGTCGGCCGTAAACCGCACACCTGCGCCGAGCCACGTCCCTCGCGCATACTCCGCCAGATACACACCCGCGCCGATGCCTAGCGGAATCCCGAGCAGACTCGCCAGTCCGAGGATCACGCTCGAACCAGCGATCGCGTTCGCCATGCCGCCACCGGTCTCGCCGACGGGCACAGGAACGTGCGTGAAGAACGCGAGATTCAGCGAACTCGCACCCTTATAGATCAAGTAGCCGAGGATCGCGATCAGTGGTACCAGCACGACGATCGTGCTGATGACCGCCAGTCCCGTCACCAGGTGGTTTGTTGCGCTGCGTCTGAGGGTCAGGAAGCGCTCAACGTGCCGTGAACGAATGGGCAAGGGACTCATCAGTGCGCCCTCGCCGTATTCCCGCGAATCACGGCCCACACCAGCAGCCGCGCAATCGCGTTGACCACAATCGTCACGATGAAGAGAGCGAGTCCGATCTCGATCAGCGCGCTGAGATAGAGGTCAC
Organism: Granulicella sp.; assembly: GCA_003138795.1. Classification (GTDB taxonomy): domain Bacteria; phylum Acidobacteriota; class Terriglobia; order Terriglobales; family Acidobacteriaceae; genus Granulicella. Next base: position 10,156 of record PLHC01000101.1, on the reverse strand, counting down.
CGGTAGCCTCGGTGAACTCATTGGCGATCACACTGGCAAGCGTATAACCCGGAGCGAAGAGGTTCTTCACGATGTCGGGGTGGTTGCCGATGACCATGGTGACGGCCATCGTCTCACCCAGAGCGCGCCCGAGCCCTAGGATCACCGATCCGATGATGCCCATCCGGGCGTTGCGGAGTACACCAATACGCAGCATCTCCCAGCGCGTTGCGCCCAGCGCCAGCGCCGCCTCNNGCCAGGATCACGCTTGCCGTGAACATGCCGACGCCGAAGTTCGGCTCGACGAAGAGGCCTGTCCATCCGAGGTACTTTTCAAGGACCGGTCCCACCTGGTCGCGGATGATCGGCACCAGAACAAAGATGCCCCATAAACCGTACACGACGCTGGGAATGGCGGCCAGCAGTTCCGTTAGGAACGAGATAGGCCCACGCAAAAACTTCGGACAGATGTCCAGCAGAAAGATGGACACAGCCAGCGCCAGCGGCACGGCCATAATAACGGCCAGGATCGACGAAACCACCGTGCCATAGATAAATGGCAGCGCTCCGAAGTCACCAGAGACCGGGTCCCACACCTGCCCCGCAAAAAATTTCCATCCAAACGCGTGAATCGAGAGCCGCGACTTGGAGACCAGCACGAAGACGATCAGCAGAACGATGGCGAAGATGCTTAGCGCGCAAACCACCATCACGCTCGCGAACGCGCCATCAGCCACTCGCCCGGAGCTCTTCGCCTGCAGAAAGTCGCGAATCACCGACGAAGGCGCCGGAGCTGCCACAGCCACCACCCCGGCCGCCTGGTGCACGACGATCGGCTTGAGTGCAGCAAGGGGAGCTCTTGCCTCGGGTGACAGGGGGGATAACGGAATGGTCTCTGGCTCGTTCATCAGGCTACGCGGATTGCTCCCCATGTCACTTTATTAAAGCCATGTGAATGGACTGTGAATTTGGGCGTCCGCAAGGATCGGGAAAGGCGTCGAAACGGCGAAGAGATGGAGGGGCCTGACGTTGGTTGCGCAGGCCCCTCGTCTACGGTTTAGTGGATCTCTTTGATCGTCTGGCGAACGCGCGCGACCACCGGCTCTGGCAGCGGAGCATAGGTCATACCCGCGGCCTCCGACTCGCCATGATCCAGCATCCACTCCAGAAAGTCATGCAGCACCTTACCCTTGGCCGGGTCCTGCGACTGGACAGGAATCAGCAGCCACGTAAACGACGAGATTGGATACGAATCCGCACCCGCCGCATTCGTGATCGACACGCGATAGTCAGCCGGCATGTTCTTCGACGCGGCAGCGGCAGCCGAGGTCACGCCCGAGGTAGAGGCCTTTACCCACTTGCCCGCCGCATTGCGCACGAGGCCATACGCCATGTGGTTCTGCACCGCGTAAATCAGCTCGACATAGCCGAACGAGAACGGGCTGTTGCGCACCATCCCGGCCACGCCCTCATTGCCCTTCTGCCCGATGCCCAGTGGCCAGCGCACCGACGTGCCCTTGCCGACCTTTTGCTCGAACTCCGGGCTTACCTTGGAGAGGAAGTCGGTGAAGATGTAGGTCGTGCCCGAACCGTCCGAGCGATACACCGGCAGAATCTGGTGGTCGGGGAGTTTCACTCCCGGATTGTCCCGCGCAATGCGACCGTCGTTCCACTTGCTGATCTTGCCGAGATAGATATCGGCGATCACGTCGGGAGCAAACTTCAGCTCCGTGTTCTCCCCCGGAATGTTGTACACCGGTACCACAGCGCCCAGCACGGTCGGAACATGCACCAGCTTGATCTTCGATTCGTTCAGCTGCTGGTCGGTCATCGGCCCATCGGACGCGCCGAAGTCGACGATCTTCTCCGACACCTGGCGAATGCCTGCGCCCGATCCAACCGACTGATAGTTGATCTGCACGCCGGGGTGCGATGCACTGTACTCGCTGAACCAGCGCGAATAGATGGGGTTGGGGAAGGTCGCGCCGGCGCCGGTAAGATGCTGCGCTCCGGCAGTTGCGACCGTTGCAGCCATCGCAGCCATCGCAGCCAGCGTAACCAGGGATAGAAATTTCGTCTTCATGGTATCTCCTGGGCCGCTTGCATCGGGCAATTCGCCCCCGCGCGACCCTTGTTTCGATCTGATTGACTGGCTGACCCTCCGCGAAGAAGGGCCAGCCACCGATTACTCCAACTTGATCCTATGAGATGCGGTACTGATTGTTCGTGAACACGGTGTTATTTAATGTCGTGTCACGTACTAATTCTGCAATCCGCACACCCAAGGCACTCGTCAAATTACTGATTACCTAAGGGATGTAGTAGCGCATGCTCACATGGATCATGCTGTCCTGGGCACGCGGACCCGTCGGCGTCGTCGCATTGCCGATTCCAGACCACAGGTTCCGCTGAACCAGCTGATACGTCGCCGAGTACTGCAGCTTGCCGTACTTCGGGCTGTTCACCACGCGGTAGGTAAAGCCGATCATGCCTTCCTGGATATAGCGGGTGGGCGAGAGGCAGTTGGCAGGGTTGCTCGGCGATCCACCCGTGCTCGAACCAGGATTTGCTGGCAACACATAGCATCCTGTGTCCACCAGGTTCGGCGTACCGTAGCCGATCAGCGCGGAGCCTGTCCCGGTCGTCGGATGGACCGTATAGACCGTGCGCTGCGCATACTCGCCACCGTAGTAGGCGAATACGTCCAGCTTCGGCGCGGGGTGGGTTTCCAGGCTGAACAAGCCATGGTAGTTGCGAATCGGCTCCAGGGCGCCGCTCGGCTTCAGCGTCGCGTCGGCCAGCTGCGACGAGCCGTACCGGCCTACGCCCGTACCGCCCATCGCCTGCACCGCCACGTCGAAGAACGGGCTGGGCGACACGCGAATGCTGCCATACGCGCCGCCAGCCGTCGCCGTATTGCTCACCACCGAGGTCGGCGAATACGTATAGGAAACCGTGGAGCTGATCGTCGTCGTGAGGATCGGATAGTAGTAGTCACGCATGAAGCGTGCGATACCGCCAAGCTCCGCGTGCACCCTGGGCATATCGAACGCGCCCTTCACAAAGAAGTCAGGCGCCACGTTGTTCGCGTAGGTCGTCGTGTTGTTGTACAGACCGCCATTGGTACCCGTGCCTGCGAAGTAGTAGTTCGAGGGCACCGCGCCGGACGTTCCCGAGCTCGCAGTGAAGCTGGTGATCTGCGCGTTCTCCGCGGACACCGCAAGGGTGAATGCACCGGTCTTGTAGTCCCCAAAGCGCTGCTGCAACCGGATACCCGGCTGCCGCGTCCAGCTAAAGCCGACCATGTACTGCGGATCGATCGTGGCCGGGAGCTTCTCCGTACGAGCATCCGTTCCCTTACCCGTCTCCGTCACCAGCGACCACATCTGGCCGCCCGTCACTGCGAATCCACTCGCCGTCTCCGCCTTACCCCATATCTGGCGCTGGCGCAGCGTATAGCTGTTGCTCTGGTTGCTGTTCGACGTCGTTCCACCGCTCAGGAAGTCGGCCTCGAAGTAACCCGACAGCTTGTAGCTCCGGGCGTTGCCTTCAAACAGACCACCCAGGCGGCTCTGCCGTCCGGAGAAGTTCAGCTCGCTCACATGTCCCTGGTTGGAACCGGGGAAAGGAATGCTGTTGAACGGAGTATTGAGGCCCGAGTTCACCGAACGGTCACGCCACACACCTTCAAACGCCATGAAGGCCACCGGAGTGATCGTCACACCCTTGTAGTGCAGCTTCGCTGGCTCGTTGATCTCATCTTCAATCTTCTTCTGTCCCGTCACCACCGTGTCGGCAAGACCGGCAGTGGTCGTCTTCAGGTCCGTCACGCTGCTTGAAACCGCATCCACCTGCGTGGAGGTCGCGGCTGCGGCAGCCTGCGCCTGAGCGGCCGAAGCGGCGGCTGCGGCAGCCTGCGTCTGGGCGTCGGCTGCGGTCTGCTGCGCGGTCGTCACATCGCTGCTCTTGGCCGCGACCTGCGCCCTCAGCGCATCGATCTGCTCCTGCTGCACCTTGAGCGACTCTTTCAGCTCGCGCAACTGCATCGCTTCAGCCGTCTCTTTATGTTCCTTGGCCTTGACGTGTTTGGCCCTCTTGGCTGAAGCGGTACTGGCGGTCGTGCCATCCGCTGTCTGGGCATATACAGGGAGCTGGGTTGTTACAAGCGTCATTGCTACGAGCGCGGCACTCAAGAATTTATATCGTTTCATCATTCCTCAGGACCAATAGCTAAGGCACGCTAACTCGCGTGATCGTTCATAGAATCGCCTTGCCAAGTGTGTCCGTGGATTGATCCTCGCAACCCTATGTGAATGGATAGGAAATAAAAGATGAACAGAACATGAATACCTTCAAAAAAGTTGCGTTTTTCCACTTCACTTTTCCACTTAATGACGGCCGCGGGCAGTACCGTCCACCGACGTATCTAAGCGGCCGGGCGTTGAGCCACTTGCGCAGCGCATGGCAGCGTAAAGCAGAAGCGGCTGCCCCGCCCCAGTTCGCTCTCCACCCACATTCGCCCGCGATGCGCCTCCACGATGTGCTTCGCGATCGCCAACCCCAGACCGGTTCCGCCCGACTCCCGAGACCTCGTCTTGTCCACGCGATAGAACCGCTCGAACAACCGGCTCAGATGCTCCGAAGCAATCCCCGCACCGAAGTCCTCCACGCAGAAGCGAACCTCTTGCGGAGCAGCCGGCAGAATCACCGCACTCAGTACCACCAGGGCTCCACCTGCCCCCTGCCCATAGTTCAGAGCATTCTCGATCAGGTTGCTCAGCGCCCGCACGATCGCATCCAGGTCCGCAATCACCTCCGCGTCCGGAAACTCGACGATCTCCAGCACCCCATGCTTCTCCCGCACCAGCGCCGCCACGGCGTCCTCCGCCTCGCGCAGCAGGATGCTCACCTCCACCGGCTGCGGTCGCAACTTCTGCTCATCAGAGTCCACCTTTGCCATCACCAGCAAGTCGTCGGTCAGCCGCCCCATCCGCTTTGCGCTCTTATAGATGGCCTCCAGAAACTCCCTTATCTGCGGCGTAAAGGACGGTCCCATCCGCTCATCTTCCAGCAGCGTCTCCACGTATCCCGAGATCGATGTCAGCGGCGTCCTTAGCTCATGCGACACATTGGCCACAAACTCCCTCTGCGTCCGCTCCACCTGCTCCACCTGCGTAATGTCCTGCATCACCACGACGGCTCCACCCTCCGGCAGCGGCGCCGCGCTCACCGCAAAGATCCGTCCCAGCGGCAGAGACACCGGACGCATCTCCGCAAATTGCCCATGCGCAAGCGCCTCCTGCACGCACTTCAGCACCTCCGGCGCGCGGATCGTCTGCACCAGCGAGTGCCCCGCGCGCACCGTTCCCGACGACCCCGCAATCAGCCGCTGCATTGGCACATTCGCCCACACAATCCGTCCCGCCGCATCCACCGACATCACCGCGTCCTGCATCGAGTCCAGCAGCGCCTCCAGCTTTCGCCGGCTCTCCGAACTAGCCTCCAGCTGCCGCGCCACGTCCGCAGACGACATGTGCAGCGCATCGATCAGCCCGTCGATCTGCCGAAACACCGGCTCTGGCCATGGCGTATCGCGCACACTGATCGAAGCCGCAGCCGGCTCAATCGCCTCAATCGCATTCGTCACAACGCGTGTTCCCATCCCCGCCACCCACAACGCGGCGACCAACCCCGCCGCCAGCACCATCCACCACTGCGGCAACAACAACGTCGCTGCTCCGACCACCGCAATACCCAATGCGGTGCGCCACAGCAGCGCCAGATACAAACTTCTTCGCAACCACGATCCCATGCCAGCAGCCTACTCGGTCGCCAGACCCACCGCACTACCGATTGCTTCTTTCACCTTGGGAAGATCGAACCGGTAGCCCGCTCCCCGCATCGTCTTCAGGAACCGCGGAGTCTCTGGATCGGTCTCGATCTTCTCGCGAATCCGCCGCACATACACATCCACACTGCGCGGCGTCACAAACCGCGCATCGCCCCACACCGCATCCAGCAGATGATCGCGGCTGAACACACGCCCCGGGTGCCGCGCCAGGTAATCCAGCAGACGGAACTCCGTTGCGGTCGTCGTCACCAGCTCGTTCTTCACCCGCAACTGCATCGAGTTGCCATCGATCTCCAGCGTGTCGATTCTCAGCACGGACGCGCCGCCGGGCGCCGCCGGGCGCTCAAAACGCCGCAGCACCGCCTTCACGCGCGCCAGCAGTTCGCGCATCGCAAAGGGCTTGGTAATGTAATCGTCCGCGCCGAGTTCCAGCCCGTGCACGCGGTCATTCTCCCCCGCGCGCGCGGTGAGAAAGATAATCGGAACGCTGGCCAGCGTCGGATTCTGACGCAACCGCCGGCACAGGTCGAGCCCGTCGCCGCCCGGAACCATGATGTCCAGCAAAAACAACGCCGGCCGCTGCCGCTCAGCATCCTGCAGGATCGAACCCACCGCCGGATACGCATTCACGGTGTACCCGGCACCCTCCAGTTGATACTGCACCAGCCGCCGGATGTCGGCATCGTCCTCAAGGACGAAGATCACCTGACTCACATATTCTCCAGTCGCGTCAGCACACCCGCGCCCGCGCTCTAGCTTAGCGCATTCTTCTAGCCCGCTCTAATAAAAGACAGTGAATCGTTCACCCGAGACGATGAACCATCGCGTGCAACTCATTCGCTGCCGCCACGGTATCCTGATTGCACACGCAATTCAAGTCTCCTATCTCAGAACCAGCCTGCGCCGCCCACCTCATCGAGGGCTTCTCCCTCCGCAGGGTCGCCATCGTCATCGCGACCCTGCTCTGGCTACTCTTCTCGAAGCGAGCGAAAGCCTAACCAGCCAGCATCGCCAGCAACCCAGCCTCATCGAGCACCACCACGCCCAACTGCTCGGCCTTCTCGAGCTTCGATCCAGCCTCTTCCCCCGCCACAACATAGCTCGTCTTCTTGCTCACCGAGCCCGAAACCTTTCCACCCGCAGCCTCGATACGCTCCTTGGCCTCATCGCGCGTCAGCGTCGGCAGCGTTCCGGTCAGCACGAACGTCAGCCCCGCCAGCGCCGTCCCCACCACCCGCTTCTCCCCCTCCATCGTCAACCCGAGGGCCTGGAGCCGTTTCACCAGATCGTGATTCTTCTCTTCCGCGAAGAACTCGACGATGGCCTGCGCGACGCGCGGGCCAACCTCGTTGACGGCCTCGAGCTCTTCGGCCTTCGCCTTCATCAGGGCATCCATGCTGCCGAAGTGGTCGGCCAGCAGTTGCGCCGTCCGTTCCCCGACAAAGCGAATGCCCAACCCGAGCAGCACACGCGCCAACGGCGCTTTCTTTGAGCGCTCGATCTGAAGCAGCAGCGCATCCGCCGTCTTCTCGCCAACGCGCTCAAGAGCGAGGATCTCGTCACGCTTGTCTTTCAACGTGTATAAGTCGGCGATGCTATGCACGAGCGGTTCGCGTGCCACCTGCACCGGCTCACCCGTCTCCATCACCTCTTCTTCTTCGCTTTCGTCGCCGATCAACGATGGACTCTGCCCCAGCAGCTGCGCAACCATCGACTCGCCCAACCCCTCGACATTCATCACACCGCGCGCCGCCCAGTGCAGCAACTCCTCGCGCACTCGCGCCGGACATGCCGTGTTGATGCAACGCCAATCGACCTCACCCTCCGCCCGCACCAACTCACTCCCGCACACCGGACAGAGCGTCGGAAATACGATCTCCTGCGTCCCGCGAGCGTGCTTCGCGTCCTCCACAACCTCGGTGATCTTGGGAATCACATCGCCGCCACGCTCCACCGACACGAAGTCGCCAATCCGTACGCCCAGTCGCGCAATCTCGTCCGCATTATGCAGCGTCGCGCGCGTCACCGTCGTTCCCCCAATCGACACCGGCTCCAGCACCGCCACGGGCGTCACCTTCCCCGTGCGCCCCACCTGGAACCGCACGTCTTCCAGCCGCGTGATCGCAGCCCGAGCGGGAAACTTGTACGCAATCGCCCAGCGTGGCGCCTTGCCCGTAAAGCCCAGCCGCCGCTGCTGCGCGACCGCATCGACCTTGATCACCACACCATCGATCTCGTATGGCAGGCTGTCGCGTTTCGCATCCGCCTCCGCGATAAACGCCAGCACACCGTCGATCGAATCCACCGTCCTTGCATTCGGATTCACCAGGAAGCCTGCATCCCTCAGCGCCTGCAACGCAATATCCTGCGCAGACAGCAGTGGTTCGCCCGCGGCATCGCCTGGCGCATGCAGGCCGCGCAGCAGGAAGTACGCAAAGAACTCCAGTCTGCGCTGCGCCACGATATTTGGCTCCAGTGTGCGAATCGTTCCCGCAGCCGCATTCCGAGGGTTCGCCGCCGGCGCAAGCCCCTGTGCCTCGCGCTCGTCATTCAGCTTCGCGAACGCCTTCTGCGGCAGCACCACCTCCCCGCGCACCTCAAACTGCTGCGGCAGTCCCGCCTGCTGCAGCTTCTTCGCCGAGACTTGCAACGGAACGCTGCGGATCGTTCGCACGTTGGTCGTCACATCCTCGCCGATCGTTCCATCGCCGCGCGTCAGGCCTGTCTTCAGCACCGCTTCGCCGCGCCTTCCGGCCTCGTACTGCAGCGCCAACGACAGCCCATCGAGCTTCAACTCACACACGTAGCGCACGCTCTCGCCCAGCGCCAGGCCACCGGCCACGCGCCCGCTCCAGGCCCGCAACTCCGCCTCGTTGTATGCATTGTCGAGCGACAACATCGGCCGCGAGTGCGCAACCTTGGCAAACCCTTCCTTCGGCTTGCCGCCAACCCTCTGCGTCGGCGAGTCCGCTGTCAGCAGCTCCGGATGGGCCGCCTCCAGCGCCCGCAACTCGTTCATCCGCGCGTCATACTTCGCATCGGTCCACTCCGGCGCGTCCAGCACGTAATACAAATACTCGTGGTGGCGCAGTTCCTCGCGCAGCCCCTCTATCCGCTGCTCGGGAGTCAAATCTTCGGTCGTACGCTGAATGGCCATCGCAAGGATTATAGAAACCTCTGCCTCGGGTAAACTGTAGATCTTGTATTCAGCAACAAAAGGAGCCTGCCAATGGCACACATGGTGTTCTGCACGAAGTACAAAGCCGAGATGGAGGGCCTCGATGAACCCCCGTTTGACTCCGACTTCGGTCAGAAGATCTTCAAGAACGTCTCCAAGAAGGCCTGGGGCGAGTGGGTCGAGCGCCAGAAGATGCTGCTCAACGAGTACCGCCTGCAGCCCTGGACCCGCGAGGCCCAGGAGTTTCTCGTCGAACAGATGAACGAGTTCTTCTTCGGCAGCGGCGGCGAACTTCCCAAGGAATACGTCGCCCCCTCGCACTAGCCGGCGACCGCGCACGTAGGCCCGGGCCACAAGCCCGGGCATTGCGGCTAACGAAAGCGGGCTTCAGCCCGTGAGACAAGCCCTCCTTGATGTAGACTGGAGCTACCCCAGTCGCTGGCCCGTCAAGGTGCGAGCGGCAATCGTAGCAAGTCGGGACGTGGCTCAGCCTGGTAGAGCGCACCCTTGGGGTGGGTGAGGTCGCTAGTTCGAATCTAGTCGTCCCGACCATTTATTTTCAATCACTTAGCTTATGGGTGCCTCGTGGGACCAACCGTGGGGCCATAAGGGGCTAATAGGGATTTACAAGCTCTACAATTGGCCTTCGCCCACATTTGCTATGACAAACCGAGAAAGACTATAGCCATGAATCTGCCTGAACCCCAGTCCGTCACATTTAGCTCCCTATTTCCCGAAATTGAGAGAGGCACGATTAAAATCCCGCAATTTCAGAGGGTGCCGCAGATACAGCACACCACCTGCCAGCACTACTGCCGCAGCTAGACGCGCCGAAGCAAGTCAACCAGCGCGACTGTTCGCGACCTGGGCGAGCGATCAGGATTCCAGCGTCGACGACCCGTCAGCCGTGTTTTGGGAGGGCGGTAGCCCTGCGACTTTAGATGACTACCGGGGGCATGAGTTCGACCCCAGAACAGATCCGGCGTTGCCGAGAGGCTGCTGCCCGTACAGGGATGGACTGTCGACGAGGACTTCGTCCACCACCACGGACGTAAGCAGAGGCTCCCTCCCCGTTAGGTTCCCAGTAAGGAATGCATATATGTCGACGTCAGAACTTCAGATTGGCAGCGTAAATGCTGCAATCTCGC
>PLHC01000083.1 GCA_003138795.1 Granulicella sp. | reverse complement strand
AGCAGTTGGAAGATCAGATCGTAAGCCTCAGCCTGCTTGAGGCGTCGGAGTTGGTGAAGAAGCTTGAGGAGCGCCTGGGCGTTTCGGCTGCGGCTGCGGTTGCAGCGGCTCCTGCGGGCGGCGCTGTTGCTGCTGCTCCGGTCGAGGAGAAGACCGAGTTTACCGTCATCCTGAAGGATGCCGGCGCGAACAAGATNNAGATCAACACCATCAAGGCTGTGCGCGAAGTCACCGCCCTTGGCCTGAAGGAAGCCAAGGACCTGGTCGACGGAGCTCCCAAGGCGTTGAAGGAGAACATTTCGAAGGAAGATGCGGCTGCCATCGCGAAGAAGTTCGATGGCGTTGCGACTGTCGAAATCAAGTAATCGGAACGACTCGAAGCAGTTTGCGGGGGAATCGCAGGTTTTTTGCCTGTGGAAATCATCCCAGTTGCAGCCGAGGCAGATCTGCGGTATTCTCTCCAATGGGAGACTACCGCAGCTGCCTCGGCGCAACGTTTGTCTGCGATTCTCGAAAATCTTAGAAGTCAATCTGTACTATCCGGTTCATCCTGGCATTGCGAAGCAGGTTATGGAGCCGGCCACCTTGTGGTTCGAGCGGCGGGTCCGCAGGGTGCAAACGTGCGACAAGCGGCAAACGTTGAGCCCCCGTCCAGGTATGCGGGGGAATCAAAGGGCGGCGACTATCCACCGTTTCTGCATTAACTCACTTACGAATAGCGTGTGCGCGCTCTCCGGGCAGGCTGTCCCGCAGGGCGCTTTCGCCGTCCTTGGCGAACAATAGCACTTTTTCCGCTTTGATGGCTACTGAAGCTTAGCGGAGTACAGCCTATGTCGTACAGCCGTACATGGTGTACGGCCTTTGTAGCAGAGTCTGCCTTGTGCAAATGAGGCGGCGGCAAGATCCAGGTTTCCTCCCCGCAGAATGCTTCGCTGGGGTTTGTAGTACGCGCTTCAGGTGCTGTCTCTGCGAGGAGTGGCGGCACCGGAACAGGCGCACAGAGAGTCCAACGAGGAGCGCCGCAGAACGCGGTTTCTTCTCCCTTCCGAGGCTGGTTGCCCCAAGCGGGCGCACTTTGGAGGGCCTCGAGCCAAGCAACAGGCTAGCCAAGCAACAGGAGAGAGCATGTCGAATCCAAACAATCGCGATAGCAACATCGCAATGCGGCCTATCCGCAGCCGTCTCGACTTTTCAAAGATCCCCACGAGCATTCAGATCCCAAACCTGATCGAGGTACAGCGCCGCAGCTATGAGCGCTTCCTCCAAATGGATAAGCTCCCCCAGGAGCGCGAGGACAATGGCCTGCAGTCGGTCTTCACCTCGGTCTTCCCGATTACTGACTTTCGCAATGTCTCAGAGCTCGATTTTGTCGATTATTCGATCGGCAACTGGGAGTGCAAGTGCGGATATTTGAAGGGCCTGAACCACCTGCGCAGCGCTTGCACGAGCTGCGGTCACATGGTCATCACCGACCCGTTCCACCCGGGCGATGTACTGTGCAAGTTCTGCGGCACGTACAACAAGAACACACCTGATTTCTGCACCAAGTGCGGCGACCCTGTGGGTCTGCAGCTGAAGTACGACCAGGCTGAGTGCGAAGAGCGTGGCATGACGTACTCCGCGCCGCTGAAGGTCACGATCCGCCTGAAGATATACGACAAGGACCCGGAGACGGGCGTGAAGAGCCTCCGCGACATGAAGGAGCAGGAGGTCTTCTTCGGCGACATTCCGCTGATGTCGGCCAACGGCACGTTCATCGTCAATGGGACCGAACGCGTCATCGTTTCGCAGTTGCACCGTTCGCCCGGCGTCTTCTTTGAGACGGCGAACAACCGCACCTACTTCCTGGGCAAGATTATTCCGTACCGCGGCAGCTGGGTTGAGTTTGAGTACGACCAGAAGAACACGCTGTATGTCCGCATCGATCGCAAGCGCAAGTTCCTGGGAACGATCTTCCTGCGCGCGCTTGGTTTGCGCACGGATGAAGATATTCTCAAGACGTTCTATACGGTGGACACCGTCACAGTGAAGGACGGCAAGCTCTCGTGGGCGGTGACTCCGGGCGAGACACCGACGAACCTGCTGGGCACGCGCTCGGCGGTGGCGATCCACAATGCGAAGAAGGAAGAGATTGTCGCGGCTGGCCGCAAGGTCTCGCCTTCGGTGCTGAAGGCGCTGCGCGCTGCCGGTACCGCCGCGGTTGAGGTCGAGCCGAGTGAGTTCGACGGCGCGATGATTGCTGCCGACGTGATCGACATGGGCACGGGCGAGCTGCTGTACGAGGCCAACGGCGAGCTTACCGCTGATAAGCTGCACAAGATTCTGCAGTCCGGCGTCCTGACGCTGCAGGTCTTCTTCCCGGAGCGCGACGATGTGGGCAACATCATCTCGAACACGCTGCGCCGCGATTCGGTGCGCAAGCCGGAAGAGGCGCTGATCGAGATCTACCGCAAGCTGCGCCCGGGCGATCCGCCGACGCTGGACACCGCGACTGCGCTGTTTGAAGGCATGTTCTTCGATCCGCGCAAGTACGATTTCTCGCGCGTTGGCCGGTTGAAGTTCAACATCAAGCTGTATGAGAACCAGGACCCCAGCGGGCTGGACAAGCGCACGCTGACGTCGGAGGACTTCTACGGGACGATTCGTTACCTGCTGAAGCTGCGCAAGAACATCGGCAACGTCGACGATATCGATCACCTTGGCAATCGCCGCGTGCGCGCGGTCGGTGAGCTCATGGAGAACCAGTTCCGCATCGGACTGGTGCGCATGGAGCGGGCGATCAAGGAGAAGATGAGCGTGTATCAGGAGATGTCGACGGCGATGCCGCACGACCTGATCAACGCCAAGCCGGTGATGGCCGCGATCCGCGAGTTCTTTGGATCGTCGCAGCTCTCGCAGTTCATGGATCAGACGAACCCACTGTCGGAGATCACGCACAAGCGGCGGTTGTCCGCCCTCGGGCCTGGTGGTCTTTCGCGTGAGCGCGCGGGCTTCGAGGTTCGCGACGTTCACCCGACGCACTATGGCCGCATCTGCCCGATCGAGACGCCGGAAGGTCCGAACATTGGACTGATCTCGTCCCTGTCGTGCTTTGCGCGCATCAACGAGTACGGCTTCATTGAGAGCCCGTATCGCAAGGTGAAGGACGGCGTCGTTCTCGACTACGTTGCAGTGACGAACGCCGGCGAGTCCGGTCTGCGTCAGGGCGATTTCCTCGAGATCCGCGAGGCAGCCAAGCAGAACAAGGAGCTGAAGAAGAACGGCAAGCGCACCATGGACCTCGAGCCCTTCTCGTTCTATCTGTCCGCGTGGGAAGAGGACCGTCACACGATTGCACAGGCGAACATCGGTCTCGATGAGAACCTGCACATTGTGGATGACCTGGTCAATGCGCGGAAGGCCGGCAACTTCGTCCTGGTGCCCAAGGGTGAGGTCGATTATGTCGACGTCAGCCCGAAGCAGCTGGTCTCGGTAGCTGCGTCGCTGGTTCCGTTCCTCGAGCATGACGATGCGAATCGCGCGCTGATGGGAGCGAACATGCAGCGCCAGTCGGTGCCATTGCTGGTGGCTGAGGCTCCGTTCGTCGGTACCGGAATGGAGGGCGTTACGGCGCGCGACTCCGGTGCTGTGATCCTGGCCAAGCGCAACGGCATCATCGATTCGGTCGACTCCGAGCGCATTATCGTGCGCGTCGAAGGCGAGCATCATCCCACGCAGTTGTCGCGTGAGGTTGGTTCGGATATCTATCAGCTCACGAAGTTCAAGCGCTCCAACCAGAACACCTGCATCAACCAGAAGCCGATCGTTCGCAGGGGCGATCGCGTGATCAAGGGACAGGTGATTGCGGATGGGCCGTGCACGGAGCAGGGCGAGCTCGGGCTCGGCCGCAACGTGCTGGTGGCCTTCATGCCGTGGCGCGGGTACAACTTCGAGGACGCGATTTTGATCTCGGAGAAGCTGGTCCGCGAGGACTACTACACCTCGATCCACATCGAGGAGTTCGAGATCGAATCGCGCGACACGAAGCTTGGGCCGGAAGAGATTACGCGTGATATTCCCAACGTCTCGGAGCACGCGCTGCGTGATCTGGACGAGTCGGGCATCATCCGCATCGGCGCCAAGATCGGGCACAACGACATCCTCGTCGGCAAGGTGACGCCGAAGGGCGAGACGCAGCTCACTCCAGAAGAGAAGCTGCTGCGCGCCATCTTCGGTGAGAAGGCCGGTGACGTTCGCGATGCCAGCCTGACGTGCCCTCCGGGCATCGAAGGAACGGTCGTCGATGTTCGCATCTTCAGCCGCAAGGGTCAGGAGAAGGACCAGCGCGCGCTGCAGATTGAGCAGGAGATGATTGAGAAGCTCGAGCGTAACCTCGCCGATGAGATTCGTATTCTCACCGATGAGCGGCTGAAGCGCCTGGAGAATATCCTCGGCGCCAAGGAGGTCCTTGCGGACCTGCACGACGAGCGCACCAACAAGAAGCTGCTGACCAAGGGCGACATTCTTACTCGCGACATCATCGAACTGATCTCGACGCGCAATTTGAAGCGTATTCGCTACGCCGACAAGGATCCGCGCGTCAACGAGCAGATNNCGACGAGATCGAGGAGATGACCTCGCGCCAGATCGATGTACTGCGCAAGATCACCAACGAGAAGATCGGCAAGATGCAGAAGGGCGATGAGCTTTCGCCTGGCGTCATCAAGATGGTGAAGGTGTACATCGCGATGAAGCGCAAGCTGTCGGTCGGCGACAAGATGGCCGGACGCCACGGTAACAAGGGCGTCATTGCGCGCATCCTTCCCGAGGAAGACATGCCGTATCTGCCCGATGGAACGCCGGTGGAGATCGTTCTGAATCCGCTCGGTGTGCCTTCACGTATGAACGTCGGTCAGATTCTCGAGACGCATCTTGGCTGGGCTGCACATGAGCTCGGAGCGAAGGTCGCTGCACTTGCTGCCAACCACGAGAAGGCCAGCGAAGTGAAGGAGATCTTCAAGGAGGCGTTCAAGAATACTGCGGCGCTCAACCAGCTGCTTTTGCTGGATGACGAGCAGACGATGCGCGTTGCCGCCGGCATGAGGCGCGGAATCTGGTTCGGAACGGCGGTGTTCGATGGTGCGAAGGAGAGCGAGATCAAGGCGCTGCTTGCAGCGGCTGGACTCCCGAGCTCGGGCAAGACCGAGATGTTCGACGGCATGACAGGCGAGGCGTTTGAGCAGCCGGTTACGGTCGGCTACATCTACATGCTCAAGCTGTCGCATCTGGTCGACGACAAGATCCACGCCCGCTCGATCGGACCGTACTCGTTGATCACGCAGCAGCCGCTGGGTGGTAAGGCGCAGTTCGGCGGACAGCGCTTCGGTGAGATGGAAGTGTGGGCGCTTGAAGCGTATGGCGCCGCTTACATCCTGCAGGAGCTGTTGACCGCGAAGTCCGATGACGTCTATGGCCGCACGAAGATCTACGAGGCCATCGTCAAGGGCGAGGCAGCGATCGAACCGGGCGTGCCCGAGTCGTTCAACGTTCTCATCCGCGAGCTGCAGTCGCTCTGCCTCGACGTCGAGCTGGTCAAGAAGACGGCAGAAGTGGAAGAGGTTGTGCCGCTGCCGGAGCTTGCCGTCGCCGACTAGCGCTTGATTTGTTCTTCTGATTTGTTCGCCACTGTTGTCAGCTCCGAGCTTGTGTAACGGCAGGAGCTGGCAGCAGAGGCGAAGTAGAGATTGACGTGGTGAGGCCGGAAGATCGGCAGCATCGCGAAAGAAAAAGCAGCCGCTTTCAGGCTGCACAGCTAGCAGCGAAGCTCGCAACACAGGCTCTTCGAAGTACAAGAGCGAAGCACAAAGTTGGCATCGAGCTAAGCACTGCACACGGAGAGAAAAATATGTTCCGCTCCAGCCCCTTTGAAACAACCGGTCCGATCACGGACTTCGACTCCATCAAGATTCAGCTCGCCTCGCCCGAGAAGATCCGCTCGTGGTCGCATGGTGAGGTCACCAAGCCTGAGACGATCAACTACCGCACGTTCAAGCCGGAGCGTGACGGCCTGTTCTGCGCGCGCATCTTTGGACCGATCACCGATTGGGAGTGCCTGTGCGGCAAGT